>CAZOOS010000052.1:0-15791 GCA_964581475.1 uncultured Hyphomicrobium sp.
AGACAACGAGCTCAACATGAAGCTCTTCCACGACATCCTCGCGGCGCACGGGTACACGACGATTCAGACCCGCAGCGGTCTGGAGGCGCTCGAGCTGGCGCGCCGTCACCGCCCGGCGCTGATCCTGATGGATATCCAGCTTCCGGAGGTCTCCGGGCTTGAGGTGACCAAGTGGATCAAGGAGGACGACGACCTCCGGCACATCCCCGTTGTCGCCATTACCGCCTTCGCGATGAAGGGCGATGAAGAGCGCATCCGTTCCGGCGGGTGCGAAGCTTACATCTCCAAGCCCATCTCCGTCGGCAATTTTCTCGAGACCGTGCAGCGCTTCGTCGGTGAACCGCGCGCCTAAACAGTAACAGCGTATTGGCGAAGATGACCGCTCGAGTCCTTGTAGTCGACGATATCCTTGCGAACGTGAAGCTGCTCGAAGCTCGCCTGTCGGCTGAGTACTTCGACGTGCTCATCGCCGGCAAGGGGCAAGAGGCCATCGACATCTGCGAACGCGAGCGCGTCGATGTCGTGCTGCTCGACGTGATGATGCCGGGCATGGACGGCTTCGAGACCTGCCGCCGCCTCAAGTCGAACCCGCAAACGCACCACATTCCCGTCGTGCTCGTCACCGCGCTCGATCAGGTCGCCGACAAGGTGCGCGGCCTGCAGGGTGGCGCCGACGACTTCCTGACCAAGCCGGTCGACGAGATCGCCTTGATAACGCGGGTGAAGAACCTGGCGCGGCTGAAGACCCTGACCGACGAGATGCTCATGCGCGCCCTCACCGGCCGGCAGATGGGCATGAGCGAGGACGCGGCGCTGCTGAGGGCATTGTCGGAGGAGAAGGGGCGCATTCTCGTCGTCGACGACGACCCGCGGTCGGCGGCGCGGCTTCTCGATTGGCTGTCTGTCGCCCATGGCACGGTGCTGGCGACGTCACCGCAGGCGGCGATGGCCGAACTCGCCGAAGAGGATTTCGATGTGCTCATCGTCAGCCTCACGCTCGCCGGTGCCGACGGGCTGCGGCTGTGCTCGCAGGCGCGATCGGCCGACCGTACCCGGCATCTGCCCCTCGTCGTGCTGGTCGAGCCCGGAAACGAGGCGCGGCTGCTGCGCGGTCTCGACATGGGCGTCAACGACTACATCATGCGTCCCGTCGACCAGAACGAGTTGCTGGCCCGCGTGCGCACGCAGGTGAAGCGCAAGCGCTATTCCGATCACCTGCGCAACCGCCTGGAAGAGAGCATCGAGGCCTCGGTCATCGACTCGCTCACCGGCCTGCACAACCGCCGCTACATGGAAACGCATCTGTCGACGCTGGTCGACGATGCACGCCTCACCGGCCGCGCGCTCTCGGTGCTGCTCGCCGATATCGACCACTTCAAGCAGGTCAACGACACGTACGGACATGACGTCGGCGATGCCGTGTTGAAGGAGTTCTCCGCTCGCTTCCGCCGCAACACGCGCGGCATCGATCTGGCCTGCCGTTTCGGCGGCGAGGAATTCCTCGTCATCATGCCGGACACGACGATGGACCGCGCCTACCAGGTGGGCGAGCGGTTGCGCGTCTCGATCGCCTCCGACGCCTTCCCCGTCAAACCGGGGGTTGGCATCCATCTGACGGCGAGCGTCGGACTTGCCACACTCGAGCGTCCGGATGACACACCCGAGACGGTTTTCCGGCGTGCCGACAGTGCTTTGTTCGCCGCTAAGCGGCGCGGACGCAATCGCGTCGCCGCGAACGCGGCATAGCGGAAAGTCGTTCGATTTCAGCGGACAAGAGCGTCGGCTCGCGAATTGGCGTGCAGCACTTCTATGTGCCGAGCGCACAGATACTGGATCATGCGCCTGCACGATTCGAATCGTGGTGATGAATTCGACACAGTCAAAGCATAACTTGCGTTAACCAGAGTCCTCTGTCAGATTACCGTTTCGTGAGGGGGATCGATAGATTTCAAGATTGTTCGAGCGATCACGGATGCGTCGGCCGTGTACTCACAATTCGAATATTGGTTTTCCGCACTGTCAGGTCCGCCGCATTTCCTGATAGCGCGGGAAAATCGTGGCTTGGTCTCAGCGGCTAGAGTGGCCTCCTCGTTGAAGCTGCATCGGACCAGCCACGGCACCAGGCGGGGAGTCAACGCCCTCTTTGACAAACCATCTGGTTACTAGACCAGGGTCCGTGGCTTTCTCGGACTAACTACCCCGCTGCCGGGTTGAGTTGCGGGCCCTGGTCAAGTTACTCGACCAATCCCCATCGTCCTTGAAATGCTCTGTGCGGTGCCGTGCCGGTGCCAGCGCTTCTGCGCGTCTTCACGAGGGTGCAGGCTCTCGGCCCGCACGCGCCTACTTGATCTTCGTTTCCTTGAACTCGACGTGCTTCTTGACGACCGGATCGTACTTCTTGAATACGAGCTTTTCGGTGCTCGTGCGCGGGTTCTTCTTCGTCACGTAAAAGAACCCCGTGCCGGCGGTCGAAAGCAGCTTGATCTTCTGCGTTACGGGCTTGGCCATGGCGGGGAAACCTGGTTCGGGGAGCTGAAATTCTGTCTGCTAGCTGCAGAGAGCGCGCACCATAGCCAGCGACGCCTGAGTGTCAAGCAACGTCGCCGCTCAGGCCCTATCCATTGGGCGTCGGCTCCGGCGTTGGCTGCGCCGGGTCGATAGCGTCGGCGCCGCCGAAGCCGTGCATGCGCAGCGCCCACTGCAGGCCGATGAGGGCGCCCTTCACGCGCGGCAGGAACCACAGGCACAGGCCTATGGTTAGCGGGAACCACATGGCGATGTGCAGCCAGTAGTTCGGACGGAAGTAATCCTCCACCATCATCACCCCGGCGACGAGGAAGTGCCCGACGATCAGGATGGTGAAGTAGGGCGGGGCATCGTCGGCGCGATGGTGATGCAGTTCTTCGCCGCAGGCGGCGCAGCTATCGGCGACCTTCAGGTACTTTCGGTAGAGCTTGCCGTCGCCGCAGGCGGGGCATTTCTGCGCCGCCCCGCGCATCAAGGCGCGCGCGATGTCGCGCGCCGGCGGCTCGGAGAATGTCGTCAGGTCCGTTGGCTGTTCGCTCATTTGTTCCTCACGCCTGAGGGGGGAGCCTCGCGCCCGGCGGCAGCGGGGTCAATAGCCGAATGGGGCCGCGTGGTCGCACGCTAGCGTCGCCGGCGCCAACTGCCCTTGCCGCGCACTGCCCCCGCGCCCGCGTGGGGCGCGGCGACACGGCCCTTCTTGCCTTCGCTCAACATCTCAAAGCGCAGGGCTCCCGCCGAGGGGATGGCCTCGACGAGCCGCACTTCCACCGTGTCGCCGAGCCGGAAGGTCTCGCCCGTACGCTTGCCGACGAGCGCGTGTTGGCCCTCAATGTGATTGTAGAAGTCGTTGTGCAGCGACGACACCGGGACGAATCCGTCGGCCCCGGTGTCCTTAAGGCGCACGAACAGCCCCGAGCGCGTCACGCCGGCGATGCGCCCGGTGAACGTCGCGCCGATCCGATCGGCGAGATGCGCGGCGATGAGGCGATCGACGGTTTCGCGCTCGGCTGCCATGGCGCGGCGTTCGGCATCGGAAATCTGTTGCGCCACCTCTCTCAACCGGCCGATCTCGCGCTCTTCCAGGCCGCCATCGCCGAGGCGCATGGCCTTGACGAGCGCCCGATGCACGGCGAGGTCGGCATAGCGGCGGATGGGCGAGGTGAAGTGCGCATAGCGGCTCAGGTTCAAGCCGAAGTGGCCGATGTTGTCGATGTTGTATTCGGCCTGGCTCTGGCTGCGCAGCACCACCTCGTTGACGAGGTCGGCGACGGGCAGCGTCTTGGCGCGGGCGAGGATGCCGTTGAAGTGTCCCGGCTTCAAGGTCGAGGCCTGCGGCAGCTTCATGCCGAGCGTGTCGAGGAAGTCGCGCAGGCTCGACAGCTTCTCCTTCGAGGGCTGGTCGTGGATGCGGTAGACGACCGGCGTGTGCTTCTGCTCCAGCGTCTCCGCCGCGGCGACGTTGGCCTGGATCATGAACTCTTCGATCAGCCGGTGCGCCGCGAGCCGCTCGGGCGTCACCACCTTGGCGACGCGGCCCTTCTCGTCGAGTAGGATCTTGCGTTCGGGAAGGTCGAGGTCGAGCGGGGCGCGTTTGTCGCGCGCCGCGGCCACTGCGGCATACGCGGCCCATAGCGGCCTCAGCACGCGTTCGAGCAGTGGGCCGGCTTTGTCGGATGGCTGGCCGTCGATGGCGGCCTGCGCCTCCTGGTAGCTGAGCTTGGCCGCCGAGCGCATCATGGCGCGCATGAAGACGTGGCTGCGTTTGTTGCCGTCCTTGTCGAAGATCATGCGCACGACGAGGCAGGCGCGGTTCTCGCCTTCGCGCAACGAGCACAGGTTGTTGGAGATGCGCTCCGGCAGCATCGGCACGACGCGGTCGGGGAAGTACACCGAGTTGCCGCGCAGTTGCGCCTCGCGGTCGAGCTTGCTGTCGGGGCGGACGAAGTGCGCCACGTCGGCGATGGCAACGAGCACGATCCAGCCCTCGGGGTTGGCGGGGTCGGTGTCCGGCTCGGCATAGACGGCGTCGTCGTGGTCGCGCGCGTCGGGCGGATCGATGGTGACGAGGGGGACTTGGCGCAGATCGGTGCGGCCGGAGAGCGTCGGCTCGGCCAGCGCCTCGCTCTCGCGGATGACGCTCTCGGGGAAGTCGTCGGGGATGCCATGGCTGTGCACGGCGATGAGGCTGATCTGCCGCTGATCGTCCGGATTGCCGATCGATTCCAGCACGCGCGCCTGCGGGACGTTGAAGCGTCCCTTCTTGGCGAGATCGAAGCGCACGAGATCACCGTCCTTCGCCGGGCCTTCGTCGCCCTTGGCGATCGACCAGGAGCGCAGCTGCTTGCGGTCGACCGGCTCGATGCTGCCGCCGCCGTTGCGATGCGCGCGGAAGATGCCGATGAGGCGCCGCTTCTCGCGCGGCAGCCGCTTGATCGGGAAGGCTTCGAAGCGATAGCCGGCGCTGGGATCGTCGATCTCGCTGATGCGCGCGAGCACACTGTCGCCGACGCCAATGCTCGCCTCGATGTCGACCTCCGGCCCGCGCGCCTTGCCGAGCGCGATGAGAACTTCGGGTCGCTCGCCCTTTTCCTCCCACACGGCAGGCTTGGCGATGAGGTCGCCGTCGTCGTCGCGCCCCGTCACCTCGAGCACCGCGACCGGAGGCAGCCCGCCCTTCTTGTGCAGGCTCTTGCGGTCGCCCGACAGCGTGCCTTCCTCGGTCATGCTCGCGAGCAGGCGGTTGAAGTCGACGCGCTGGCCGCCGCGCACGCCGAAGGCGCGTGCGATCTCGCGCTTGCCGACCTTGGTCGGCGACGTCTTGATGAATTCGAGGATCTCGTCGCGGCCGGGCAGCCCGTCACGCTTGGGTGGGCCGCCTCTCTGGTTGCCCTTCGGTCTGCGTGGCATGTCAGCGTGCCTGGCGGAGGGTCATGGAGCGCTTAGGTCTCGGCGTCGGCCGTCTCCGGCTTCTTGGCGGAACGGCCCTTGGCGGGCTTGCCGGCCGCAGCCTTGCCCGACTTTGCACTTTTTGCCGCCGGCTTGGCCTCGCCCGCCGCTTTGCGCACAGACTTCTTCTTTTTCGACGGGCCCTTGGCGGCGCGCGCGGCGATGAGTTCCACCGCCTCGGCGACGCTGATCGCCGCCGGATCCTTGCCGTTGGGGATCGTCGCGTTGACGGCGCCGTGCTTCACGTAGGGGCCATAGCGTCCCGACAGCACCTCGATCTTGCCGCCGCCGTCGGGATGCTCGCCGAGATCCTTGAGCACCGCCGGCTTGTTGCGTTGGAAGCGGCTCTTGTTGCCGGCCGCTTTTTCAGCGAGCAGGGCCACGGCGCGGTTGAGACCGACGCTGAATACTTCCTCGATGCCTTCGACGTTGGCGTACATGCCATCGTGCAGCACGAACGGTCCGTAGCGGCCGAGGCCGGCGGTGATCGCCTTGCCCGTCTCCGGATGCAGGCCGACCTCGCGGGGTAGCGACAATAGCTTCAGCGCGTACTCCAGATCGACGGAACCGGCGTCGACGCCCTTCGGCAGGCTCGAGCGCTTCGGCTTCTCGTCCTCGGAGCCCTCGCCGAGCTGCAGATACGGCCCGAAGCGGCCGGTACGCAGCGTCACCGCAAGGCCGCTCTCGGGGTCGAAGCCAAGCTGCTTGCCGTCGGGGTTGACGGCCTCGCCGTCACCGCTGCCGACGTCGCTGAGCTGGCGCGTATAGCGGCACTCGGGGTAGTTGCCGCAGCCGATGAAGGCGCCGTACTTGCCGGAAATCTTGAGGCTGAGGCGGCCGGCCTTGCACGATGGACACGAGCGCGGGTCCGAGCCGTCCTCGCGCGGGGGAAAGATGTGCGGGCCTAAGATCTCGTTGAGGGCTTCCAGCACCTCGCCGACGCGCAGGTCCTTGATTTCCTCGACGGAGCCGGTGAACTCGCGCCAGAAATCGCGCAGCACGTCCTTCCAGGCGAGCTTGCCGTCGGAGATAAGGTCGAGCTTGTCCTCGAGATCGGCGGTGAAGTCGTACTCGACGTAGCGCTTGAAGAAGCCTTCGAGGAAGGCGATGACCAGCCGCCCTTTGTCCTCCGGGATCAGGCGCTTCTTGTCGACGCGCACGTACTGGCGCTCCTGCAGCACGGCAAGCGTCGAGGCGTACGTCGACGGCCGGCCGATGCCGAGCTCTTCCATCTTCTTGACCAGCGTCGCTTCCGAGAAGCGCGGTGGCGGCTGCGTGAAGTGCTGCTCGGCTTCGATCGAACGGTCGGTGACCTTGTCGCCCTGGTTGAGCGCCGGCAGGCGGCGGCTGGCGTCGTCCTCGTCGGGCGTCACGTCGTCCTTGCCCTTGGCGGCGTGCAGGCGCTCGTCGCGACCTTCCTCGTAGACCTTGAGGAAGCCTTCGAACTGGATGACCGAGCCGGTGGCGCGCAGCGTGTACGTCTTGCCGTCGCGGCCCTTCACCTCGATGTCGGCCGTCGTCTGCTCGACCTCGGCCGAAGCCATCTGGCTGGCTACGGCGCGCTTCCAGATCAGCTCATAGAGCCGCGCCTGATCCTTATCGAGGTACTTGGCGACGTCCGAGGGCTTGCGCGACACTTCGGTGGGACGAATGGCTTCGTGCGCTTCCTGGGCGTTCTTCGCCTTGGTCTTGTATTCGCGGATGAAGGGGGCGACGAACCGCTGCGAGTATTCGCGCGCGATCAGCCCGCGAATGGCGCTGATCGCCTCCGGCACGATGGTGACGCCGTCGGTTCGCATGTAGGTGATGAGGCCGACGGTCTCGCCGCCGATATCGACGCCCTCATAGAGGCGCTGGGCGACCTGCATCGTCTGCTTGGCCGAGAAACCGAGCTTGCGCGAGGCATCCATCTGCAGCGTCGAGGTGGCGAACGGCGCGTACGGGTTGCGCTTGACGCCCTTTTTGTCGACCGAGACGATGCGAAAGTCGCCCTTCTCGATGGCCGCCTTGATGGCGTGGGCTTCTTCGCCCGTCTTGATGTCGAGTTTTTTGAGGTTGGTGCCGTTGATGGCGTTGAGGCGGGCGGGGAACTCCTCGCCCTTGCCGGTCGCCATCACGGCGTCGATGGTCCAGTACTCGTCGGTGCGGAAGGCTTCGATCTCGGCCTCGCGGTCGCAGACGAGGCGCAAGGCGACGGACTGCACGCGCCCTGCCGAGCGGGCGCCGGGCAGCTTGCGCCACAGCACCGGCGACAGGGTGAAGCCGACGAGGTAGTCGAGCGCGCGGCGGGCGAGGTAGGCGGATACGAGCGGCCCGTCGATCTGCCGGGGCTCGCTCAGGGCGGTGAGGATGGCCTGCTTGGTGACGGCGTTGAAGGCGACGCGCTCGACCGTCGTCTCCTTTTTCAGCGCCTTCTTCTGCTCGAGGATCTGCAGGATGTGCCAGGAGATGGCCTCGCCTTCCCGATCAGGGTCGGTGGCGAGGATCAGCTTGTCGGCCTTTTTGACCGCGTCCGCAATTTCCTTCATGATTTTCTGAGACTTAGGGTCGACGTCCCAGTGCATCTCGAAGTCTTTGTCGGGCTCCACCGAACCGTTCTTGGCCGGCAGATCGCGCACGTGGCCGAAGGAGGCGATGACCTTGTAACCGCTGCCCAGGTACTTGTTGATGGTCTTGGCTTTGGCCGCCGATTCGACGATTACGACGTTCATCTATGGACTTTCAGGCTGGCGCCGCTCGACAGGAGGCCCGCAAAGGGCCTTGAGCCGCCCTCGGCCCGCGGCGTCCGGACATTATTCCCGGTGTGCGTTTCGGCGGGGGAACATGGGAGAGGAATGTGGCGGTGTCAAACCGGCCTCCCGCAAACCGCGTATTGACCGCCTATTGCGATCAGGGGTTGTGAATGATATTTGGGCATTATCGGCTTGACAAACCCAAGCCCCTTATGTACATCTCTAGGTAGAGACGGAGGGGTGTCATGTCGATTTTGAATGCCGCACACTTTCACGATGAGTCGGCGGCCTTTGCCAAGCTGGAAAACGTCCTTTGGCCCGATGGCCCGGTCTGCCCGCACTGCGGCGGCGTGGATCGCGTCTATGCCTTGAAGGGCGTCCGCACCAAGCCGAGCAAGAAGAACCCGGAAGGCGTCGAGCGCCACGGCCTCAAGAAGTGCGGTCACTGCCGCCAGCAGTTCACCGTGCGCGTCGGCACTGTTTTCGAAAGCAGTCACATCCCATTGCACAAGTGGCTACAGGCAGTGTTCCTGCTGTGCTCGTCGAAGAAAGGTATCAGCTCGCACCAGCTCCATCGCGTGCTGGAGATCACCTACGAGGCGGCGTGGTTCATGAGCCACCGCATTCGTGAGGCGATGCGCTCGGGCGCGTTGGCACCGATGGGCGGGAGCGGAAATGTTGTGGAGGTGGATGAGACCTTCACCGGCAAAAACAAGTTTCCCAAGATGAAGGGTGGCTATCAGCATAAGAACGTCGTGCTGACCCTTGTCGAGCGCGGCGGCGAAGCGCGCAGCTTCCACGTTGAACGCGCCGACAGCGCCTCGATCATCCCCGTTGTGCGCGAGAACATCGCCCACGAGGCAAAGGTCGCGACTGACGAGGCGGCTTACTACAAGCCGCTGCGCCGCATGGGCTATGACCACCAGAGCGTGAGCCACGCCCAAGAGGAATGGGTACGCGGCGAGGTGCATTCGAACACCGTCGAAAGCTACTTCTCCGTCTTCAAGCGCGGCATGCGCGGGGTGTATCAGCACTGTTCGGAGAAACATCTCCACCGCTATCTGGCCGAGTTCGATTTCCGCTACAACAATCGCTCGGCACTCGGTGTTGAAGACAGCACTCGGACGGACGCTGCCTTGCGGGGCATTCAGGGTAAGAGGCTGACTTATCGACAGTCATCTAACCAAGAACAAGTAGAGAACATCTAGACATACCTGGGCAAATCACCTAGGTAGAAGGCAATTCGTGGTCAGGACGCGAGTCCCCACGAAGGGAGAACGCCGGATGGCGTTCGACCGTAGCTTTAGGCTACGGTCCCGCTTTATGCGGGAAGCCATTTGCGGCCGTAGCCGTAGATGGTGCCGTTGCGAGGGTTGCGTGCGAGTTTGGAACTTTCGAGTAAGTCTGCAATTCGGCGACCGAAATCAGCAGGAGGCTCCATTCCATCGCGCGCATGCCTCATCGCCCTGGAACTAGGATGGGCGATGAGGTCTGCGACTTGGAGCCCGGCGCAGTTGTCCTTCTTTGTGTAGAACTTCAGTTCGCGCGTCGTTAGCGCCTTCTGCGCCAGCTTGGGCGCCTGCCAGTCGGTGCCGTTCTCATAAACATTTCGGTACGATTTCTTAAGCCGCTTGTCGGGGAACTTGCCGCGCGCCTCAATGACCGCATCGCCTGTAAAGCCATTGCGATTTAGCCAGCTCACATAGCGTTCGATCAGGCAATGCATACAGTAGTGGTAGGGGTCATAGTGCCAAACCGTGTAGCGGCGCAGATGCTCCCGTTTATCGATTATCACTGTAATTGCGATGTACGACTGCTCCGCAAGGTACGCCATAATCCTGGCGTCCCACTGAGCCCTGAGAGAGGGATCCTTGAGCACACTGAAAGGGCCTTTGCGGTTGGTGATGTCGCGGCGATGCAGGATGACTGGCGTTGATACGCCGTGACCGAAAAATTCAGTCTTGAGTGCGTCAAGTCTCGGCTGCATGAAGGCATCATGATTGCGTCGCGTAGTGATGATGCCAGTTAGCGACAGGTAGCGAATGTTGTCGTCATTCTTGGCGCCGCTGAGGTCGCCATTCCCAACCTCATCGATGTAAAGACGGCAACGCATGCGCAAACCTAGCAAACGCGAAGCTCACCAGTCCAAGCTCTTTGTTGAGAAGGCGCGCGAGCTTGGTTGCGATGACAGCGTCGATGTATTTGACCGCACGCTCAAGAAGGTCGCATCCGCCCCGCCGCCTAAGTCAGTGAAGAAGCGGAAGACGAAGAAGCTGGCTAAGTAGTCAGTTGTCTACGACCACACGAAGCCCGCGCACATCAGCGCCTTTCACATAGCACGGGCTCACATGGCTGTTGCCGCAGCCCTCTCCTAGCGCGAGCGCTCCGGAGCTTGTGTGCTGAACAGCGATGGTTACGAGCGCCGCAGCGATCACTGTCAGGATGAATTTAGAGTACCGGTCAAACATTCTCCCCTCCTACCAGCCGACGCTTGGAGCAATCGATATGCGACTAATCGACGGCGACTGCACGAACGGCATCAGTGTGTCGGGTTGGCCGCTAGCCACTCCGTCACAACCTTTCGATTATAGAACTGCGCAAACCCGCAATTCCGACACCACAGGTAGACTACTTCAGCTAGTCCAGCGTCTCGTAGTTCGGTACCGGGGAAACGCGGCGCCAGGAGCGCGGGCCTGTTATTGGTGCTCTTCTCGTCATGCACGTTGAACTCCTCTTGGCCGCACTGAGCGCACACCCTTCGCAGCCCTTTAGCATCCAAGAAGCGATACATGGCGGAGACGCTCACTTCGGCCGGCACGACCCACTCTCCCGTTTAAGTTGTGGGTTGATCGTAGTTAATGTGCTGGGTTTGTCAACCGGACAATGCTCTGATATTTACCACTACTTAAAGTTGTTCTGTAGCCGGGGACGCACGCTCAAATGGCAGGCCCGCACGATAGCAACGGCGAAGCTGCGCCCACCGCTGCCGGCAGCGCCCAGACCCTGAATTACCTGTGCGAACTCATCGTCGAGCTGAAGCATCTGGCCGACAGGTCGGGGCAGCAGACGCTGTCGGCCATTCTGGCCGCAGCCCTCACCGAAGCGCGCATCCAGAGCGACCATACGCGGCGCTGAGATCAGGGCGCGGGTGCCAGGGAGACGAGGCCGCCGCCGTGCCGCTCGATGCGTCCGGCGAGCGCCAGCTCCACCAGCACGATCTGCACGCTGCGGATGCTGAGGCCGGTGCCGCGCACGAGGCTGTCGATGTCGATCGGCGCCGGCCCGAGCGCGGCGACGATGCGCTCGCGGTCGCTGTGCGACAGCGGCGATGACGCCACGGCCGGCGGTTCGGGATCCTCGCGCAACTGCCGTAGGGGCGCGCGTGTCAGCGGTGTCAGCGCTGACAAGAGGTCCTCCGGCTCCGTCACCAGCGTCGCTCCCGACTTCAGCAGCTTGTTGGTGCCCTCGGCGCGCGGATCGAGGGGATGGCCGGGAACGGCGAACACTTCGCGCCCCTGCTCGGCGGCCAGGCGCGCGGTGACGAGACTGCCCGAGCGCCGCGCTGCCTCGACGATGAGCACGCCCAGCGACAGGCCGGAGACGATGCGATTGCGCCGCGGGAAGTCCTGGCCGCGCGGGGAGAAGCCGAAGGGCATTTCGCTGACGAGGCAGCCGTGCTCGCCGATCAGGCGCTGCAGCTCCTCGTGCTCGGGCGGATAGATGTTGTCGAGCCCTCCGGCGAGCACGGCGATGGTGCCGGTGTCCATCGCCGCCTGGTGCGCCATGCCGTCGACGCCCCGCGCCAGGCCCGAGGCGATGACGAAGCCGGCGCGGCCGATCTCGTGCGCGAACTGACGCGCCAGCTTGGCGCCGGCGGCCGAGCACTGACGCGCCCCGACGATGGCGATGGTCGGCCGCTGCATGAGGGCGATATCACCCTTGGCGTAGAGGACCGGCGGCGGCGCCTCGAGCGCCGCCAGCGCCGCCGGGTACTGCGCCTCGCCGACGAACACGAGCTGCGCGCCGGCGCGCTGTGCGCGCCCGAACTCCGCTTCCGCCTCGTCGAGGGGGCAGACGCGGATGGGCCGGCGAAAGCCGCCGCGCTGCGACAGCTGCGGCAGAGCGGCGAGCGCCGCCGCCGCCGAGCCGTAGTGCTTCAGCAGCTCGCGAAAGGTGACGGGACCGACGTTCTCGGAGCGGGCGAGCCGCAGCGCCGCGACGCGCTCGGCATCGTTGAGCTGGGCAGCCGGCGCTGGATCACGCTTTGGCACCGATCCTCGGCTCCTCACCGGACGCGAGACGGCGGATGTTGGCGCGGTGCTTGTAGATGAGCAGCGCCGACAGGAGCGCGGCCAGGAGTGCGGTCGGATGATCGCCCATGACGAACAGGCCGACCGGCGCGATGACCGCGGCGATGAGCGCCGACAGCGAGGAATAGCGCGTCAAGGCGGCGACCAGCAGCCAGACGGCGCAGAAGCCGACGGCGGTGCGCCAGTCGACGCCGAGCAGGATGCCAATGTAGGTGGCGACGCCCTTGCCGCCGCGAAAACCGAGCCACACCGGAAAGACGTGCCCGAGGAAGGCGGCGAGGCCGGCGAGCAAAGAAGCCAGGATGGCGACGCCGCCGTGGGCACCGATCCAGTGCCCGATGAGCACGGCCGCGGTGCCCTTCAGCGCATCGAGCAGCAGCGTCAGCGCCGCGAGACCCTTGTGGCCAGTGCGCAGCACGTTGGTGGCGCCGATGTTGCCGGAGCCGACGTTGCGCACGTCGCCGAGCCCGGCGGCACGCGTCAGCAGATAGCCGAAGGGGAGCGAGCCCAGCAGATAGCCGACGGCCACCGCAGCCAGCGTATAAGCATTGAAGAAGACGTCCATGGCCGCGCGCCGTCACCCCTGGCGGAAATCAGCTCCGCTCGGCGCCAGGGTACTGGTAGACAGTTTCGCCTGCAACCAGAGTGCGCAGCACCCGCCCCTGCATCTTGCTCTCGTCGAACGGGGTGTTCTTGGAGCGTGAGCGCAGCGCGTCCTTGTTCACCACCCACGGCTCGCCGGGATCGAAGAGGATGATGTCGGCGATGGCGCCCTTGGTCAGCTTGCCGGAGTGCAGGCCGAGCAGCTTGGCCGGGTTGATGGTCAGCGCGCGCAGGATGGTCAGCAGCGGCAGTTCGCCCGAATGGTGCAGTCGCAGCGCGGCCGCCAGCAGCGTCTCGAGGCCGACGGCGCCGTCGGTCGCTTCGGCGAAGGGGCGGCGCTTGTCGTCGGCATCCTGCGGATCGTGGCTCGACACAATGATGTCGATGTCGCCCGAGGCCACGCCGCGGATCATAGCCGCGCGGTCGTCGTCCGAGCGCAGGGGCGGGCGCATCTTGAAGAAGGTGCGGTAGGGGCCGATGTCGTTCTCGTTCAGCGTTAGGTGATTGATCGACACGCCGCACGTCACCGGCAGCTTGCGCGCCTTGGCGTTGCGGATCACCTCGAGGCTGTCGGCGCAGCTTATCGTCGCCGCGTGATAGCGCCCGCGCGTCATCTCGACGAGGCGCACGTCGCGCTCCAGCATGATGGTCTCGGACGCTTTCGGCACGCCGGGCAGGCCGAGGCGGGCGGCCACCTCGCCCGAGTTCATCGAGCCGCTGGAGGCGAGATACGGATCCTCGGTGTGGTGCACGATGAGGGCGCCGAAGTCTTTGGCGTAGAGCAGCACGTTGCGCATCACGCGCGTGTTGGCGACGGACGTCTTGCCGTTGGAGAAGGCGACGGCGCCAGCCCGCTTCAAGAGGCCGATCTCGGTCATCTCCTCGCCCTTGAGGCCCTTGGTCATCGCCGCCATGGTGTGCACGTGCACGATGGCGTTGTCGCGCGCGCGCCGCTGGATGAAATCGACGAGCGCCACCTGATCGATGACCGGATTGGTCTCCGGCATCACCACCATGGTGGTGACGCCGCCGGCGGCGGCGGCGTGGCTGGCGGTCTTCAGAGTCTCGCGATGCTCAAAGCCGGGCTCGCCGGTGAACACCTGCGCATCGATGAGCCCCGGGGCGAGGACGTGCCCCTTGCAGTCGATGACGGTGATGCCGTCGGGCGCGTTGCGGCGCAGATGCGGGCCGACGTCGGCGATGAGGCCTTCGCGCACGACGAGGCCGCCCGGCTCGTCGCGGTTGGATGCCGGATCGATGATGCGCGCGTTAATGAATGCAGTCGCCGGCGGGGCTTTGGCCTCGCGCGGGGCGCGCTTGGTGGTGGTGGTCTGTGCGTTCATCGTTTCGGCAGGTTGCGGGCCAGCGCCTCGAGGACCGCCATGCGCACGGCGACGCCCATCTCCACCTGATCGCGGATGACGCTCGAGGAATGGTCGGCGACGGTGGAGGCGATCTCGACGCCGCGGTTCATCGGCCCGGGGTGCATGACGATGGCATCCGGCTTGGCACGCGCCAGCTTCTCCTGGTCGAGACCGAAGAAGTGGAAGTACTCGCGCGTCGAGGGCACGTAGGAGCCCTCCATGCGCTCGCGCTGCAGGCGCAGCATCATGACGACGTCGGCGCCTTCGACCGCCTTCCACATGTCGGTGAACACCTCGGCGCCGAGGCGCTCGGGGGCGGCCGGCAGCAGCGTCGATGGCGCGGCGATGCGCACGCGCGCGCCCAGCGTGTTGAGCACGATGATGTTGGAGCGGGCGACGCGGCTGTGCAGGATGTCGCCGCAGATGGCGACGGTCAACCCGGCGATGCGGCCCTTGGCGCGGCGGATGGTGAGCGCGTCGAGCAGCGCCTGTGTCGGATGCTGGTGCGAGCCGTCGCCGGCGTTGATCACCGAGCAGTCGATCTTCTGCGCCAACAGTTCCACCGCGCCCGCCGCGTGGTGGCGCACGACGATGATGTCGGGGCGCATGGCGTTGAGCGTCATCGCCGTGTCGATCAGCGTCTCGCCCTTCTGCACCGAGGAGGTCGAGACGTTCATGTTCATGACGTCGGCGCCGAGGCGCTTGGCCGCCATCTCGAACGAGGACTGCGTGCGCGTCGAGGCTTCGAAGAAGAGATTTATCAGGGTGCGGCCGCGCAGCAGATCACGGCGCTTGCCGGCTTGGCGATTGTCGTCGGCCGCCTTGTCCGCCAGATCGAGCAGAAAATCGATTTCTGCCGCTGCGAGCCCCTCGACGGTGAGGAGATGGCGATGCGGAAAGTGGAGCGCCTCGACTTTGGCAGCTGCATTGGTCATTAAAGGCGTTTGTATAGGGAGAGTCTTGCCAAGGGGCAACCCACGATCACGCCCGGAAGCGCGCAACAGCTGGGGAATTCGTTAAGGCTTGGTAGCGCGTTTGACCCCTGCAAGGCGCTAAACTGGGCCCATGAGCACGCGATTCCCCACGCACGAGGTGTTCAACCAGCCGCCTCCGTTCGAGGATGTGAATCTTTTCACGTCCGACGTCGCGCTCATTGACGCGGTGGAGCGGGAGGGCGGCGGCGCGGCTTCCGGCGCGCTCGGCCTCTTCGGGCAGGTTGCCGGCAGCGCCGAGGCCCTCGAGCGCGGGCGCCTCGCCAACGAGCACACGCCCAAGCTGTCGACGCACGACCGGCAGGGGCGCCGGCGCGA
>CAZOOS010000053.1:0-15742 GCA_964581475.1 uncultured Hyphomicrobium sp.
TCTGGAAGATTTCGCGCAAGAAGCCCGGAGCCAACATGGCCAGCGGGTTGACGAGTACCTGCGGGCGATCCATCGAGCCTTGAATAGCGAACGTCATGCCGCTCAAGCCCTCGCACTTGGGACCGACGATCATCGGACCAAACAGCGGGATCTCGCACAACCCGGCACTGAGCCCCTGCAGCGGCACATAGGTCCCACCAAGGTTCATGCGCCGCATCTTGAAGTCGACCGTGCCACTCATGGAGACGCCGAGCATCGGACCGCGCAGAGAAGAGCCTTCGTCCATAACGAACTGCCCGTAGCCGACGGAGAACGGCACGCGCATGAGCGTGAAATCGAAGACTTCGCGCGTCACTTGCTTGCCCTTGCTGGGGCGGGAAACGGCGCCGTCGATGGCTGGGCGCCCGTCATCGGCGCTGCCGAACACCTCGGAGACGATGGGGTCACCGAGGATGCGGAAATCCTCCACCCACAGAATGCCGGTCTTCTCCGCAGCGCCTTTGCCCTCGAGATTGACCTCAAGACGCACGCGTCCGCCTTGAATGTTCGGATAGAAGTCGATGAACTTGAACGCCTGCCCGGCATCGGTCGAATCGGCAAACAGCTTGCGCGGCTGACCCGCATCCTGGCGCAGCACCACGGCGAGCGGCTTGCCGCCGCCGTCGAGCGCGCCGCGCACGTCGAGGGCCGTCAGCTTGTCGCCGCGCTTGGAGAGCTTCATTTTCACGCCGCGCGCCGACACCTCCGAATGCCCGATGACGGTGCCGATCTCGGCGTCGAGGTCGATGCCGTCGCGCGGGTTCTTCTGCTTCGGCGCATTCTCGGTGAGCTGACCGAGCGAGAACAGCGAGCGGAAGTAGTCGCGCCCGTCGAACGTGGGGCCGCGCACCTTCACCTTCCAGATGTCGTTCTTGTCGAGCGTGCCCTGCACTTCCATGCGGGTGATGACGTTGAGGGAGAAGTCGGGGAAGTAGAATTCCCGCAGGCGGTTTTCGCCGTCGATCGCCGCCCAGCCCTCGATGGCAATGTCGTCGCCGGCCACCTTGAGATTCTGCAGCTCGGTCTTGTGCGTCTTGCCTTTGGCGATGTCGCATTGGAGCGTCGCCGTACGCCCGGGTGGCTTGCGCCAGGCGACACCGACAATGGAAAGGTCGGCGTTCGTCAGGTCCGCGTGCAGGCGCACGGTCTGCTGATCCTGGGCGTCACGGCCGACGGTCACCTCGATCGGCACCTCTCCCTGCACGATATGATTGACGTCGAGGCCGAGCTGGCTGCGGTCGGTGTTGTCGAGCGTCGCCGTCAGGCGTATCGGCGGCTGCTTGTCGAGCGGCGCATCGAAGATGCGCTGCCAGCTCAGCTTGGCGAGCACGCCGTTGACCAGCATCTGGCCGTTGGCGCCGGCCGCCTTTTCCGAGATGTCGAGATCGAAGGTGGCGCCCTGCACCTGGTAGGCGCCAAGGAACTGCTTGACGCGGCCATCGGTGATCTTTGCTTTGGCTTCGACCTTTACCGAACTCGCCGGCAGCTCGGCAAGCAGCGGCAGGCCGATCTTGAACTTGGCGTCCACCTTGCCTTCGATACCCTCGCGCGGCAGCCCCGTCTCATCGAGGATCGTCAGCGGCGACCGCTCCAGTAGCTCGATGACGTTGCCGAGGGTCGGCTGCGAAGCGAAGACGATCTCGCCGATGGGGACCTCGCTCATGATGTCGACGGCGGTGAAGCGGCCTTCCTTCAACGGTACCTGCCGATCGGCTGCGAGCATGATGGCCGCGTCGGCGATGGTGACCTCCAGGCCGTCGTTCTCAATGCGCGTGGTGGCACGCGGCACGGATATCGGCGGCAGATCGTCGATCACCTGCATCTCGATATCGGCCGCGTCCATGAGGAACGACAACTGATGCTCCTGGGCGCCGACGCCCTGGTCCGGGGCCATGTGTTCGCCGCTCAGGAAACGAAACTTGCCACCGAGTATGGAGCCACGACTGACGCGCTCACCGACCCATTCGCGGGCACCCGGGGCGATGGCCTTTGGCCACAGGGCCTTCAACGTGTTGAGCGACATGGGGCTGAGCGTGCCCTCGAGGCGCGTGCTGGCGGGTTGCG
Source organism: uncultured Hyphomicrobium sp. (assembly GCA_964581475.1). Taxonomy (GTDB): domain Bacteria; phylum Pseudomonadota; class Alphaproteobacteria; order Rhizobiales; family Hyphomicrobiaceae; genus Hyphomicrobium_A. The sequence goes on from CAZOOS010000053.1 coordinate 2,104, forward strand.
CGCCGGCGACCAGATCGCCCGATAGCGAGATTTCGGCGCCGCCGGCGCGCAGCTTGAACTCGGTCAACTCGATGGCGCCACGGTGCGGGAGCACGCGACCGCTGGCGTGCCAATCGTCGAGCGCCACCGCGGGCACATTGAACTCTTCGGCGGCAAAGCTGCCCTGGCTGGCGCGCAGGTCGTATGCCCAGGCGGGATGCTCGTCCTCGCCCTTTTCCTGGGCGGCGCCTCCGGCCATGGTGATGCGGCTGCCGCGCCAGCTCAGCGTCGAGGGCGCCAGGGTTATTCTCTCGGCAACACCGTCGTAGGCGATATTCAGCGAGCCGCCGTCCACCTCCAGCGGCGCTTCGGGAAGCGCCGGCAGCCGCAGGCTGCCATGCCCGATGCCGAGATTGAGCGTCGCCGAGCGCACGTCGCCGTCGCTGGTCAGCTCCATGTTGGCGATGCCATCCACCGGGAGGTCGAGCGCTTGCAGGAGGCTGAGCTGCGGGACGGTGCCGGAGATGGTGCGCGGCACGAGGTCGTTCACCGACGTCTTCAGCGCGATGGTGCGATCGCGCGCCGATTCATCCATCTCGAATGTCAGTTGCCACGGCTTGCCGCCCGCCGCGGCGAGGGTGGCGCGCCCCGAGATGACGCTGCGCGCGCGCGCGTGCATGAGGCCGATGTTCAGGCTCGGCACGCGCCATTCGGTCGTGCGCCCGGCATAGTCGACGAGCACGGTCGCGTTGCGCAGGCCGAACTCGCGTAGATACGAGGTGGCGTCGAGGCGCTGGCGGGCGCGCGAGGACATATCGGTAATGACCCGCGCCAGATCGATGCGTTTGGCGGGACCCGCCGCCTCCACCGAGGGCGCCATGGGCGGCACCGGGCGTGCCGCCGGAACCGGTGCCGGTGCCGCCGACTGCGGCGGCAGCTGGTCATCGAGCTTGAGGTCGGTGGCCACCGGCTTGGAGAAGCTCATCGCCAGGCCGCCATCCTCGGAATAGTAGAGGAAGAGCCGCGGCTCGATGAGCTCGATGCGCGCCGGTACGACACGCATCGACCAGAGGGCGGAGGTGCTCAGCTCGACGGCGGCAAACGGTGCCGAAGCAACGACGTCGCCGTCCTTCTCGTGCATGCGCACGTTTTGCAGGCGGAACTCGAGGCCGCCTGTCCCCGACAAACTGACGACGACGTCGTCAATGCGCACGGCATTGCCGCCCAGTTCGGCGTTGATGCCCCGCTCGATCGGCTCAACGAGGAAGTTAAGCGAAACGGGACCGTGGCGCAGGCGCACGTAGCCGAGGCCGGCGATGAGCAGTGCCAGCATGAGGAAGGGGGCGAGGATGAAGACCGAGCGCCCGACGCCGTGCAGGACCTGATCGCAGGCGACGGCAGCCGTCTTCGCCCGCCGCTTGAGGGTCGACGGCTCCGCGTTGCGCGCCGTCGGGTGGCCGGACGTGTTTCTTGGTCTTCCGGTCGTTTGCAATCCCGGCCCCTCGACAGTTTCGAGACTTGAGTCCCGACGCAAACAACTCAAGGCGCAGGAATAGCGCCCATGCGCATCATCCTGACGCTCTCGCCGACGTGCCCGATGCCGGCCCCCTGCGTCGCCAAAAGCCAATACGCCAAGGTGCACTTGCGCGGCCTAGTCTGCGCCGCTAAGCCTCAGGCGTAATGGGCAATGTTGTCGTGCGACGTGAGCCACGTGCACGCGGAAAAGCGACAAAAGAAAGGCACGCTTTGATCCTCGAGGAAGGCATGTCGGCGCCCGATTTCGAGCTCCCCGACGCCGCGGGAACGCCCGTCAAACTCTCGGCCCTCAAGGGACGCCTGATTGTCGTTTACTTCTACCCGAAGGACGACACGTCCGGCTGCACGGCCGAGGCCAAGGACTTCACGCGCATGGCCGGCGAGTTCGCGCAAGCCGGCGCCGACGTTCTAGGAATTTCTCCCGACAGCCCCGCCAGTCATCGCAAGTTCAAAGAAAAGCACGACCTCGGCGTTCGTCTGCTGGCGGATGAAGCCCGCAGCGCGGCCGAAGCGTATGGGGTGTGGGTCGAGAAGTCGATGTACGGACGCAAGTACATGGGTGTCGAACGCGCCACATTCCTGATCGATAAGGACGGAAAGATCGCGCGCAGTTGGCGCAATGTGCGCGTTCCGGGCCACGCTGAGGACGTCCTCCAAGCGGCGCGTGCGCTGAAAGGTTAAGCTGAAAGCCGCCAATGTTGCCAACAATTTGTGCGCGGCGCGGCTTAGCGGCCGATGACCCACGGCATGAACTGTGCTTAGATGGTGGAAGGGGGGGATTTTGGGCAGCATGCCGCCTGATCCCCGTTGCGTAGCAATAGCCGACCTGTTGCGATCGTTGCGTCAGAGCAGAGGTGCACGCCTATGTTGCCGAACTTCAAGAGATCCGATTCCGAGCCGCCGAAAGTCAGCCCCAGCCTCACCCCGATGAACGCGCCCCCGGTGCCCGGAGCCTCGGCCCGTGGCCTCGGCATCGCCCGCACCACGGACCGCAACGCCCCCTCCGTCATCGGCCCCGACCTCACCATCAACGGCAACCTCGTCTCCAGGGGCGAAGTGCAAATTGATGGCGAAGTGCAGGGCGACATTCAGGGCACCTACGTCGTCATCGGCGAAAAGGCGCGCATCACCGGCGGCATCGTCGCCGAGGAGATCGTCGTTCGCGGCCATGTCATGGGCTCGGTGCGCGGCAAGCGCGTGATGCTGCAATCGTCCAGCCACGTCGAGGGCGACATCTTCCACCAGGCGCTGGCCATCGAGCAGGGCGCCTTCTTCGAGGGCAAGTCACGCCGCTCGGACGACCCCACCGCCGAAGCCAAGCCGGACATCCCCGGCCTGCATGCCTCCAACCTGAGCTGAGCGCCGCACGCGCCGTTCGCAAAATTTGCCCGGGCCCGCCCTGCGCGCCCGGGTTTTTCCTTGCCGTTTCACGCCGCGGCGCGCGCGTCTTCCCACGTGCGCACGGCGATGCGGTGCCCGCCGAGTTCCTCGTAGGCGCTCTGGCGGCAGGTGAGCACCAGCACCTGATGGCTTTGCGCCGCATGCCGCAACGTCGCGAACAGCCGCCGCAGCCGGTCGTCGTCGGTGTGCGTGACGGCGTCATCTAAGATCAGCGGCGCCGGCGAGCCGGTGTCCGCCAGCAGCCGCGCGAAGGCGAGGCGCACCAAGAGCGCGAGCTGCTCCTGCGTACCGCCGCTCAGGCGGCCGAACTCCTCGATCGCCGCCCCCCGCTCCAGCGCCTGCGGCGACAGATCGTCCGCCAGCAGCAGCCGCGCCTGCGGCAGCATGAGTTGCAGATAAGGCGCCAGGCGCTCGACCACGGGCCTGGCGAACCGGTCGCGCGTGCGCGTCGCCGCCGCGTCGAGCTCCTGCATCAGAAGCTGCAAGGCCGCGGCTTCCTGCTGCATCTCGCGGCAGTGGGAGCGGGCCACCGCGCACTGGTCATTCAGCTCTTCGAGGCGTGCCGCGACGTCTCCGTCGCGATCGGCGCGCAGCTCGCCTTCGAGGCCGGCCTCGGTGCGGCGCAGGCCGGCTATTTCGTCGTTGGCGCGCTGGCACGCGGCCTCGGCCGCTTTCGCAGCGACCTGCAGCTCGGCAAGAAGCGCGTCGGCGGGCGCCTTCTCGCGCCAGGCGGCGCCTTCACGCACGGCTGTGTTGAGTGCCGCCTGCGCCTCGTTCACGGCGGCGGCCTTGGTGTCACGCGCAGCGGCCTGCACTTCCGGCGCCCCAAGCTCGGCCACTAAGCACTCGAGCTGGTCGGCATGACCGGCGAGGCGCGCGCGCAAACTCACCAGCTCATCGTTCACCGCCCGCTCCTCACGCGCGGCGAGATTGAGGTTCTCCTCGGCGGCGCCCACCGTCTCCACAAGCTCGCGGGCGCGCGTCTCCAATTCATCGTGCGTCGCCGTCGCCGGAGCGTCGAGCGCGGCCGCCTGCGCCGCCAACTCGGCGTGCGCCCGCTGCAGGCGCTCAATGCCCTCGGGAGCCGATGACTTGAGCTGCGCCGTCGCCTCCACGAGCTTACCCTCGATGTCGCGGCGGACGACATGCAGGCGCTCTGCCTCGTCCAGGCTAGTGGCGCCCGCGCGTTTCAGCAGCGCGGCAAGCTGGTCGTGATGCGCCGCCAAAGCCGCCTCGTCGCAGGCAACATCGTTCGACTGCCCAGGCGCGATGGTGATGGTACCGATACCTTCAATGTCGAGGGCGACGGGCTGGGTCGGGTGGATGGTCTCGCCGTCGGTGAGCGCTCGCCCCTCCACTTTAATCTTGCCGGCGCCGCCCGGCCGGTAGTTGAGCGACACGCGCGGGGCGGCGGCCGACAGCCGCGCCTCGAGCGCGGCAATAGCTGCCGCCTCGCGCCGGGCCGCGTCGACGAGCTTGCCCTCGACTGCATTCGCGGACAGCGCGCCGTTCATGCGCGCGCATTCAACCTGGGCGCGGCGCGCCACCTCGAGACGCTCCGACAGCTCGAGCATGCGCCGGCTGCACTCCACGGCGGCGAGCGCTCGCTTCATTGCGTCGCGTACCTGACGGGTTTCGACAACGCGCGCCTTGAGGCCGCCGGAGCGCGCTTCCGCGTCGGCGAGCAGCGGCGCATAGGCGTCGACCGCACCTTGCAGCTTGGCGCGTTCGCCAACGCGGCGATCGAAGGCGTCGAGTGCCTGCTTCAAAACGCCGAGATGCTTTACGCACGAGGCGACCGCCTGTTCGGCCATCTTCGCCTTCTCGCGCGCCTCGCGGGCCTCCTCGAAAGCGCGCCGCGCCTCGTTGGCTGCCTGCTCGCGCGCCCGCGCGGCATCCGGTTCAGCCAATTGCGCCAGCCGGCCACGCAGCGCCTCCAACTCGTCCAGCCGCGCCTGCGCGCGCCCGAGCCGCGCCTGCGCGTCTTCCCTCTGCGTCTCGAGACTGGCGAGCTCGTCGAGCGCCGTCTTCAGCGAGCCGGTCGGACGCGGCGGATTGTGGCTGGTGAGCAGCGTCGCCAGCTCGGCCTTTACGCGCTCGCCGACAAAGCGCGCTGCGCTGCCGTCGGTAAGGCTCTCAACTTCGCTCTCGATCGCCGCCATGAACGCCGCGCCGCCGGTCTCGAGCGGCGTCATCGACGCCAGCGGCGTACCCTGGTCGACGCACAACAGCGCGAAACGTCCAGCACCGCCGAGCAACTCTTCAAGCCGCGCCTCGGCATCAACGCCGCGCGTCACGCTCCCCGCGTGCAGATCGCGCAGCTCGGCCGCGGGTGCGGAAAGGAACTGCTTGCGGATGCGCCACGGGTTGCCCGCAACCTCGAAATCGACCTCGATCAGCGGCGCCCCGCCGGCATAGGGACGCAACACCTCCAGCTTGCGGTGCTTGGAGCGATGCGGGTCGAACAAAGCCGCCTTGACGGCCTTGAGGATCGTCGACTTGCCGAACTCGTTCGGCCCGACGAGAACATCGAGGCCGCCGCTGAAGCCTTCGATGGCGATCGGGGCGCTGAAGCGCCCGACCTCTTTCAAGCGAATGGCGCGGATCTTCATGCGCTCACCTCGGCCTCGGCCTGGCGCGCCAGAGCGAACAGGCGGCGCAGCGCCCGCTGGGCGATTGCGGCCTCGGCGCCGTCCCGCTCGGATGCCGCCTTGAGACGCTGAGCGATTTCGCCGAGCGACGGCGAGGCGAGCGCTGCGAGATCGGCGACATCCGCATAGGCGGTGATGCCGCTGGTATCGAACGCAAGGTGAAAGAGCTGCGGCGCGAGCTGGCCAAGCCGCTCCTCGATGCAACCGAGCTCGGTCATCGCCACCGTGCCTGCAAGTTGCAGCGACAGCAGCGTACGCGCCGCACCGGCGCCGAGGCGAGCGACGTCCGCTTCGACCGGCGCCATCGCTTCCGCGCTGTCGATCTTCACCTCGCGCGCCAACCAAGTGAAGTGGGCCGTTGCGATCCGCTCGACCTGTGGCGGTGCGGCGCCGTCGAGACGCACGACCAGGGCGTTGCCGGGATCGTTGTCGCGGAATCCGTCAGGCTCGGGCGTGCCGGAGTACCAGACGCGGTCGGAGATGCGCGTCGTGCCGTGCCAATCGCCCAGCGCCAAATAGGATAGGCCCGCCGACTTCACGCGCGCCGGGTCGATCGGCACGTTCGCCTCGCCGGCGCTGCCGAAGCCCTGCACCGAGCCGTGTGCCAAGCCGATGCGCAGCGCGCCGGCAGCGGTCGGCGCGCCGTCCATCCACCCCGTCGGGTCGCTGCTGGTTCGCTTCGACATCAGCGGCGCAGGGAGCAGAACGACACCGGCGCCCAGCTCCACCGGTTTAGGTTCGAGATGCACCTGCACGTTGGCCGGCAAGCCACCGACGAGCGCACTCCACACGCCGCCGGCGCGCCCGGGATCATGATTGCCGGGGAGGAGGTGCCAGGTGAGCGCCGGGTAGGCCTTGAGACGCGCCAGCAGCTGCCCGCTCAGGGCGCCTGGCACCGTCTCGGCATCAAAGACATCGCCGGCCACGAGAACTGCCGCGCACCCCGAGGCGTTGGCTGCCAGGGCCAGGCGATCCACCGCCTGCAGGCGCTGGTCGCGCAGTATGGCTGGCTTATCCCCCGGAAAGGACCCGAACCGTTTGCCGATCTGCCAGTCGGCGGTGTGCAGGAAGGTAAATCTCATGGACCCATATTGTTCTATGTTTGTTCACGAAACAAGCGCCAAACGATCCGGGCAAACAGAGTTATCCACAGGCTGGAGAACGTACGCCGGCGGTGGCCAGACCAGTGGTCGCCGCCAGCGTACGAAATCTGCCAGAGCACGTGGCCGCCTCGTCAGCAGGCCGGCGATACTCAATCGTCGTCGTCGCCTTCCTCGTCCTCTTCGTCGTCGATGAGGCTCTTCAGCGTCTCAACAATCTGCAACTCGCCGTCTTCCTTAGATTCCACCAGCCATTCGGTCAGGACGGTTTCGCCCTGCTTGAAGACCACCTTGTACGGCAGCTCATCGCCCGAGACGGCAACGACGTCGCCAGTGACAAATGCCATCAGACCCTCCATGCGTTTCGCCAGGCACGACTTCGGACGCGCGCGGCCCTGGCACCCTAATTAGGATTCGAAATATTTCGAGCGTGCGAGTCATTGCATTTCCCCTGTGGAAAACCCGGCTAGAACATAATGTTGGCGCAGAGGGCTAAGCGTGGGCGCGGACTTTGAAACGGTGGTGGTCGGCGCCGGCGTCGTCGGCCTCGCCATTGCGCGCGCGTTGGCCCGCAAAGGGCAAAGCGTCATGTTGCTCGAGCGCCACGACCGCGTCGGCACTGAAACCAGCTCGCGCAGCTCGGAAGTCATCCACGCCGGCATCTATTACGCGCCCGGCAGCCTGCGCGCCAAGCTGTGCATGGCGGGCAAGGAGCTCCTTTATCGCTTCTGCGCCGAGAACGGCGTGGCGCACCGGCGTTGGGGCAAGCTTCTCGTCGCCACACGCGAGGATGAGGTCGGCAAGCTCGAGGCCGTCGCCGCCAATGCCGCGCTGAACGGCGTCGCCGATTTGCGCCGCCTCACCGCCGACGATGTACGGGCGCTCGAGCCGCACGTCGCCTGCGTTGCCGCATACCTGTCGCCGTCAACGGGCATCATCGACAGCCACGGGCTGATGCAGGCCCTGGAAGGGCACATCGCCGCGTCCGGCGGCGAAGTCGTGCTCAACACGTCGGTTGTCGGCATCTCGCGCAAGGCCGACGCTTTTGCCCTCGAAACGCAGAGCAGCGGCGATACGGGCGTCCTCACCGCACGCCGGCTCGTGCTGGCCGCCGGCCTCGGTGCGACGACCCTGGGGCGGATGCTCGACTATCGCGCCGGATATGTCGTGCCGGTGACGTACCCCGCACGCGGGCATTACTTCGCGCTCGACGGCAAGGTGCCGTTTCGGCATCTCGTCTACCCGATGCCGACCGGCGCCTGGCTCGGCGTGCATCTGACGCTCGACGTGGCGGGCCGCGCCCGCTTCGGTCCCGACATCGAATGGCGCGACAGCGTCGACTACGCCTTCGACGACGCCGCGGGCCGCCGGCTCGCGCGCTTCGAGGAAGAGATCCGTCGATACTGGCCGGAGCTGCCCGCGGGCGCGTTGCATGCCGACAGCGTCGGCGTGCGCCCCAAGATCTACCGCGAGGGCGAGCCGATCGCCGACTTTGCCATCCACGCAGAAAATCAGCACGGCGTGCCGGGCCTCGTCGCGCTCTACGGCATAGAGAGCCCGGGCCTTACCTCCTCGCTCGCCATCGGCGACTACGTTACGGCGCTGCTGGCCGACGGAGGCGATTGGCCCTAGGTTGGCGCCCGTTTGCTTAGACCCTGGAGGGCGGCCGACGCCACGCGGCTACGGTGCAGCAGATTGCATGGAGGGATGCGATGGCACGGCTTTTCTTTGCCTCTTTCGTTACCGTCGGCCTGCTGCTCGGCATGGTGTGCGGCGTGATCCTGGCAGCGCTTGTCTTTACCGACAACGTCAACCTGGGCTTCGCCATCACGCTGACCATCATCATCAACGGCGTGATCTGGCTCATCAGCCCGTGGATCAGCGACGTCTCGCTTCGCTGGTTCAACAAGCTGACGTTTCTCGACGACGCCGAGGTGAAGAGGCGCTTTCCAGCGGTGCATGCACTCATGCACGATGTTGCGGACCAGTACGGTTTCACTGCGCCGAGCCTGGGACTTATCCCCGATCGCAACCCTACCGCTTTCACCTACGGCCTGTTGCGCTCGAACGCACGCATCGTCGTCACCGACGGCATCTTCGAGTTCTTGAACGAGGACGAGCAGCGCGCCGTCGTCGCGCATGAGCTCGGCCACATCGTCAACCGCGACTTCATCGTCATGACCGCCGCCGGCACGCTGGTGCAGGTCCTCTACCAAGTCTACGCCGCCTCGATCCGCTCTGGCCGTTCGGGCGGCAAGAACAAAGGCGGCCAGGCCCTCGTCGGCATCGCCGCGCTCGGCATGTATTACGTCGGCATCTACCTCCTCTATTATCTGAGCCGCACGCGCGAATACCTCGCCGACGCCTTCTCGGCCGAGCGCGTCGAGGCGCGCCACCTGGCGGCAGCGCTGGTGAAGATCGCCTATGGCATCGTGCAGGTGGAGGATACCGACGCGACGCAGAGCCTCTTGCAGAGCACGCGCCACATGGGCGTCATCGACGTCAAGAACGCGCGCTATTCGGGGCTCGAGGCGGAAAGCAGCGGCCTGCAGACCGCCGAGCGCGCCTCCGAGGCGATGCTGTTCGACGCGCACAACCCTTGGGCGCGTCTCATCGAGCTGAACTCGACGCATCCCTTGACCGGCATGCGCATCGCCCACCTCGGCGACATCGCCCAGCAGAAAGCGCAAGCCTTCCCCGACTACGACCTCAAGGCCGCGGCGCTGCGCGTGCGCCTCGACAAGGGCGCCCTGTGGAGCCAGTTCTGGCGCGAGCTCGGCATCCTCGCCATCCCGTTCGCTCTTGCCGTGCTCGCCGGCGTGCTTGGCGACTGGCCGCTCGTTCCCGCCGCCGCGGCCATCGGCGTGTTGGTCACGCTGCGGCTGCGCTATCCGTCCGCGCCGGCCCAGCCGACCACGGTCGCCGCTCTGATGACCAATCCGGCGGCTTCCCCTGTCATCGGCCGTCCAGCGCAGCTCACCGGCAAGGCCATCGGCCGCGCCAACCCCGGCTTCATCGCCGGGGAGGATGTCGTCTATCAGGACCAGACCGGTCTACTCACCGTCGATTTCCGCTCCATGCTCGGGTTCATCGGCGATCTGTTCGCCGGCTGGAAGCGCGTCCCCAAGCACCTCGGCCAGCAAGGCCAGGTGCAGGGCTGGTTCCGCCGCGGCATGGGCGGCTACGTCATTATGAAGGAGCTGACGTCGACCGCCGGTGTGCTGCGCGCGCGGCCGTACTTCTGGCAAGCGGCGCTGTCGGTGGCCGTTATCGCGGCGACGGTGCTCGTGCTCCTGGCCGGAACCGGCAGCGTCGCCAGGCAGTTCGGCTACGAAACACGCGCACACGAGACGCATGGCCACCGCCGGCACAACCAGGAAGATTGGTCCCGCGGCTACGAGTTGGAGCCGTATCGGCCACAGGAGTAGCCGCATAAGCGCCCTCATGGCGTGCATAGATTGTCGGCGACCATTGTTCGTGCAAAAGGGTGGCCTGAGGTCACCGGTCGAGAGAGGGACGAAGACGCACATGCGGGCTGTCGCGCTTTGGCTAGCGAGCATCACCGCCGCAACATCCCTGACCATGGCCGGCGCCCGGGCGGAAAACCTCGACGGCTACTGGATGGATTCACATGGCGAGGTCATTCTGCAATTCGGTCCGTGCGGCAAGGACCGTTGCGGACGCGTCGCCTGGCTGAAGAAACCGCGCGGCCCCGATCGCGGCCCGCTGCGCGACTTCCGCAACTCCGATCCTAACCTGCAAAACCGTTTCGTCTGCGGCCTCGTCGTCGTCACCGGCTTCAAGAAACAGCCGGACGGAACGTGGGCCGACGGCAACGTCTACGTTCCCGACCACGGCATGAGCTTCTCCGGCTATGCCGAGGTGCTCGACCGCAACAAGGTCAAAGTCACCGGCTACATGCTGTTGCCCATCTTCGGATCGTCGGAGGTGTGGACGCGCATGCCTCGCAAGCCGCCGTCATGCGATGAGCAGGCGAAGATGATCGCTGCCGGCAAGTGGTCCGAGGACACGTCCTCTTGGCCGCCGGCGCCGCCACCGGTCGCGGCGCGCTGAGACACCCGCAGCAGGAGACGCCCGATGCGCATCTCTTATCCTCGCGCTGTTGTTGCCGGCCTCCTCCTCGCCCTGCCGATAGTCGCGGCGGCGCAGACGATCCCGAAGGAAAAGGGCCCCGCGCGTACGATCGGGCTGTTCGGCTTTCTGTGTTTAAAACAGCTTCCAGATCTCAACGGCATCGAGCGCGCCGCGGGCTTTGGCGAATTCGACCAGCTCACCGGCGACGATCTCAAGCCCTATGCGCCGCAAGTGCCGCCCGAAAAGCTGTTCGCCTGGCGCTACCACGATCACGGCGAGCAGTTCATCCTCACCGCCGCGCAGTCGAAGCCAGACGATGCTTTCAAGAAGCAGACGCCGGCCTTCGCCAACGCCACCAACACTACATGCTCGCTGCTGGTGCCCAGCAAGCAACCCGATCCGCTGTTGGGCGAATTGACGCGCACGATGGGGCGCGCGGCCGACGAGACGTGGCAAGAAGGCGCCATGCGTGTGCATGCGTGGACACACAAGCGCAACGACGCGCTGAGCTATGTCCATTACTATGCACCAGAAAAAGCGGGCGCTATCGCCGTGCTCAGCGCGAGTGTTTTCGTCAAAAAGTGACACTCCGGTAACGTGCAAACGGTGTTCCGAGCGGAACAGCGCCATTCCCGCGAGCCATGCAGATTGCGCATTGAACGTGCGCCGCCTTGCTTACCGGCGCACATTTCCATAGGTGAAGACCAACAAGTTTTTGGGAGGTGCTCCATGCGTATTGATCGTATTGCCCTGCACGGCGCCGCGCTCGCGATAGCGATTATGTCGGCCGCCGCGGCACACGCGGAAAATTCCGCTACCGGTGTTTGGATCGATCACACCGGCCGCGGTGCCGTCGAGATCACCGACTGCAACGGCAAATTGTGCGGCCACGTCGCCTGGGTCGAGGATGCCAAGAATTCCGACCAGTGCGGCAAGCAGATCATCGGCAACGTTAAATCGGTCGGCAAGAACAAGTGGGACAACGGCTGGATCTACAATCCCGACGATGGCTCCAAGTACGACGTCGAGTTGACGCCCGTCAGCGCCGACAAGCTGAAGGTCGTCGGCTATGCCGGCACCAAGTGGCTGAGCGAGACCTATACGTGGAAGCGCGCCCCGGCCGATCTCAAGAAGTGCAACGGGTCGGGCGATACGGCTGCTGCCGCGACGGCGGCTCCGGCTGTTTCGGTCGCTGCCGACAAGCCGGCCACGGCCAAGAGCGATGTTGTCAAGACGGATACCGCGACGAAGTCCGAGCCGCTTAAGCTCGACGAGGCCAAGCCCGATGTCGCCGAGTCCGAGAAGGCGAACGTCGATGAACCGAAGGCGGCCAAGGTCGACGAGCCGAAGCGGACGGAGACGGCCAAGGCAAGCGATGACGATGAAGCCAGCGACGAGCCGAAGGGCCGCAAGAAGAATGCCGGCAAGGTTCTCGCCCGCATCATGGACGAGCTGGGCGACGGCGACGGCCCGGTGAAGGTCAAGCGCAACGGCAAGAAGTGCACGGTGCGCGTGCCGTATGTCGACATGGTCGTGGCAGTCCCCTGCGACAAGGACTGAGCGCGCAGCGGCGCTAGCTCCGACCCCAAAGGCCCGCGGTCCACCCCGCGGGCTTTTCTTTTTCCGCCTCGGTCGGCGCCAAGATGCCGGCTGGCAGATCGCGTCCGCGCGCGACGGCGATCACCTCGAGCGGTTCGGCGACACCGCGCACCTCTACGTGCGTCGTCATCTCCGCGGCCGGTTCCCAGCCGGCCTTCGCCGCCACCTCGCGCGAAAGGATGAGCTGCACGTCCTTCTCCTTGGTCAGCGCCTCGAGGCGACTGGCGACGTTGACGGGATTGCCGATGACCGTGAAGTCGACGGCTTCGCCGTAGCCGATGCGCCCGAGCAGCAACGGACCCGCATCGATGCCGATGCCGACGGCAAGTGGACGTCCGAGTTCCGCCTCGAGCTGGGCATTGATGCGATCAAGCGCCAGATCGATGTCGCGCGCGGTGCGCAACGCCTGCCGGCATCCAGATTCGACACCGTCACGCTGGCCGAACACGGCGAGCAGTCCATCGCCGAGGAACTTGTCGATCCAGCCGCCGTGGGCGGTGATGGCGGCGCCGACCACACCGAAGAACTCGTTGAGCACGTAAACGATGTCGAACGGCAACCGCTTCTCGGAGAGGCGCGTGAAATCACGCAGGTCGACGAACATCACGACCAGCGTTTTTTCCACTCCCGCCGAATCCGCCTCTTCGATCACTGCGGCGTCAGGGCCGGTGCTGTCGGACTTCAACAGTCGCGTGACGACGAGGTAGTGCTCCGGCCTGATCTGGCAGGCGAGGCGCACGTTCGCCGGCGCGCCTATGCTGCCGAGCGTCACGCTTTCGGGGAACACAGGCGAAGGCAGTGCAAACGAGCCGCGTTCTATGCGCACGCGGCAGGTGGAGCAACGGGCCCGACCGCCGCAAACGGAGGCGTGCGGTATGCGCGACATGCGGCTGATTTCGAGCAGCGTCGGACCTTGCGGCACCTTGACGGTCGGGCCAGCGGTGTAGGCGACCGTCACCTTGGGGCCGGCGAGGCGCGCGAAATACGTCCAAGCGATGCAGCCGAACACCACCGTCAACACCGCGCCAAACTCGATGCGCGCCAGATTGCGCAACCACGACAGCATTTCGCCTGACGTCGCGTCCGGCCACCGCGTGAGCAGCTTGAGATTGGCCAGCACCGACGGCACTTCAATCGCCGCGGCCACGTTGCTGCCGGCGACCGCAAAGCCACCCAGCGCCGCCAGCGGAATGATCACCGCCAATGTCACGAGCAGCGGAAAAACGCGGCGGTACGGCGGGTAGAGCCGCAGCCAGAAATGAATGCCCATGCAGCCGT
>CAZOOS010000054.1:0-15286 GCA_964581475.1 uncultured Hyphomicrobium sp.
GTGCCTCGCGCGCCGACGCCTGGCACGAGGGCGGCAGGCCCTGGTGGGACCTGCCGGACCCAGATCGGCGCTGACCCGGCGTCAGCCGCCCCAGCTACGGATGTCCACGAAGTGGCCTTCGATGGCCGCCGCTGCCGCCATGATCGGCGACAGCAGGTGCGTGCGGCCGAGGCGGCCCTGACGGCCCTCGAAATTGCGGTTCGAGGTCGAGGCGCAGCGCTGCTGCGGCTTCAGCTGGTCCGGGTTCATGCCAAGACACATCGAGCAGCCCGGCTCGCGCCATTCAAAGCCCGCGTCCTTGAAGATCTTGTCGAGGCCCTCCGCCTCCGCCTGCGCTTTGACGAGGCCGGACCCCGGCACGATCATCGCGTAGGCCAGGCGCTCGGAGATCTTCTTGCCGTCGACGATCTGGGCGACGGCGCGCAGGTCCTCGATACGCCCGTTAGTGCATGAGCCGATCCACACGACGTCGAGCGGCACGTCGGTCATCTTGGTTCCCGGCTGCAGCCCCATGTAGTCGAGCGCGCGCTGCATGGAGATGCGCTTGTTCTCGTTCTCGACCTTCGCCGGATCGGGGACGACGCCGGCGATCGACACGACGTCCTCGGGACTGGTGCCCCAGGTGACGATCGGCGGCAGCTTGGCCGCGTCGAGCTTGATTTCCTCGTCGAAGAAGGCGCCTGCGTCCGAGTGCATCGTCTCCCAGTAGCGCATGGCCATGTCCCACGCGCCACCCTTGGGCGCCTTCGGGCGGCCCTTGATGAACTCGTACGTCTTTTCGTCGGGCGCGATCATGCCGGCCCGCGCGCCGCCTTCGATCGACATGTTGCAGATCGTCATGCGGCCTTCCATCGACAGCGCGCGGATGGCTTCGCCCGCGTACTCGATGACGTGGCCGGTGCCGCCGGCGGTGCCGATCTCGCCGATGATGGCGAGGATGATGTCCTTGGCGGTGACGCCCTTGGGCAGCGCGCCATCGACGCTGATGCGCATGTTCTTCGCCTTGCGCTGGATCAGCGTCTGCGTGGCGAGCACGTGCTCCACCTCTGACGTGCCGATGCCATGGGCGAGGGCGCCGAAGGCGCCGTGCGTCGAGGTGTGGCTGTCGCCGCAAACGATGGTTGTGCCGGGCAGCGTGAAGCCCTGCTCGGGACCGATGACGTGGACGATACCCTGGCGCCTATCGAGCTCGTTGTAATACTCGACGCCGAAATCGCGCGCGTTCGTCGCCAGCGTCTCGACCTGGATGCGGCTGTCGTCATCGGCGATGCCTTTGCTGCGATCCGAAGTCGGCACGTTGTGGTCGACAACCGCCAGCGTCTTTTCCGGCGCGTGCACCTTGCGGCCCGACATGCGCAGGCCTTCGAATGCCTGCGGGCTCGTCACCTCGTGCACGAGATGGCGGTCGATGTAGAGGAGGCACGTACCGTCGTCCTGGCGCTCGACCACGTGATCGTCGAAGATCTTGTCGTAGAGTGTCTTAGTCATGCCGTGTCTCGTTTCGAAAGGGCTGCAAAAAAGCCGGCTGAGTGCCGCGCGATCATCCGCCCCTCGCGCCTCGGACCGCCCGGGATGCGAAGGTGGATTTGGGTGCTTCTAAGCCGCCGATGCTCAAGAAAGCGTGCCCGTTAGATAGCGTCTCGCCGCGCCGGCTGCAATTCCCGGCGCCCCTGACGGCCCATGACCGCGGCCGGCAGATCGCTCAGAACTTCCACTGCCGGGCTTGGGCGACGAGAAAATCGCGCAACACCTGCACCTTTTTGGAGGACTTGAGCTCCTCCGGGTAGACGAACAAAATGGGTAGCGTCGGGGGGTCGATCTCCGTCAGCACCGGCACCAGGTCCGCCTCGTTGTCGGTCATGTAGTCGGGGATCATGCCGATGCCGATTCCGGCTCGGATGGCATAGCGCAGGGCCACCACGCTGTTGGCGCGGAACGAGGGCTCACGCGGGCCTTTGCCGTTGCGGCCGGCGGTCTCCAGCCAAGTGATCGCCGTGAGGTGCTGGGCCGGCTGCCCGCTGTAGGACAGGATGCTGTGACCGTCGAGGTCATCGAGCGTCTGCGGCGCACCGAAGCGGCGCACGTAGTGGGTCGATGCGAAGGCACGCACCCGACTCGTGAACAACATGCGGCGGATGAGATCGGATTGCGGCGGCTCGCGGGTCCAGATGGCGACGTCGGCGGCGCGCATGCCAATGTCGACCTGCTCGTCGTTGAGATGCAGCTCAATGCGAATCTCGGGGTAGAGGTCGTGGAACTCGCGCAGGCGCTGCGTCAGCCAGATGGTACCGAAGCCGACGGGCGCCGTTATGCGCAGCTCGCCCGAAGGCTTCGAGGTCGTATCGGAGAGCAGCGTCTCGGCGGTATGCAGCTTGTTGATGACGTCGGAGGTCGTGCGATGCAGAAGCTCGCCCTGCTCGGTGAGCACGAGGCCGCGCGCATGGCGATGGAACAGCGTGACCTTGAGATCGCGCTCTAGCGCGGAAACCTGCCGGCTCACCGCCGACTGGCTCATGTGCAGGCTGTCGCCGGCATGCGTGAAGCTGCCCGCCTCGGCGGCCGCATGAAAGATCCTGAGCTTGTCCCAGTCCATAGTCGGACCCCGCATCGCCCGCGCAAAATCGACGTAGAGACCCGGAACAGACGCTCCAAGTTGGTCTCCTGCGGGCATTGGTTAATCGAACAACTACGACTTTGTTGCGGTGCAACTTAGAGTGCCGCCGCACGCATGAACAGGGTGACGCGCAGGCGCAGCCCCGTGTGCCTCTGCAACAGGAGGCCTGACCGCAGGATGATTCCGGCGGAACGCCTTGCCTACATCAGCAACGTCACCGGCAAGCCCACCGACTATTCCGCCGCCTCGGACTCCGCTTCGATCTCCAACGTGGCGAAGTAGCGCTCGGCTTCGAGCGCCGCCATGCACCCCATTGCCGCCGCCGTCACCGCCTGGCGGTAGACCTCATCCTTGACGTCGCCGGCGGCGTAGACGCCGGGGGTCGCGGTCGCGGTGGAATCGGGACGCGTCACCAGATAGCCCGAGTGGTTCGTCTCGAGTTGGCCCTTGAACAACTGCGTCGCCGGCGCGTGGCCAATGGCGATGAACACGCCGTCGGCGGCCCGTTCGGTTACGGCGCCCGAGTGCGTATTCTTGAGCTTCACGCCGGTGACCGACTTCGGGTTATCCGAGCCGACGATCTCGTCGACCGAATGATCCCAAATGACCTCAATCTTCGGGTTCTTGAACAGGCGGTCCTGGAGGATCTTCTCGGCGCGGAAGTGATCGCGCCGGTGCACGACGGTGACGCGCTTGGCGAAGTTCGTCAGGAAGATCGCCTCCTCGACGGCGGTATTGCCACCGCCGACGACCACGACATCCTTGCCCTTGTAGAAGAAGCCGTCGCAGGTGGCGCAGGCGGAGACGCCGTGGCCTTTGAACTTCTCTTCAGAGGGAATGCCCAGCCAGCGCGCCTGCGCACCGGTGCAGATGATCAGCACGTCGCAGGTATAGGTGTCGCCCGACTCGCCCTTGAGCACGAACGGGCGCCGCTTCAAATCGACATTGGAGATCTGGTCCATGACGACTTCGGTGCCGACGTGCTCCGCCTGGGCGCGCATCTGTTCCATGAGCCATGGCCCTTGGATGACATCGGCGAAGCCCGGGTAGTTTTCGACGTCCGTGGTGATGGTGAGCTGGCCGCCCGGCTGCGAACCCTCGATCAGCAAAGGGTTCAACATGGCGCGCGCCGCATAGATGGCGGCCGTGTAGCCCGCCGGTCCCGACCCCAGGATCAGAACCTTTGCATGCCGGGTATTGGCCATTGCAACCTCCTACCCGGGCCGCAAAAGCGCTCCCGAGGGCCCATAAGATTGGGCTGCACTTAGACCTCTGCAAGGCCCGAGGTCAATGCAGGCGCGCCACCAGGCTGGGGGCAGTCGGGGCGCCACACCCGGGCGCGTTAAAGCTGCTGGGCGGTGCCACATGTTGTCCGCCCTCGACGTGTTACGATAGCCTTGCGCTGGGGAGCCAAAGGGACAGGGTGCACGTCATGTCGACGGTACAGGAGAAGGTTTCAACCTCGCTTTTCGGGGTGTTGGACCTCGTATGGACGAGTGTCTGCTGGCCGCTCATCGGCCTGCTGAACCTGTTTTTCCGCCCCGATCCGCAGACCGGGCACGTCGCTCTGTGGAAGGTCGCGCTGTGGCTCGCGGCCAACGCCGTGGTGCTCTACCTCGCCGTCGTCGATCTCAGCTCGCGGCCCCTGTTCTGGACGCTTCTGGCGTTCCTCCTGGTGCACATCCTCATCATCGCCTCGAGCCTGCGCATCATGTACGAGGAAAAACGCGTCATGGAGGGGTCGCTGGCCGCCGACAAGATGACCTTCTCGGCGCTCGACGCCGTCAACAACGTACCCATCCTGGCGTCCTCGACGTTGTTCTACATTTTTGGCGTCGCGGCGCTGATCCAAACGGTCGAGCGCACCGGGCTGGCGGTGGTCCTGCGCAACCGACCAACGCTCAACAGCGAGTACGGCGAATATCTCGCCTGCGTGCTCAACGAGATTCCGATCGTCAATTCAGTGGTCAACGCCTGGGCCAACCTGGTCAACCTGTCGGAAAATCTGAGCGCGCAGATCGTTTACAACGGCTGGACGGGCAACTCCGTGCGCCTGTTCATTGTCGCAACCCTCTCCATCATCGTCGTGCGCGCGCTGTTGCTGCGCTTTCAGCAGTGGAGCCACCAGCTGTCGATGGCGCACTCCCTGGAGAACGGCACCGTCAGTCCCGACAGCGTGAAGAAACGTCTCGTGCGCGTGCCGACGACGCTCAATAACCAATTGATGAGGTCGGCGCTGACGCATCCCGATACCGACGTGCGCCGCCGCGCCCTCGCCGCTATGGCGCGGCTCGAGGTTCCAAACTTCGCCCGTGAGTTCCTGGAGAAGCTGGGCCAGCATATCGAGCGTGACCTCGGCCTGGCGCATATTCGCGAGACGCTTGCGTCCATGAACGTTGCCGCGCGTGAATCCATGGCGGGCGAGCTGAGCACGGTGATCGAGAAGCAGATGCTGACGATCAAAGACGCGATTGACATGCAGACCAAGCAGCGGCTGCAAGAGCTCCGGTCGATGCTCACCGGCGCTTAGTACCGAGACGCGGAGATAGAGGCGAGATGGACGAGCGGGCGGACGGCACTCCCGTGGATGCGCCGCCCGAAACCAGCCTTGCCGATACGGCGCGGCGCCTGAAAGCCATCTTCGTCGGCTCTGCGGGCAACCTCGTCGAGTGGTTCGACTTCTACGCCTACTCGGCCTTTGCGCTGTATTTCGCCAAGTCGTTCTTCCCCTCCGAAAGCCAGACGGCGCAGCTCCTCAACGCGGCGGCGATCTTCGCCGTCGGGTTCCTCATGCGCCCCTTCGGCGGCTGGCTGTTCGGGCACATGGCCGATCGCCACGGACGGCGTCTGGCGCTGACCATATCGGTGCTGATGATGTGCATCGGCTCGCTCATCATCGCGGTGACGCCGACCTACGCGACCATCGGCATCGCGGCGCCGTTGGTTCTACTGTTCGCACGCCTGGTGCAGGGCCTCAGCCTCGGCGGCGAGTACGGCACCAGCGCCACGTACCTGTGCGAGGTGGCGCATCCACAGCACCGCGGCTTTTATTCGAGCTTCCAATACGTGACGCTCATCGGCGGCCAGTTGCTCGCCATGCTCGTCCTGCTCTTCCTGCAAAGAGTGCTGCTGACGCCGGAGCAGCTCGATGCGTGGGGCTGGCGCATCCCCTTCTTCATCGGCGCCGCGCTTGCTGTCGTCGTTTATTTCATGCGCCGCGACATGCACGAGAGCGACGCCTTTATCGAGGCGCGCGCGCTGGGCCTGCGCGACAGTCCGTTGCGGGGCCTCATGCAGCATCCGCGCGAGGTGGCCATCGTCGTCGGCCTGACGCTGGGCGGTACCATCGCCTTCTATACGTACACCACGTATATGCAGAAGTTCCTCGTCAACTCGGTCGGGCTGTCGAAGGATACCTCCACCGTCATCGCCGCGGGCACACTGTTTCTCTACATGTGCCTGCAGCCGGTGGTCGGCGCCCTTTCGGACATCGTTGGGCGGCGCCCGGTGCTGTTGACCTTCGGGGTGCTCGGCACGCTGCTCACCGTGCCCATCCTCACGACTTTGCAAAACGCCACCGATCCGTGGACTGCCTTCTTCCTGATCATGGGCGCACTGCTCATCGTCAGTGGCTACACGGCGATCAACGCCGTTGTGAAGGCGGAGTTGTTTCCGACCGGCGTGCGCGCCATGGGTGTCGGCTTCCCCTACGCCATCACCGTGGCGTTGTTCGGCGGCACGGCCGAGTACGTGGCCCTCTACCTGAAGGAGATCGGCTACGAGCATACGTTCTATTGGTATGTGACGGCCTGTATCTTCATCTCGCTGCTGGTCTACGGGGGCATGCGCGACACCCGCGATGCCTCCGCCATGCACCGCCACGTCTAGGGTGAGATGTGACGAGGGCCTGCACTCCAAGGCGCAGGCGGCTCGGCACTAAGGGTTAAGGCACGCGCGGTGACCGTGGCCCTGCGCCGCTAGCGGTTGTAAAGGTTCTGTGCTACGTCCGCGCATCTTTTGCAGCGCACAAAGTGACTGATGAAGCTCAGAAACATCGCGATTATCGCCCACGTCGACCACGGCAAGACGACGCTTGTCGACGAATTGCTCAAGCAATCCGGCTCGTTCCGCGAGGGCCAGCGGGTTGCTGAGCGCGCGATGGATTCCAACGATTTGGAGCGCGAGCGCGGCATCACCATCCTCGCCAAGTGCACGTCCGTCGTTTGGAAGGACACGCGCATCAACATCGTCGACACACCGGGCCACGCCGACTTCGGCGGCGAGGTCGAGCGCATCCTCAACATGGTCGACGGCGTCGTGGTGTTGGTCGATGCCTCCGAAGGCCCGCTGCCGCAGACGAAGTTCGTCGTCTCCAAGGCACTGAAACGCGGCATGCGCCCGATCGTCGTCATCAACAAGATCGACCGCCCCGACGAGCGGCACCAGGACGTGCTCAACGAGATCTTCGATCTCTTTGCCAACCTCGATGCCACCGACGAGCAGCTCGATTTCCCGGTGCTCTACGGTTCGGGCCGCAACGGCTGGATGGCGCTCGACCCCGCCGGTCCGCAGGAGAGCCTGGCGCCGATGTTCGACCTCGTGCTGGCGCACGTGCCGCCGCCGACCGTCGAGCCGGGTGCAGTCAGCATGCTGGCGACGACGCTGGAAGCCGATCCGTTCCTTGGGCGCATTCTCACCGGGCGCATCAGCTCGGGCGTGCTCAAGTCCGGCCAGACGCTGAAGGCGCTCAATCGCGACGGCGAAGTCGTCGAAACGTTTCGCGTGCAGAAGGTTCTCGCCTTCCGCGGCCTCGAGCGCGTGCCCGTCGATCAGGCGGAAGCGGGTGAGATCGTCGCCGTCGCCGGCATGAGCGAGGCGACGGTCGCCGACACGCTGTGCGATCCTTCGGTCGAAAAGCCGTTGCCGGCGCAGCCGGTCGACCCGCCGACGCTGTCGATGACTTTCCGCATCAATGACGGCCCCTTTGCCGGCCAGGAAGGCGACAAGGTCCAAAGCCGCGTCATTCTCGAGCGCCTGATGAAGGAAGCGGAGCGCAATATCGCGATCAAAGTCACCATCTCCGACGATAAGGACGCATTCGACGTTGCCGGCCGCGGCGAGTTGCAGCTTGGTATTCTCATCGAGAATATGCGCCGCGAAGGCTTCGAACTGACAGTGTCGCGACCGAAGGTGGTCTTCAAGACCGATACTGACGGAACCAAGCTGGAGCCGATCGAGGAAGTCATCATTGACGTCGACGAGGGTTTCACCGGCGTCGTCGTGCAGAAGCTCTCCGAGCGCAAAGGCGAGCTGCTCGAAATGCGGCCCTCTGGCGGCGGACGTCAGCGCATGGTGTTCAACGTGCCGACGCGCGGCCTGCTGGGCTACCAGAGCGAGCTACTGTCGGACACGCGCGGCACGGCGGTTATGAACAAGCTTTTCCACAACTACGCACCATTCAAAGGTGAGATCGCCGCTCGCCGCACAGGTGTGCTCATTTCCAACGCCCAGGGCGAGGCTGCCGCCTACGCCATCTTCAATCTGCAGGATCGCGGGCCGTTCATGATCGGCGCCCAAACGCGCGTCTACGAAGGCATGATCGTCGGCGAGCACACGCGCGACAACGATCTCGAAGTCAATGTTGTCAAAGGCAAAAAGCTGACGAACGTGCGTGCATCCGGCAAGGACGAGAATGTCCTGCTGACCCCACCAATGAAGCTGACGCTCGAAAAAGCGATGAGCTACATCACCGATGACGAGTTGGTGGAGGTCACGCCGAAGTCGATCCGCTTGCGCAAACGCTGGCTCGACCCCAATGAGCGAAAGCGCATGGAAAGAGCGCGCGAGAGAGACGTCGCATAAGGTTAAATTCGCTTTGTGCGGCGCGAAATGAGCGTGTTATAGCGTTGCTCCTAGTGTGGCACTTTAAGCAAGAGGGGTTTCCAATGAACAAGCTCGCATTTGCCGCCGTGGGTCTGGCTTTTTTTAGCACTGCCGCCTTCGCCGATTCGAAGCCCGCAGACGACGAGGCCGGGAAGATCAAGCAGACGCTTACCGATTGGGGCTGCACCGGCGGCACCTTCGAAAAAGAAACCGAGGCGTCGAGCTACTTCGAGGCGGACGACGTGAAGTGCAAGGACGGCAACCAGTACGACGTCAAGTTGGACGGTAGCTTCAAGGTCCTCTCGATCACGCGCGACTAAGCGACGCCCGAGTTGCAATCAGACATGTAGCGCCGGCCGATCGACATCGGCCGGCGCTAATCGTTTCACGCCTCGCACCCAGCCTGCTAATCACGTGCGAAGCGCAGCGAGGCGACGTGGCCGGCAACAAATTCCCCCAATTGCGAGATGCTACCGATGTTGCCCAGGTCTCCTGGCCGGCTGGCATCACGCCGCCGCCAGAATTCCTCAGTGCGGTAGACTTCGTTCGCCACGACGAAGGGCACTTGTTCGTCACCGGGCGTGCAGGCACGGGCAAATCGACACTGCTGCGCGCCCTGCGCGACCATATCGTCGATGAGGCCGTGGTGCTGGCCCCCACCGGGCTCGCTGCGGTGAATGTCGGCGGCCAGACCATCCACTCGTTCTTCGGCTTTCCACCGCGCCTCATCCGCTCCGATGACATCAGGCGCAGCCGCAACGGTCGCGTCATGCGCAAGCTGAAGCTGATCATCATCGACGAAGTCTCGATGGTGCGCGCCGACCTCATGTGGGCTATTGACCAGTCGCTGCGCGTCAATCGCGGACGGCCGCGCGAAGCATTCGGCGGCGTGCGACTGCTACTGTTCGGCGACCTGCATCAGTTGCCGCCGGTGGTCCAGGGCGACGTTGCCGAGCACCTGGAGAGCGAGTTCGGTGGTCCATTCTTCTTTCAGGTACCCTCGCTCAACGAGGGCGCCGGCGTCGCGCTGCTCGAGTTGGAGCAAGTCTATCGCCAGAGCGAGGAAGATTTTCTGCACGTCCTCAATCGCATTCGCGACGGTGAGGCGACGGAAGAGGATCTCGAAGTGCTCAACGAGCGGACACACCCGATCCGCACGCTGGGCGAGGGGGACCCGTACGTCATTCTCACCCCGACCAACGCTGCCGCTCAGCGCATCAACATGGCGTATCTCGACGCGCTGTCGACGACGGAACGCACATACGAAGCCGGGATCACCGGCGAGTACGCCGACTCTGCGCATCCGACCGACGCTTCGCTGCTCCTGAAGGAGGGCGCCAAGGTCATCCTCCTGCGCAACGATCCCGATCGCCGCTGGGTCAACGGTACCATCGCTCGCGTCACGCGCCTGGAGGACAAGCGCGTCTGGATCGAGCTCGACGGAAAAACACATGAAATCGAGCCGGTGTCTTGGGAGGCGCGGCGCTACGCTTTCGACCAGGCGTCGGAAAAGATCGTCGAGAACATCACCGGCACGTTCCGCCAGTTTCCGCTCCGCCTCGCCTGGGCGCTGACGATCCACAAGTCGCAGGGGTTAACCCTTGACAAGGTCTACATCGACCTCGGGCGCGGCACTTTCGCCCATGGGCAGGCCTATGTAGCCCTATCCCGCTGCCGGACGCTGGCGGGCTTAGCACTGGCGCGTCCGCTGCGCCCATCCGATATCCTCTTCGACCGCTCGGCGATGGGGTACCGGGACAAGTTCGCGCGCCTGCCTTTGATTTAAAACAATATAAGCAACCCAACCCCGGCATAAACGTTGGCCCGTGGAGAGCAACTGCAGCATTTTTGTGCGCCGCAAACAAGTTTATGTTGCACTGCACCAAAATGGTGGTACTATAGCTCTCGGTAAGGCTCTCAGGAGCTAATGCACCCGCAACCCGAGATTTGAGCCGCTCCGTGCCGGGCGGCCGATAACGATTATGGAGACAAGAATGAACGACCAGTTCACCCGCCAGGCTCAGGACATGTTTGCCGCCGCCAAGGAAGCACGTATCCCCGAGAACGTGCAGGCCTTCGCCGAGGAAAGCGTCGCCAAAACCCGCGACGCCTACACTAAGATCAATGCCGCTACGCAGGACAGCGTGAAGGCTGTCGAGGAGATCGTGCTTGCCGCCCAGGCCGGTGCGAAGTCCTTCAGCGAGAAGTTCATCCACGCCGCCACCACCAACGCCGAGGCTGCATTTGACGCTGCCGAGGCGATT
Organism: uncultured Hyphomicrobium sp.; assembly: GCA_964581475.1. Taxonomy (GTDB): domain Bacteria; phylum Pseudomonadota; class Alphaproteobacteria; order Rhizobiales; family Hyphomicrobiaceae; genus Hyphomicrobium_A. The sequence goes on from CAZOOS010000054.1 coordinate 10,762, forward strand.
GCCAAGGCCAAGACGCTCCCCGAGGTGGCCCGCCTACAGGCCGACTTCTTCAAGCAGCAGCTCGCTGCCGCTTCCTCGCAGACCAAAGAGTTCTTCGACCTGTCGAACAAGATCAGCCGGCAGACGCTCGAGAGCATGAATTCTGCCGCCACCAAGACCTTCGAGCAGTTCAAGAAGGTCGGCTAACGATCCGTTCGGATCGTCGTGTCGCTAGGCAAATTGGGGGCCACGGTTCGCAGCCGTGGCCTTTTTTTTGCCGGCCCTACTTTCAGCAAACTGTTTCGCAGGATGACGCGGAGGCGTAAGCTGATTGGCGGGGTCGCAAAAAGTCCGCGTATGCTTGGTGAAAGTTCACATTGTGAGATTCGTCCCGGTGCGCCTGCCGACGCGCCGGCATTGAGCGAGGTCTTCAGGTCGAGCTGGAGCAACGCCTACCTCGGCATCATTCCGCACCTTCACCTCGACAGCATGATCCGCAAGCGCACGCCCGACTGGTGGGGTGCTACCATCAAGGCCGGCGGTGAGCTGTTGGTGCTGCAGGTCGCCGGTGTGGTTGCCGGTTACGCCACGCTCGGGCCGGCACGCGTACGCGGCGAATACGAAGGCGAAATCTACGAGCTCTACGTTTCACCCACCTACCAGGGGCTCGGCTTCGGCGAGCGCCTGTTCGAAGCCTGCCGCTATCATCTCGACGCGCATCAACTGTGTGGGCTGATCGTATGGGCGCTGGCCGACAACGCGGCCGCGTCGGACTTTTACTGGCGCCGCGGCGGACGCCCGATCAGCATGGGGTTCGAGCGCTTCGGCCGCGCCAAGCTGAAGAAGCTGGCTTTCGCCTGGGATTGATCAGCCGGCCTGAGACAACCCATCCGCTTGACGCGCGGCCTCTACTCTCCAAGAACTCGCCCAACACATGCGCCCATTCCTTCCCCAGCCGCTGCGCGTGCGGCTACCGGCTTTGCGGTGCAACAGGGGCTAAATCGCCGGGTTAGCCTTTCCTCCCCGCCTGCGGTGTTGCTATATCGCGGCGCGCTTCCTTGGTTCGACGACGAGGTCACCTGATGAAAGTCGCCGTGATGGGCGTTGCGGGACGCATGGGCCAGGAGCTCGTGCGCGCAGCGCACGCCGCCGGTTGCACCATCGTCGGTGCCGTCGAGCGCGAGGGGTCGCCCGCCATCGGCGCCGACGTCGGCGTCATAGCGGGCCTGAAGCCGCTGGGCATCGCGGTCGCCTCCGACGCCCTGGATGTCATCTCCCGCTGCGAGGGCATCCTCGATTTCACCTCCCCCAAGGCGACCGTCGAGTTCGCCGCGCTGGCGGCCAACGCGCGTGCCGTACACGTGATCGGCACAACCGGCTTCACCGCCAGCGACGAAGCGCACATCGCCGCGGCAGCCCGCCACGCGCCTATCATCAAGGCCGGAAACATGAGCCTCGGCGTCAACCTTCTGGTGGCGCTGACGCGGCGCGCCGCCGAGGCGCTGGATGAGGATTTCGACATCGAGATCGTCGAGATGCATCATCGCGACAAGGTCGACGCGCCGTCGGGTACGGCACTGATGCTGGGCGCCGCCGCCGCCGAAGGGCGGGCCATCGATCTCCAGCAGCGCTCGGTCAAGGTGCGCGACGGCATCACGGGTCCACGCCAGCGAGGCGATATCGGCTTTGCTACGCTGCGCGGGGGCAGCGTCGTCGGCGAGCACAAAGTGATTTTCGCCGGTGCCGGCGAGCGCATCGAGCTCGCCCACGTCGCCGGCGACAGGTCGGTGTTCGCGCGTGGCGCCGTCAAGGCGCTGCAGTGGGGACATGGCAAGGCGCCGGGCCTTTACACGATGTCCGACGTGCTGGGGCTCTGATCTTGGAAATCCGTCCCGTGGTGCCGCCGAACGACCAACGCAATCAAACTCTCGTGCTCGTCCGGCATGGCGAGAGCGACTGGAACCGGCGCAATCTGTTCACCGGCTGGTGCAATCCCGACCTCACCGAAAAGGGGCTGATCGAGGCGCTGGTTGCCGCGCGCATGCTGCGTGCAAAGGGTATCGTGTTCGACGTCGCCTATTCGAGCCAGCTGAAGCGCGCGCAGCGGACCCTCGACATCATCCTGTCGGAGCTGGGGCAGGGAAAGATCCCCATCCATTTCGACGAGGCGCTCAACGAGCGGCACTATGGCGACCTGTGCGGCCTCAACAAGGACGAGGCGCGCGAACGTTGGGGCGAGGAGCAGGTCGAGATTTGGCGCCGCAGCTACGACATTCCTCCGCCCGGCGGCGAGAGCCTGAAGGACACCGAAGAGCGCGTGATGCCGTACTACAATTCGCGCATCTGGCCGGATCTGCAGGCGGGCAAGAAGGTGCTTCTCGTCGCGCACGGAAATTCGCTGCGCGCATTGATCATGAACCTCGAAGGTTTGACGGGTGAGGAGATACTCAGCCGCGAATTGGCGACAGGGGCACCGATCGTCTATCAGCTCGGCCCCAACGGGGTGCCGACCGAAAGGAGCGACCTCTTGCCGGCGCGCAGCATCGATGCTGCGCCGGAAGACAAGATCGTCTGAGGGCAGAAGCAGATGGCGTTTAAGGATCTGGTGGAAGCGATCGACAGCGACAAGACGGGCCGCGACCGCTTGATCGCCGTCTATATCGGCGTGCTCGCCGTGCTGCTCGCGGTCTGCGGCGTCGGCGGCGGCAACGCCATGAAGGACGCCACCGCCCGCAACATCGAGGCCGCCAACACGTGGGCGTTCTTTCAGGCCAAGAATATCCGCCGCCACGAGCTGCGACTGCAGATTGCCGAGTTCGAGGTGATGCTCGCCAGCCAGCCGGACCTTTCCGCCCCGGCGCGCGCGCTGATCGAGGACAAGCTCAAGAAGTATCGCGCCGACGAGGCCCGTTACACATCGGAGCCGGACACCGGTGAGGGAGTCGAGGAGCTCAAGGTCAGGGCGCGTGCGCTCGAGGCGCAGCGCGACCGAGCCATGGTCAAGGACCCGTTTTTCGACTACGGCCAGGCGCTGCTGCAGATCGCCATCGTTCTGGCATCGGTGGCCATCATCACCGGCGGGACGATCCTTCTGGTGCTGAGCGGCATACTGGCGGGGCTTGGCACGCTGTCGACCTTGAACGGCTTCGTGCTCTTCTTCTCGGGCGCCTTCCTCTGAAGCCCCTCCCCTTGCCGCGACAAGCCCCAGCGGCTAGCAGTACGGCGCTTTTCCCTCCTCCATCCGGGCCTTGACCGCATGACCACCTATAACCTGCTCCTCCTCCCCGGCGACGGGATCGGCGTCGAAACCATCGCCGAGGTCGAGCGCATCGTCGACTTCTTCAGCAAGTCGGGCAGCGCCAAGTTCGCGACCGAGACCGACCTCGTCGGCGGCGCCGCCTACGACAAGCACGGCGTCGCCATCACCGATGCCGCGATGGAGAAGGCGCAGAAGTCCGACGCGGTCATCTTCGGCGCCGTCGGCGGCCCCAAGTGGGATGGCGTGCCCTACGCGGTGCGCCCCGAGGCTGGGCTTTTGCGGCTGCGCAAGGACCTCGGCCTGTTCGCCAACCTGCGGCCGGCCATCTGCTATCCGGCACTGGCGGACGCCTCCTCGCTGAAGCGCGAGCTGGTCGAAGGCCTCGACATCATGATCGTGCGCGAGCTGACGGGCGGGGTGTATTTCGGTGAGCCGAAGGAGATCGTGACGCTGGAGAACGGCGAGAAGCGCGCCGTCGACACGCAGATCTACACCACGTCGGAGATCGAGCGCATCGCCAAGGTGGCGTTCGATCTGGCGCGCAAGCGCGGCAACAAGGTGCATTCGGCGGAGAAGCGCAACGTCATGCGCACCGGCGTCTTGTGGAACGAGGTCGTGACGGCGACGCATAAGGCGTACGCGCCGGACGTGCAGCTAGAGCACATCTTGGCCGACAACTGCGCCATGCAGCTCGTGCGCAACCCCAAGCAGTTCGACGTCATCGTCACCGACAACCTCTTCGGTGACGTGCTGTCCGACGAGGCGGCCATGGCGACCGGCTCGCTCGGCATGCTGCCGTCGGCCTCGCTCGGCGCTCCCGACGCCAAGACCGGCAAGCGCAAGGCGCTGTACGAGCCGGTGCACGGCTCGGCGCCCGACATCGCCGGCAAGGGCCTCGCCAACCCCATCGCCACCATCGCCTCGTTTGGCATGGCGCTGCGCTATTCCTTCGACATGGGCAAGGAAGCCGACCTGCTCGACAAGGCCATCGCCGGGGTTCTCGGCGCCGGCCTGCGCACGGGCGACATCATGCAACCGGGCATGCAGAAGGTCGGCACGGCCGAGATGGGCGGGGCCATCCTCGCCGAGCTGCGCAAACTCGCCGCGTAAGCGGGAACGGACGCTTAACGTCAGGGCTGACACCCCTTGCGCCCGGCGGCGACCTTGCGTAAGTGAGCCGCATGCGCGGCAAGCGCCGCAGGGTCTTGGGAAATCGGGTCTGACGATGGGTTACAAGGTCGCCGTAGTCGGCGCCACGGGCAACGTGGGCCGCGAAATGCTGAACGT
>CAZOOS010000055.1:0-15160 GCA_964581475.1 uncultured Hyphomicrobium sp.
GCGGTGAAATCGATCGTGCCCATCCACTCGGGCCAATCGCGATGCTTGCTGTGGTCGATCTTGGAGACGAAGTTCTCGTAGCCCGAAAAGATGACGATGACGACGAGCGAGCCGGTCAGGGCCAGATCGACGAGGGCGAGGAGCCCGAGGATCACTTCCGATTCCGTTGCCGTGAACGCGGTCTCGGCGATGTGCACCAGCTCGAACATGAACTTGATGAGCAGCACGAACAAAGACAGCGCCAGGCCGAGATAGAACGGCGCCAGCAGCCAGCGGCTGGCGAAGATTGCCGTTTCCATCAGCCGCTCGAGCTGTCGTGGGATGTCGCTCAACATGTAGATGACCCGCTGATTGTCCAATTCAGCCGCGTGTATGACATGCGCAGCGAAGCCTTCGCAAGCAAATGGGCCCGGAGCTGATCTGCTGCCGGGCCCATGATCTTATTCGTAGCGGGAGCTCTTGAATTCCCGCCACTGTCGATCGTCGCTGGCGTGTCGCGTCGTCTCGCGCGGCTCGCGATACTCGCGCGCCTCGCTATAGCGGTGTTTGCTGGATTTCTTTTTCTTGGCGGACTTCTTCTTTTTCGGCGCACGTGCCTTCTCGCGCTCCGGCTCCTCGATCTTCAGCGCCGCCTTGTGTGCCATCTGCTCGCGCAGGGAGGCGTAGCGCCAGCAGCTTGGCAGCGCCAGCGAGCAAGGCAGGGGACGCGTGAGCGTCTGGCTGACGCCGGGACGCGGCGTCTCCGGCGCCAACTGCTGCTCGAAGTTCTCGCCCAGCTTGTTGACGATTGCAGCCGCGATGGCCGGACCGCCGAGGTAGGAAGCCGGGCCACCGAGATACGAGGCGCCACCGCCGCCCAGCGACGCCGTCTTGATCTCGGACGACTGCTGTTGCGGCACCGGCTGCTCGGCGACCTTCTTGTTGATGCTCGAAAGGTCGGCGATCACCTGCTCCGTCTCCGGGCAGACCTGGATGGGGCCGGGATTGAGACCTTCGATGCGGCTGGCCGCCGCAAAATCGTAGCGCGTGCCGCAAACGGTGACGCGCGGCGGACGCCCGGTGCGCTCGAAGAGGTCGTGCCCCTCCTTCAGGTTCCGCCAGAAGCCGTTCCAGCGCGGCATGTCGTACTTGGCGAAGTTCGCCTCCGTCATGCGGAACGGAAACACGTGCACGGGTATGTTCGGCTGGCCGGCGTCGAGTGCGTCCGTGGCCAGCTTGTAGACTTCGAGGCTGACGGCATTGGTCATGGCGAAGCAACCGATCGATGCGCAGCCCCCGTGAATGAGGATGTGCGAGCCCGAGCGCAGGTTCACCTGATCGAATGGGTTGGGGTAACCAATGTTGAGCGACTTCGGCCAGCGTGTGCCCGTGTGGAAGCTCTGCTCCATGGTGACCGTGTAGAAGCCTTCGGGCGCCTGCTTGTCGCCCTCCTTCAGCTTCGGTCCCAGCGTGCCCGACCAGTAGCAAATCGGGTACGTGGCAAAGTGCGAGTAGGTGCCGTTTTCGTCGCCCGTCCAGACCTCCATTTCCGATTCCGCCTTGAACACACGGATCAGGATCGGGGCATCGCGCGCCACGCCGCTTTCGGAGAGGCGGTCATCGAGGCGTTTCAGATCGGGTGTCCCGGGAAGGGGCAACTTGCCATCGGAGTTCGCCCGCTTGCGCTCGGCGCGAACGGCGGTGATTTCCTCGATGTCCAATGCAAGCGCTGGCGCGGTCCCGACCTGTCCCAGGATGGCGGCAGCTGCGCACGCAGTAAGAGCGGTACGCCGGATATAAGCGACTGACTTCGTCATGCCGTCGCTTCTGCACGACGCGTGCCACCGAGGGCTACCCCGGAGCGTGCGCGACGTGCGCGAATTGTTACGGTAGATGTCAGCATGTTGAACTCTCTTACTTCTTCTCGCTGTCCGAGGTTTGGCAGTTGAAAAAATGAGCCGCGAATGTCAACTGCGACTCACGTCGCAGGGCAGCTCGAATCGATCGGTGCGCTGCCGTCGCTGTCCCCATTTGCCGGCCGAAAAGCGTAGCGACCCGCGCATACGCTGACGATTGGCGGGACATGATCGCGCTCGAAGGCGTCATGTCCGGTCTGCAACTGCCGCCAGAACCCAATGTCGGGATTGGCGGCATGAAGTGACATATTTGTCTCCGTCATCCGGAACGGAAACACTTGAACTTGGGCACGTTTTTGACCAGCGCCGAGCGCAGCGGTCAACAGTGTCCAGATTTCATCAATAACAGGGTTGGTCATAGCGTAGCAGCCGATGGAACGGCAGTCGCCATGCACCATGAGCAGCGACCCGGTGCGACCATGTGCGCGGTCGAACGTGTTGGGAAATCCCAGATTGAACGAGCGATGATATTGGCTGTTCGGATTGAGCGATGAATTTTCAACCGTATAGAAGCCTTCCGGCGCCTGGCGGTCACCCTGCTTCAATTTCGGGCCGAGTTTCCCCGACCACATGCAGATCGGGTAGGTGGCGAACTTCTCGAATTTGTCGCCGCGCTTCATCCACATCTCCAACTCGAACTCGCGTTTGAAAATGCGCACTAAAACCGGTGCGCCGAGTTGAAGATTCTGCTCGGCCAGACGTGCCGGCAGGTTCTTCAAGTCGGGCGTATTCGGCAGCGGCTCGCCCTTCGCATAGGCAGCCCAATGCCGCGCCTTGGCGGCGTAGATCATTTCCTCTTCGATCAGGGCGTATATCTGTGGCCAGAAAAAGTAGCCGATACCTGCGGCTACTGCGGCGAGCGCTGCGAAAACCAAGAGCGCTGCGGACCAGCGACTTTTGTGACGGGCAAACATCCGGCGACCATGCTGGTCTTTTGCGGACCGCGCAACGCTGCGACGTGGGCGCATCGTCGCGGGGCTTGATGGCAATACACAATTATTGCGCGAAGCCGAGCGCCGGCGTGCCGGTGCTGCCCGTTTCCACGGGAGCGCCGAGACCGTACGCGGTGCCGTAGGCCGCTTGCGTCGGCGCGCTCGCGGGCATCGGCGTCACGTTGGCGAACTGACGCGTCTTCGGTCCGGGCGCGGTGATGCGTTCTTCGGCGATCTGCTGCTCGAACGGTCTCGGCGCGAACGGCTCGAACACCGGACGCTGGAAGCGTGGGCAGCGGCCGTCGGGCTTGATCGTGGCGTTGGTCGGGATCTTCACGTTGACGACGTAGCGCTTCTCGCACACGGCCACCGTCGGCGGCAGGCGGTATTTCTCGAAGAAGTCGTAGCCGGGCTTCAAGCTCTTCCAGAACGGAACGTTGGCGTTGCCCGCATAGCGCGCCAAGTTCGCTTCCGTCATGCGGAACGGAAAGGCGTGCACCTCGAAGCTCTCCTGGCCGCCTTTGAGGGCTTCGCGGGCGAGCGTGTAGATCTCCTCGATCAGCGCGTCCGTCATCGCGTAGCAACCGACGGACTTGCACTTGCCGTGCACCATCAGCGCATGACCCGTGCGTTGCAGCGCGCGGTCGTAGGCGTTCGGATAGCCGAGATTGAAAGCGAGATAGTACTGCGAATTCGGGTTCATCTGCGAGTTGGAGACCCGGTAGAACCCTTCCGGTGCCTGCTTGTCGCCGAGCGCCATCTTTGGCCCGACGTCTCCCGACCAGTTGCAGATCGGGTAGGTCTTGAAGTGGTAGAAGCGGCCGTCGTCGCGCGCCTTCCACACTTCGAGCTCGGACTCTTCCTTGAAGATGCGCACGAAGATCGGCGCCTGCGTGTCCATGCCCTTGCGACCGAGCATCGACATCGTCTCTTTGCTGAGCGGCAGCTCGGCGGCGGGAATGGTGGGGGTACTGCCGCCGCAAGCGGCGAGCGCGCACGCGGTCGCGCATACCGCCAAAGCAGACAGAGCGCGGGCTCTTATAGTCGAGCCAAGGATGATCTTACGCATACGCAGTGCCCCTGGCGCACGGTGATCAACCATCGATCTGTAGACCTTAAGAAGTGGTTAACGTTACGGAAATCTTAGCGGCACCCGGCACTTGCACGAATCGCGAGGACTACGGGACACTACCGCGGGGATTGGACAGCAATTGGGCGGCACTGCTTCTGTAGCCGCAACCCTTAGAGCTAAGTCGCTACAGAGATTGGCCAATTTCCATGAACCGGGTGTGCCGCTGGCGGCGGATCTCGGCCGGAGACTTGCCGTCGAACTCCGACAGGGCCCGGGCAATGGCATCGCCCGTAGCTTTCATAATTGATTCGCGGTCGCGGTGGGCGCCGCCCACCGGCTCGGTGATGATGACGTCGATGACGCCGAGCTGATCGAGATCCTGGGCGGTGATCTTCATGTTGGTGGCCGCGTCGATGGCCTTGGCGCTGTCGCGCCACAGGATCGAGGCTGCGGCCTCGGGCGAGGCGACCGTGTAGATGGCGTGCTCGAGCATGAGGATGCGGTTGGCGGCGGCGATGGCAATGGCGCCCCCCGATCCGCCCTCGCCGATGACGACGGTGATGAGCGGCACGCCGATGGCGAGGCAGCAATCGGTCGAGCGGGCGATGGCCTCGGCCTGACCACGCTCTTCGGCGCCGATGCCCGGGTAGGCGCCGGCGGTGTCGACCAGCGTGATCACCGGCAGGTTGAACTGCTCGGCCATTTCCATAAGGCGCACGGCCTTGCGGTAGCCCTCGGGCTTGGCCATGCCGAAGTTGTGGCGAATACGGCTTTCCGTATCGGAGCCCTTCTCGTGGCCGATAACCATCACGGAACGCCCACGGAATCGGCCCAAACCGCCGACGATCGCCTCGTCCTCGGCGAAGTAACGATCGCCGGCGAGCGGCGTGAAGTCTTCGATCAGCGTGTTGACGAAGTCGAGACAGTGCGGCCGCTCGGGATGGCGGGCGACCTGCGTCTTCTGCCAGGGCGACAGCTTGGCGTAGGTGTCGACGAGCGCCGTGCGCGCCTTTTGCTCCAGCTTGCGGATTTCGTCGCCGATGGAGACCGCGCTCTCCTCGCCTTCCATGGCGCGGAGCTCGGCCACCTTGCTTTCCAGCTCGGCGATCGGCTTCTCAAAGTCAAGGTAGGTGCGGATGGGGGAGCGGTCCAAAACGGGCCTCGCGTCGCAGATTCCAGGGGTGGGGCGGACAATCGCGCCCGGGGTCGAGATCTGTCAAGGCGAGCCTGCCGAGCGTCTTAATGCGCCATTACATCCGCCCGGTCCCCGCTCAGCTCTTCTTGGCAAGCGGATGAAGTTCATGCACCAGCTTTTTCAGCCGCTCCTCCAGCACGTGCGTGTAGATCTCGGTGGTCGAGATATCCGCATGGCCGAGTAGTTTCTGCACCGAGCGCAGATCGGCGCCGCGGTCGAGGAGATGGCTGGCAAAGGCGTGGCGCAGCACGTGCGGGCTGACGCGTTCGCCGTCAAATCCGGCTTCCTCGGCGAGCACCTTCAGGTCTTGGCCGAAACGCTGGCGCGCCAAATGCCCCTGCGCGCTTTTCGACGGGAACAGCCACTTGCTCGATACGCGCCCCTCACCCGTCGTCGCAGCCAGATAACGATCGAGCGCGGTGCGGGCGGAGGTGTTGAGGGGCACGAGACGCTCGCGCCCGCCCTTGCCCTTGATGGTGAGCACACGCGCATCGCCGGCGAGGACGCTGCGCGGCAACGACACCAGCTCACTGACGCGCATGCCGGTCGCGTACAGCATCTCGATAAGGCAGTACAGGCGCAGGGCGCGCAGGTGCTCGATGCCTTCGCCGGTTTTGGCGCGGCGCGCGGCGGCGCCGATCAGGCGATCGACCTCGGCGACGCTGAGCGTCTTCGGCAGCGGGCGTTGCTTGCGCGGCCCCGCGTGCCCGTGGGTTGGATCGGCGGCGACGTGCCCTTCGGCAAGCAGGAACTTGTAGAGCTGGCGGACGGCGGACAGCGCACGCGCGCGCGACGAGGCGCTAAGGCCAGCGGCCGAGGATGCGGCGAGCCAGGCGGAGACATGCGCCGGCTCGGCCGTCACCAGGTCGATGTCGCGGCCGGCGAGGAACGCCCGGTACTGGTCGAGGTCGCGGCGGTACGCCTCGATCGTATTGGCGGCGGCTCCGCGCTCTACACCCAACATCTCGAGGAACGCGTCGATGTTCTGTTGGGGTGAGCTCATCTAATTAGTGATGGCGCGCGGCCAGCCAGCGAACAAGGCCTCGAAGCCGAGGTTGCGCGCATCGGCCTCCAGCCCCGCACGCTTCAGGGCGCGGATGGAATCGCCCAGGGCGATCATGTTGGCGCCTTCCGCGCCATTGGGGCCGAGCGTCTTCATGGCGAGCAGCACAGTGCGGCCGAATTCGCGCTTCTTGGCGGCGTCCTGCAGCTCCGACAGCACCCCTGTTTCGGGCAGATAGCCACCGGCCGGTTGCGGCGTGCGGCTCGCCGCCTCCCACAGCGGGATCGGCACGTTGTATTCGAGGGCGTCGAGAACGGTGGCGAGACGGTGCAACAGCGTGGCGTCGAGGCGCCCGCGCACGGCCAGCTCCTCGACGTGCGCCAGATCGGCCTCGCGGTTCACGGCAGGACGATCATCGGCGATGTCGATCAGTGCCAGCCAATGGTTGAGGCCATGCACCGCCGCGCCGTTGGGCGAGGAGCCGAATGCAGCCCATTCGCGCGCTTTGTCGTAATTACCGGCGGCGAGCGCCACCTCGATGCCCGTCTCCGCGTACCAGCCGATCTCGGGCGCGGCGACGACGGTGTCGGAAGCCGGTGCCATCATGCGCAGTCCGGTAAGATAGAAGCCGGCGCGGTGTGCCTCATCGAGGAAGGCGCGGATCAGGCGCACTTTCTTCTGCGGCGTGCCTTCGTTGTCGACGGCGACGAACAGCGCCGCGCGCCGTTGTGGCGTATCGGTGCCGGCGGCGTCGGAGATGGCGGCACCTGTGGAAGGTTGCGCGCGATAGATGTCGGCCAGTTGCTGCGGCGAGATGGCGTTGATGTTTGCCGCGGCTTCGGCGGCCAGCAGCTTCACTCCCGGCTCGACCTGCGGATCGACGGCCAGCGCGGCGAGCAGCGACGCCTTGGCGTGCTTTATGGCCTGCGCCATATCGATCGCCCCACCCGCCGCTTCGATCAGCCGGTAGTCGAGCAGCGACAACTCGGCCTCTGGCGGCACTTGCGGTTTAGCGCCCATCGAGATCGCTTCGAGCGCTTGCAGTCCTGGGTTCTCGACGACACCCGCCTCGCGCGCCAGCTCGGCGGCAAGACCGGCGCCGGGCGCGTCGCCGGCGACGGCGGCGCAAAAGCCGGAAATAAGAGCGGCATCGGCTTTCAAGGGTTTGGGGAGCAGCGCCGGAGCGCCGCCCGTGCGCGCCGTTTCGCAGGCGCGGTCCTGGGCGCCGAGACCGATCTCGTTGCGGGCGGCGAGGATGGCGAGTGTCGGGTCGCCCGGCGGCGCCGTGGCGAGCGCCTTCGCCGCCTCCTGCAGCAGGCCGGACCGGTAGAGGATTTCCAGGCGCAGGGCGAGGAACTGCTGGTCGGTGACGCCCCCCTCGGGCGGGGTCACGTTGGAAGTAATGAGACGCAGCCATAGCCGATGCAGCGCCGGCGAGCGCGGCGGGATGTCGATCTCGGCGATCAGGCGTGAAAGGCTAGCGACGTCCAGCCCGCGCCAAAGCTCGTAGGGCAATCCCGAGCCGTCGGTCGCCATGACCGGGGTGAGGTCGCCGCGCTCGACGGCGCCGGCGCCGCTGTCGCCCAACGGACGGATGATGTCGTCGCTGGTTGCCGCCGGCGCCGTCATGCGGTCGGGTCGGGGCTCCTCGCGCGACCGCTGTTGCTGTCCGCGCGCCGGGTTCTTGAAGGGGTCGAACGGGCTCCAGTCCTGAGCCGACGCCACACCGGCGAACAGGCAGCAACTCAATAGGGCGCCGACGATGGCCGGCACATCAGCTCGTTGAGGGCGCTTTCCCATGGTCGCGCGCGGGTCACTCTGAACGCACCTTAACGCCCGGAACGGGCTTGGTGACGGTGTGCGGCTCAGGCTCGAATTTCGTGGCGAGTACGTAAAGTGCGCCGGTAATGATTGCGCCGGCGGTGCCAACGATGAACAGAAACCGGAACAAACTGGGCATTGGCTATCCCGTCCCCACGGCTTTGGTCTCTTTGCAAGTTGGCGCCATTATGACTTGCACTCGACGATGATCCAAAGTAGGCGGCGCAGGTGGGCCGGGCAATTCTTGCCGCGCAGGCTGTGCACCTAGGCTGTGGGCGAAGGACCCGAGGCTCCCGTCATCCGTCGATTCGGCCGGGATCGGAAGTGAAGATGATGCCAGACGCTCAATCGTTGAACGCGACCCGCGCCGCCCTCGGGCAGCGATCGGTCGTGCTCGTCGGGCTGATGGGCTGTGGCAAGTCGGCGGTCGGGCGACGGCTGGCCGCCAAGCTGGCGCTGCCGTTTGTCGATGCCGACGAGGAGATCGAGAAGGCGGCCGGCAAGAGCATCGAGGATATTTTCGCCGATCACGGCGAGCCGTACTTCCGCGAGGGCGAGCGCAAAGTGTTGTCGCGGCTGTTGCGCTCCGGCCCGCAGGTGTTGGCCACCGGTGGCGGCGCTTTCATGAACGAGGAGACGCGCGCGGCCATCGCCGAGCACGGGGTCTCGGTGTGGCTAAGAGCCGAGCTGCCGCTGCTCGTGCGCCGCGTCGGCAAACGCGGCAACCGTCCGCTGCTCAAGGGAGGGGATCCCGAGGACGTGCTGCAGAACCTCATGACGACGCGCTATCCGGTTTATGCGCAGGCCGATCTGACGGTCGAAAGCCGCGACGTGCCGCACGAGGTCATCGTCGCGGAGATCGCCGAGCGCCTCGGCCAGCATCTGGGCGCCACCTCCGAGGTGGCCCGATGAGCGCGGCAGACCTGCAGGACGTGCGCACCGTCAACGTGCCCCTGGGCGATCGCGCCTACGATGTGCTGATCGGACCGGGACTTCTGGCGCGTGCCGGCGCTTTGATCGGAGCGCGCCTCGGCGCCGGCCGGTGTGCGATCGTCACCGACGAGAACGTCGCCCGCCATCACCTCGGCACGCTTGAAGCGGCATTGAAGCAGGACGGACGTCACGTCGGCTCGATAACGTTGCCGCCGGGCGAATCCACCAAGAGCTTCCGGCAACTGGAGCCGCTGTGCGAACGCATGCTGGAACTGGGCCTCGAGCGCGGCGATCTCGTCGTCGCGCTGGGCGGTGGCGTCATCGGCGACCTTGCCGGATTTGCCGCGGCGATCCTGCGACGCGGCGTGCGCTTCGTGCAAATCCCGACGTCGCTGCTGGCGCAGGTGGATTCATCGGTCGGTGGCAAGACCGGTATCGACACGCCGCAAGGCAAGAACCTCATCGGCGCCTTTCATCAGCCCGGCCTCGTGCTCGCCGATACCGACACGCTGCGCACCCTGTCGGGTCGCGAGTTGCGCGCCGGTTATGCCGAGGTGGCGAAGTACGGCCTGCTCGGCGATGCGGCATTCTTCGCCTGGCTCGAGAAGAACTATAAATCCGTGTTCGCGCTGGAAGCGGGGCCGCTGACGCGCGCCGTCGAGACGAGCGTCAAAGCCAAGGCCGGTATCGTCGGCCGCGACGAGACCGAGCAGGGCGAGCGGGCGTTGCTCAACCTCGGCCACACCTTCGGACATGCCTTCGAAGCCTGGTGCGGCTACTCCGATCGCCTGCTGCACGGCGAGGCGATTTCTATCGGCATGGCCATCGCCTTCCGCTTTTCAGCGGCGCTCGGCTACTGCGACGTGGCTGCCGCCGATCGTGCCGCCGCCCACTTCCGCGCTGTGGGGCTGCCGACCCGCATCGGCGAAATCCCCGGCGACAAGCCCGGCGTCGAAGCCATGATGAAGCTGATGGCGCAGGACAAGAAGGTGCGTGGCGGCAAGCTGACGTTCATCCTCGCGCGCGGTGTCGGCGAGGCGTTCATTGCCCGCGACGTGCCGGCCGACAAGGTGCGCGCCTTCCTCGGCGGCGAGATCGGCGCCGCTTAGCCGGCGCTAACGATCGGCAGTCACACATGTGCTAAAGATGCCGGGCCGGGCGAGGACCGGCGACGCTGCAACAACGTTCATCGAGCCCCTATGTCACTCGTCACCGCGCTCATTCTCCTGGCGATCGTCGTGCTGATCGTGCTGTCCGCCTTCTTCAACGGTAGCGAGACGTCGCTGACCGCCGCTTCGCGTGCCCGCATGCATGCGCTGGAGCAGGAGGGCAGCACCCGCGCGGCGCTGGTGAACCGGCTGCTGCAGCAGCCCGAGAAGATGATCGGCACCATTCTCATCGGCAACACGCTGGTCGACGTGCTAGCTTCGGCGCTGGCTTCGGGTCTCGCCGTCTTGCTCATCGGCGAAGTCGGCGTCGTCTACGCGACCGCCGTCATGACGTTCCTCATCGTCGTCTTCGCCGCTGTGCTGCCCAAGACGTACGCGCTCGCCTATGCCGATCGCGTGGCGCTGATCATCGCCCCTATCCTGCGCGTCGTCATCGTCGTGATGAACCCGATCACCGTGACGATCGAATACATCGTGCGCATGTTTCTCAAGATGACGCCGAGCAAGCTCGACGACGAGGCCAACATCCTTGCCGCTCATGAGGAGATCCGCGGCACCATCGCGCTGCAGAAGATCGAGGGCTCGGTCGGGCGCCACGACGCCGACATGCTCGGCGGCGTGCTCGATCTGCGCGATCTGCAGGTCGCCGACATCATGGTCCACCGCACCAAGATGGAGACCATCAACGCCGATGACACGGCGGCGGTAGTTCTCGACGAGCTGGTGCGCAGCCAGTACACGCGCGTGCCGGTCTGGAAAGACGACCCGGAAGACATTGTCGGCGTGTTGCACACGAAGGATCTGTTTTCCGCGCTCGGCCGCTCGGGTTGGGATGTCAGCAAGCTCGACATCATGAGCTTTGCCGTCGAGCCTTGGTTCGTGCCCGACACGACGCCGCTGAAAGCCCAGCTCAATCAGTTTCTGAAGCGCAAGGCGCAGATGGCCCTCGTCGTCGACGAGTATGGCGAGGTGCAGGGTCTCATCACGCTCGAGGACATCCTCGAGGAGATCGTCGGTCAAATTGCCGACGAGCACGACACGCAGGAAGCGGCCATCCGCGTGCAGGCGGACGGCACGGTCAATGTCGACGGGACGGTCGCCGTTCGCGATCTCAATCGCCAGATGAACTGGAACATGCCCGACGAAGAGGCGACGACGATCGCCGGCCTCGTCATCCACGAGGCACAGACGATCCCCGAGCCCGGACAGGTTTTCACGTTCTACGGGTATCGCTTCGAGATACTGCGCAAAACGCGCAACAAAATCACCGCTCTGCGCATAAGCCCCGCGTCGGCCGTCGCGGTACGCGCCGCGCGTGCAGGCGGCGAAGGCGCAACGCCGACGTAGTCCTCGCCGAAGATTGTCGTTCAGGTTAGGTTCAGGCGGCGAGCGAGAACCTGTGCGTGGATCTGGTCAGGAGGATCCGCGTTAGTGTGCTGCTGAACCACAATGAATGTGACGGCAGCGCGTTCGCCATAGAAAAAGGAGCTACAATGACTCGATTCCTCCCCCTCGCTGCGGTCGCCGGCGCACTCGCCTGCGTCGTCGCAGTCGGTAGCGCCCAGGCCGCTCCGGCCTCCGGCAACATTCTCGGCAAGCTGACGACCGCTAGCGAAACTGGCTCGTCGGTCGAGAAGACCCACTACCGCCGCCATCATCGTCCTCATTGGCGTTGGCGGTTCTACAAGCGCCATCACCACCACCATCGTCGCTGGCACCGCTGGCACTAGTCGCCAGAGGTCGCCCGTAGGACCCGGTGCTCTACATCTCGCCTTCGCATCCGCGGAGGCGAGATTTTTGTTGCTCAGGCCGGCTCGCCCGGCGCCAGCGCCTTGATCGCCAGCGCGTGCACACCATCTCTCAACTCGTCCCGCAGCAAATCATTGACGATCCTGTGGCGCTCGACGCGCGACTTGCTGGAAAAGGCATCCGAGACAATCAGCACGCGGAAATGACTCTCGCCGGTTCCCGGCGACGAACTGTGTCCCGCGTGCAGGTGCGACTCATTGACTACGTCGAGCCGGGTGGGATTGAGCGCGAGCATCAGCTTTTCGCGCATGCGTGCCTGCAAGCTCATTAAGGGTCGCCTCATGCGGGTGTGAAATGGTGCAAAATCGGCAGGTCGATTCGACTGGCTTGTGTGAGACCTGAGGGCGGATCATACTTCGCGCGCATGAAGCTGGATTCCAAATACTTCGATAGCATCCGCGTCGGCTCCAAGCGCGGCCGCACCGAGCCGGCGCGCGAGGAGCGGCATGGGCGCTGCCAGTGGAAGGGCTGCAAGGAAGCCGGCGATCACCGCGCCCCACGCGGCCGCGGCCAGGACGGAAAATATTATCTGTTCTGCATCGAGCACGTGCGCCAGTACAATGCCGCCTACAACTATTTCGATGGCATGAACGACACCCAGGTGCAGGATTTCCAGAAGGATGCCCTCACTGGTCACCGCCCGACGTGGAAAGTGGGCGTCAACGCCAAGGCCCCGGGGGCGGCAGCGCCGCAGCCCGCCCCGGAGCCCGCCGCCGCGGGCGCCTTCCGCACCCTCGATCCGCATGCCTTTTTTGCGCGTCGCGCCAAGGCCGCCCGCGAGCAGCCGCCCGAGAGCCGGCGGCAGTTGAAGCCCCTTGAGAAGAAGAGCCTGCAGACGCTGAACCTCTCCGGCGAGCCTACGCGGGTGGAAATCAAGGCGCGCTTCAAGGAGCTGGTCAAGGTTTACCATCCCGACGCCAACGGCGGAGACGCGCGCTCCGGCGATAAGTTGCGCGAGATAATCCAAGCCTATAACTTTCTGAAGCAAGCGGGCCTCGTCTGAAATCCGGCATTGTCGCCGCGCCGATTTCTTCGCCCCGCGCCATCTCCGAGGACCCCTCGATAATGCGTGCGCAAACCCAGTCGGGTGCCGAAGGCAAGCCGACCAATCTCCCCGACATGAAGCTTTCGGTGCGCCAGGTGTTCGGAATCGACACCGACCTCGAGGTGCCAGCCTTCTCCAAGCCCGACGAGCACGTACCCGACCTGGACGCCGACTATCTGTTCAATCGGGAGGTGACGCTCGCCATTCTCGCGGGCTTCAAGCACAACCGCCGCGTGATGATCCAGGGCTACCACGGGACCGGTAAGTCGACGCACATCGAGCAGGTCGCCGCCCGCCTCAATTGGCCGTGCATCCGCGTCAACCTCGACAGCCACGTCAGCCGCATCGATCTCGTCGGCAAGGACGCGATCGTGCTCAAGGACGGCTTGCAGGTGACGGAGTTCCGCGAGGGCATCCTGCCGTACGCCTTGCAGTCGAACACGGCGCTTGTCTTCGACGAGTACGACGCCGGCCGGCCCGATGTGATGTTCGTCATCCAGCGCGTGTTGGAGGTTTCCGGCAAGCTGACGCTGCTCGACCAGTCGAAGGTCATCCGCCCGCATCCCGCGTTCCGGCTGTTCTCGACCACCAACACCATAGGTCTCGGCGATACGTCCGGCCTCTATCACGGCACGCAGCAGATCAACCAGGGCCAGATGGACCGCTGGTCGATCGTGGCGACGCTCAACTATCTGCCGCACGACGACGAGGCGAAGATCGTTCTCGCTAAGGTCAAGTCGTGGGGCAAGAGTGAAGCCAAGCGCAAGATCGTATCGCAGATGGTGCGTGTCGCCGATCTGACGCGCAACGCCTTCATCAACGGCGACCTGTCGACGGTGATGAGCCCGCGCACGGTGATGATGTGGGCGGAGAACGCCGAGATTTTCAACGACGTCGGCTTCGCCTTCCGTCTCACCTTCCTCAACAAGTGCGACGAGCTCGAGCGGCCGCTGGTGGCCGAATTCTACCAGCGCAGCTTCGGCGAAGAGCTGCCCGAGAGCGCGGCCAACGTCGCCTTAAGCTGAGCCGAATGTCGATCGGGCCCAAACGCAAGGAAGCGCCGACCGAGCCGCTGAAGCGGGCCATCGGCCTTTGCGTGCGCGCCGTCGCCGGACATTCCGACCTCGAAGTCGGCTTCGCGCCGGGGGCACCCGAGTATTCCACCGGACACGCGCAGTTGCCCGAGCCATCGCGCGTGCCCTCGCAACGCGAGATTTCCGTCATCCGAGGCTGGGCGGACAGCTTCGCCCTGACTGCCGGTTGCCATGACGTACGCGTGCACAACAAGCTGGCGCCGAGTGCCGGCCCGGCGCGCCTCGTGTTCGAGGCGGCCGAGCGGGCACGCGTCGAGGCGCTGGGCGCCAACCGCATGCCGGGCATGGCGCGCAATCTCACGGCCCGCATCGAGGACACCTATGCGCACGGGCGCTATGCGCAGGTGAAGACGCGCGCCGACGCCCCGCTCGAGGATGCCGTGGCGCTGATGATCCGCGAGCGACTCACCGGCCTGCCGCCGCCGGACAGCGCCAAGGCCCTGGTCGACGTGTGGCGCTCTTCGATCGAACAGCGCGGCGCCAAGCTGCTGAAGCGCCTGGACGGCCTCGCCGAGGATCAGGAGAGCTTCGGGCGGCTCATGCGCGATTTGTTGCGCGCCCTCGAGCTCACCGAGGAGAGCGTCCAGGCCGACCGTGAAGAGAATGACAGCGACGACGACGACAAGGACGAGGGTAGCGACGGCGACACCGAAACCGCCGAGGATGGCGAGGAGGGCAGCGACCAGAAGCGCGAGGAAGGCCAAGCCGAGGGCGATGCCAACGAGGCGCAGGAGGCCTTCGAGACGGCTAGTGCCGACGATCTCGAAAGCATGCTCGACGATCAAGACCAATTCGATACGCCCGAGCCGTGGCGTCCGAATACCTCCGTCCTCGAGAATCCCGAGGCGTTCGGCTACAAGGTGTTCACGCGCGAGTTCGATGAGGAGATCGGCGCCGAGCAGCTGTCCTCGCCGGAAGAGCTGGAGCGGCTGCGCGCCTACCTCGATCGCGAGCTGCGCGCCCTGTCGAGCGCCGTTGCCCGCCTCGCCAACCGCCTGCAGCGGCGCCTGCTGGCGCAACAGAACCGTGCCTGGGATTTCGACATGGAAGAAGGTGCGCTCGACGCCTCGCGGCTGCCACGCATCATCATCGACCCGATGCACGCGCTGTCGTTCAAGCGCGAGCGCGACACGGATTTCCGCGACACGGTGGTGACGCTGCTGCTCGACAATTCCGGCTCGATGCGCGGCCG
>CAZOOS010000056.1:0-1606 GCA_964581475.1 uncultured Hyphomicrobium sp.
AGGCGCTTGCCGAAGCCCTGGCCGGCGAAATCGGGATCGACCGCGAGCGGCCCCAGCAGCAGCGCGCCGTCGGCGCCGCCGATGGTGATCGGCGTGAAGCGCACGGCCGCGATCAGCCGGTCGCCGAGCAGCGCCACACGGCAGAAGGGCGAGACGGGCGCTCCCCCCTCGCGCACGCGATAGGCGGTGCGCGTGAAGCGCCCGGGGCCGAACACCTTGGCGTGCAGGCGCGAAACGGCGGGGAAGTCGGCTTGCGTGAGCGGGCGGTTGGCAACCTTGGGCGACATGGAGGCACGACTTTCGGGGCGCCGCACCACGTTGCGGCTCATCTGGATACTGGGGTTGGCGTCCAAGGGGAATGATGAATATTAGCGAGCACCGGCGACCATGGCGCGCACCTTTGCCAAGGTGCCGCGCAGCGGCCCGCCTGACTAACCGCCCGCGATAGCCGCTACGATCAGCAGCGGTTGCGCGCCGAGCGCCACGGGCTCCGGCAACGGTTTGTCCGGCGGCTCCAGCGAAACGTCGGTCTGGCAGGCGAAAAATCGCAGGAACGGACGCCGCCGCTGCGTGGTGTAATCGCGAATGGCTCCGCGCAGCACCGGATAGCGCGCCTCCAGCGCG
The DNA here is from genome assembly GCA_964581475.1 of uncultured Hyphomicrobium sp. Classification (GTDB taxonomy): domain Bacteria; phylum Pseudomonadota; class Alphaproteobacteria; order Rhizobiales; family Hyphomicrobiaceae; genus Hyphomicrobium_A. The sequence goes on from CAZOOS010000056.1 coordinate 625, forward strand.
TCCATGACCGATCGCTGCGTAACCGGGCCTTCGACGGCGAGGCGCACCTCCCCGTCGATGTTGGCATGCATCCGCAAATGCGACGGCAGGACGACGCGGATCATGGCAGCGTTTGCACCTCGACCGAAAGCACGGCCGGGAGATCGCGGACGATGGCGGACCATGTGTCGCCGGCGTCGCTCGACACATAAACCTGCCCGCCGGTGGTGCCGAAATACACCCCGCAACTATCAAGCTTGTCGACGGCCATCGCGTCACGCAGCACGTTCACATAGCAATCGGACTGCGGCAGTCCGTTGCTTAGGGCCTCCCAGTCGTTGCCGCCGCTGCGACTGCGATAGACGCGCAGCTTGCCCTCGAGCGGAAAGTGCTCGGCGTCGCTCTTGATCGGCACGACGTAGATGGTCTCCGGCTCGTGCGCGTGGACGTCGATGACGAAGCCGAAATCGGTGGGCAGGTTGCCGCTCACCTCGCGCCAGGAATCGCCGGCGTCGTCGCTGCGCATCACGTCCCAGTGCTTTTGCATGAACAGCACATTCGGCCGCGACGGATGCATGGCGATACGGTGCACGCAGTGCCCGACCTCGGCTGCCGGATCGGGAATGTACTCCGAGTGCAGCCCGCGGTTGATCGGCCGCCAGGTCTTGCCGCCGTCGTCGGTGCGGAATGCCCCGGCGGCCGAAATGGCGATGAACATCCGCTCGGGATTGGCCGGGTCGATGAGAATGGTGTGCAGGCACATGCCGCCGGCGCCGGGCTGCCAACGAGGACCGGAGCCATGGCCGCGCAGACCGGACAGCTCCGTCCACGTCTGGCCAGCGTCCGCCGTATGAAACAGCGCCGCGTCCTCGACGCCCGCATAGACGCTGTCGGGGTCGGTCAGCGACGGCTCCAGGTGCCAGACGCGCTTGAACTCCCACGGATGGGGCGTGCCGTCGTACCACTGGTGCGTGCCGGTATCGCCTTCGTAGGCGAACTTGTT
>CAZOOS010000056.1:1706-7800 GCA_964581475.1 uncultured Hyphomicrobium sp.
GCGTGCCGTCGTACCACTGGTGCGTGCCGGTATCGCCTTCGTAGGCGAACTTGTTACCGACGGCCTCCCAGGATTTGCCGCCATCCTTGGAGCATTGAATTTGCTGGCCGAACCAGCCGCTCGACTGCGAGGCATAGATGCGATCCGGGTCCACCGGGGAGCCCTTCACGTGGTAGATTTCCCAGCCCGGGAAATGCGGGCCGTCGACCGACCACGTCTTGCGCGATCCATCGGCGCTTAGGATGAACGCCCCCTTACGTGTTCCCACCAATACGCGCACGCGGCTCATCGGCTGCTCCCCTTTTTTAGCGCTCGACTTCTTACACGATGAGTGGGGCAAGCTCACGTCGCTTGTGGAGGTAAATCCACGCCCGTGTATACCCCTGGCCGAGGATATTTCGAGGAGCGGAGCGGCGCGAACTAGATATCCAGGTCGTGGGCGAAGGCGGCGCGGTCCTGGATGAAGCGGAAGCGCGCCTCGGGCTTCGATCCCATCAGCGCGTTGACCGCTTCGCCGATGGCTGTGCGGTCGCCGTCGCCGATCTCGACCCTGAGCAGCGTGCGCTTCTTGGGATCCATCGTCGTCTCTTTGAGCTGCGAGGCGTTCATCTCGCCGAGGCCCTTGAAGCGGCTGATGTCGACCTTGGCGCCCGGCTTGAACTCGCGCGCGATGAGCTCGTCGCGATGCTTGAGGTCGCGCGCGTAGACCGACTTGGCGCCGTGGGTGATCTTGAACAGCGGTGGCACGGCGAGGAACAGGTGCCCGTTCTCGATCAGCGCCGGCATCTCCTGGTAAAAGAAGGTGATCAGCAGCGAAGCGATGTGCGCGCCGTCGACGTCGGCGTCGGTCATCACGATGACGCGCTCATAGCGCAGGTCGGCATCGTTGTACTTGCTGCCGGTGCCGACGCCGAGCGCCAGAATGAGATCGGCGAGCAACTGGTTCTGCGACAGCTTGGCCGACGAAGCGTTGGCGACGTTGAGGATCTTGCCGCGCAACGGCAGGATCGCCTGCGTCTCGCGCGTACGGGCGCTCTTGGCCGAGCCGCCGGCGGAATCGCCCTCGACGATGAAGATCTCCGTGCCGGCCGCCGTCTGGATGGTGCAATCGGCGAGCTTGCCAGGCAGGCGTAATTTGCGCGTCGCCGACTGGCGGCCGATCTCTTTTTCGCGCCGGCGCTTCAGGCGGTCCTCGGCCTGGTCGATCGACCATTCGAGCAGCTTCGTCGCTTGCATCGGGCTGTCGGCGAGCCAATGGTCGAAGGCGTCGCGCACGGTCGATTCGACGATGCGCGCCGCTTCCTGCGTGGCGAGGCGGTCCTTGGTCTGGCCCTGGAACTCCGGCTCGCGAATGAACACCGACAGCATGGCGGCGGAGGTGCCCATGACGTCGTCGGCGGTGATCTGGCCCGCCCGGCGGTTGTTGGTCAATTCGCCGTAGGCCCGCAGACCCTTCGACAGCGCCGTGCGCAGGCCCGTCTCGTGCGTGCCGCCGTCCGGTGTCGGGATGGTGTTGCAATAGGAGCGCGAAAAGCCGTCATCGTCGGCGATCCAGGCGACCGCCCACTCGACCGAGCCATGGCCGTTCTCGCCCTTGGTACGGCCGGCGAAGAGGTCCTTGGTCACCATCGTCCGGCCGGCGATCTCGCTCGTCAGGTAGTCGGCGAGGCCGCCGGGGAAGCGGAACGTGGCGCTCGTCGGCGTGTCGTCGGTGATCAGCTCCGGCGCGCAGGTCCAGCGGATCTCGACGCCGCCGAACAGGTACGCCTTGGAGCGCGCCATCTTCATCAGGCGCGCCGGCTTGAAGGCACAGCCTTTGCCGAAGATCTTCTCGTCCGGCTTGAAGCGCACCTTGGTGCCGCGCCGGTTCATCACCGGGCCGAGCTTCTCAAGCTTGCCCTGCGGCACGCCGCGTGAGAACGTCATGCGATAGAGCTGCTGGCTGCGCGCTACCTCCACCTCACACACGTCGGAGAGCGCGTTGACTACAGACACGCCGACGCCGTGCAGGCCGCCGGAGGTGTTGTAGACCTTGCTCTCGAACTTGCCGCCCGCGTGCAGCGTGCACATGATGACTTCGAGCGCGCTCTTGTTCTTGAACTTCGGATGCGGGTCGACCGGCATGCCTCGCCCGTTGTCGGTCACGGCGACGAAGCCGTCCTTGTCGAGTTCGACCTCGATCCACGTGGCGTGCCCGGCCACCGCCTCGTCCATGGAGTTGTCGATCACCTCGGCGAAGAGGTGATGCATGGCCTTCTCGTCGGTGCCGCCGATGTACATGCCGGGGCGGCGGCGCACCGGTTCGAGGCCTTCCAGGACCTCGATGTCGGCGGCCGTGTAGCCATCGGAGGCATCGGTCGTCCTGCGGGCACGGGCCGTCTTGTCGGTCATGAAGCTTTCGATCGTTGAGAAGAGGTCGCGGACGGATCCGGCCATGCGTCTTTCCCGTCGATGCTGCGTGCCGCCTAGCAGGACGCGAAGACGAGGGCCGAGAGCGGCGAATCCTGGTTCTTAGTTCGTGATTGACCTCGCATGGCCTGCGGGGATTTGGCAAGAGTTGCCGATTTGTCAGCCGGATCATGCTTCTAGGCGGGCGATAAACGGTGTAGGGGCGGCAATATAGGGTCCCGGGGGGATGCCGGCAGCTCGCCACCGAAGGGCGCAGTGGCTCTAATCGCTGCCGACGTTGTCGATGAGGCGGGTATTGCCGAGCCACGCCGCGGCGAGCACGCGCAAGCGCGCGGGAGCCGCCTCTGTCACCACCTTCAACGTGTCAGCGTGGCGCACGGCGACGTAGTCGACCTTGCCGAAGCCGGCTGCCAGCAGCGCATCGACCGCCACGGCGCAAATGGCATCGAGGTCGGGAAGTTGGTGCGCTTGCAGCGGCAGCGTCGGGTCGCGCACCAGCGGCGCCGGCCGTGGCGCCTTGCCGTTGCGCACGCCGCCAAGTCCGCTCACCACGGCATGCGCCTTCACGGCGACATCGCGCAGCACGCGGTTGAGCGCGGGCGCGACCTGGCGCTCATCCGCCGACAAGTAGACGTTGCGCGAGGACAGCGCCAACCCGTCCGCTTCACGCGTCGTCGGCACGCCGACGATCTCCAGCGGCATGTTCAAGTCGCGCACCATCTGCCGGACGACGCAGAGCTGCTGGTAGTCCTTCTCGCCGAACACGGCGACATCGGGAGTCGTAGCGCCGAACAGCTTGGCGCACACGGTCGTCACGCCGCTGAAAAAGTGTGGACGAAAATCGCTTTCCAGCCCTTGCGCCGCTCCGGTGGGCAGGATGCGCGTGGCAAAGCCGTCCGGGTACATCTCCGCTGCCGTTGGCGCCCAAACGAGGTGACAGTTTTCCACCGCCAGCTTGCCAAGATCGCCGGCTTCGTCGCGCGGATAGCGGGCGAGATCCTCGTGCGGGGCGAACTGGCCGGGATTGACGAAAATGGAGACGATGGTGCGCTCGGCCAGCTCGCCGGCGCGGCGCACCAGCGCCAGGTGCCCGGCATGCAGCGCCCCCATGGTGGGAACGAGCGCTATCTTGTGGCCGTTGTTGCGCCATTGGCCGACGACGCCGCGCAAATCGGCGATGCTGCGCACGACCTGAAGCTTGCTGGACACGTTAAGTCTCGCCTTTCTAGTGGCGGCCAGCTCTGGCGGGACGCAAGGCTGCCGTCAAGCCCGCGCGTCGTCCCCAGGCTGCTTGAAGCACCGGCGCCCGCGATTTGCTAGGGTGAAGGTGAATCGAATCGCACCGCGTGTGCGCGTCACGAGGGCAGAATGGTCGCAGTGAAGAACGCGGAGACCACGCGCGAGGTCATCGAATTTGCGCAGCTACCGCCGCGCGATGAAATCGCCGCGCACCATCTCATCGACGAGCAGCGCCTGCTCGACCGGCTGATCGAGCGCGCCGTGTTCAGCGAGGACGAGCGCCGGCGCGCCAGCGACCTTGCGCGCCGCCTCGTCCATGCCGCGCGCGCCGACCGCGGCCAGCACGCCGGCGTCGACGCCTTCATGCGCGAGTACGGTCTTTCCAGCGAGGAAGGCGTCATCCTCATGTGCATCGCCGAGGCGCTGCTGAGGATCCCCGACACCGAGACCGCCGACGAGCTGATTGCGGAAAAGCTCTCCGAGGGGCATTGGGAGAAACATCTCGGTCACTCCGACAGCCTACTCGTCAACGCCTCGACCTGGGCGCTGATGCTCACCGGGCGCATCGTCAAGCTGCGCGAGGCGCGCGGCGCCAATCCGTTCAACGCGCTGAAGCGCCTCGTCGCCCGCTCCGGCGAGCCGGTCATCCGTCAGGCTGTCCGCCAGGCGGTGAAGGTACTGGGCGACCAGTTCGTGCTCGGGCGCACCATTCGCGACGCGCTGGAGCGCGCCAAAGAGTACGAGGCGAAGGGCTATCTGTTCTCCTACGACATGCTCGGCGAAGCGGCGCGCACGCAGAAGGACGCCGATGTCTACTTTGAGCGCTACCTGGCGGCGATCGACGCCGTCGGCCAGGCGGCGGGGCCGTTTTCGACCATGCACTCCGACGCGCTGTTCGGCCGCCCGGGGCTGTCGATCAAGCTGTCGGCCCTGCATCCGCGCTTCGAGCCCGGCAAGGACGAGCGCCTTGCAACCGAGCTCGCTCCGCGCATGCTGACGCTGGCGCGCGCCGCCCGCTCGCGCGGCCTGCCGCTGACCATCGATGCGGAGGAGCAGGACCGTCTCGACCCAACGCTGGAGATCTTCGGCGCCACCTTCAACAATCCGGCGATGGACAACTGGAGCGGCCTCGGCATCGCCGTGCAGGCGTACAGCAAGCGCGCCATCCCGACGCTGCGCTGGCTGCGGCGTCTGGCTGAGCGCAGCGGCAAACGCATTCCGGTGCGCCTCGTCAAAGGCGCCTACTGGGACAGCGAGATCAAGTGGGCGCAGGAGCGTGCACTCGCTGACTATCCCGTGTTCACGCGCAAGTTGCACACGGACGTGTCGTTCCTGGCCTGCGTGCGGTTGCTGCTCAGCGATCAGAAGTCGTTCTATTCGCAATTCGCCACGCACAACGCCTATGCCATTGCCGCGACGCATGTCGCCGGCGGCAGCGCCACCTTCGAGTTCCAGCGCCTGCATGGCATGGGCGAGCCGCTGCACAACGAGGTGGTCGGCGAGAAGGGGCTCATCAAGCGGCCCTGCCGCATCTATGCCCCGGTCGGCGGCCACGAGGATCTGCTGGCCTATCTGGTGCGCCGGCTGCTCGAGAACGGCGCCAACACGTCCTTCATCAACCGGCTCGCCGATGACGAGGCGCCGGTGTCGGAGATCATTCGCGACCCGGTGGAGATGGCCGAGACGGAACGCGGCAGCGCCGTCGAACCGCAACGGACGTTCGTGCGCCCGCGCGACATCTACCTGCCGGAGCGGGCCGCCGCCAACGGCCTGGCGCTGACCGAGCCGGCGGTGCGGCAAGCGCTGTTCGCCGAGATGGGCGACGCGCTCGACGACGTGTACGAGGCCGGCCCCATCATCGGTGGCACGGCGACGACGGGCGGCGATTCCGCCAGCCTCGTAACCTGCCCGCACGACCGGCGCGAGCGCATCGGCACGGTGCGCATCACGACGGCGGCGCAGGCCGACGCGGCGATCGCGCGGGCGGCGAAGGCCGCGCACGACTGGAACAAGCTGGGCGGCGCCAAGCGGGCGCAGATCCTCGCCACCGCGGCCGACCTGTACGAGCGCGACAAGGCGCGCCTGATGGCCGTCATCGTGCGCGAGGCCGGCAAGACGCTGGACGACGCGCAAGGCGACGTACGCGAGGCGATCGACTTCTTGCGATATTACGCGGCGCAGGCGCGGCGCCTGTTCGTCGGCCCTTTGGCGTTGCCGGGACCGACCGGCGAGCGCAACACGCTGACGCTCAACGGCCGCGGCGTCTTCGCCTGCATCTCGCCCTGGAACTTCCCGCTTGCCATTTTCACCGGCCAGATCGCCGCCGCGCTGGCCGCCGGCAACGCGGTCATCGCCAAGCCAGCCGAGCAGACGCCGATCAGCGCCTTCCTCGCCACCAAGCTGCTGCACGAGGCGGGCGTGCCCCCCAATGTGCTGCACCTGCTGC
>CAZOOS010000056.1:7900-15072 GCA_964581475.1 uncultured Hyphomicrobium sp.
GCCACCAAGCTGCTGCACGAGGCGGGCGTGCCCCCCAATGTGCTGCACCTGCTGCCGGGTAGCGGTCGCCTGGGCGAAGCGCTGATCAAGGACACGCGCATCGGCGGCGTCTCGTTCACCGGCTCGAACGAGACGGCCTGGGCGATCCAGCGGGTCCTGGCCGAGCGCCGCAACGCCATTGTCCCGTTCATCGCCGAGACGGGTGGCATCAACACCATGATCGCGGACTCGACCGCGCTGCCCGAGCAGGTGGCGCGCGATGCCATGCGCTCGGCGTTCAACAGTGCCGGGCAGCGCTGCTCGGCCGCGCGCGTGCTGTTCGTGCAGGAGGAAGCCGCCGACCGCACCATCGACATGCTGGTCGGCGCCATCCAGACGCTCGATGTCGGCGATCCGTTCGATTATGCGACCGACATCGGTCCCGTCATCGACGAGGAGGCACAGGACGCCCTCGACGGCCACAAGATCCGCATGCAGCGCGAAGGCCGCCAGCTCGTCGACCTGTTGTCCCCCGAGAGCTGCCGTGCCGGCAGCTACGTCACGCCGGCCGCCTACGAGATCGACGACCTGAGGGTGCTCGACCGCGAGGTGTTCGGGCCCATCCTGCACGTCGCCCGCTACGAGCGCGGTTCGCTCGACAAGGTCGTGGCTGCTATCAACGCCACGGGCTATGGCCTGACGCTCGGCGTGCACAGCCGCATCGAGGCGGTGGCCGACTACGTCGCCGAGCATGCGCGGGTCGGCAATATCTACGTCAACCGCAACCAGATCGGCGCCGTGGTCGGCGTGCAGCCGTTCGGCGGCGAGGGGTTATCGGGCACCGGCCCCAAGGCGGGCGGCCCCAACACCCTGTTCGCCTACGCCACCGAGCGCGTGCGCTCGACCGACGTCACCTCGACCGGCGGAAACCTAGAACTGCTGACCACGGCGACGATTACCGGCCGTTGACGACCGGGGTGATATTGCCGGCCGGGGTGCGGATCGCCATGCTCTAGGCGAATGGCTCGTCTACTGGGCTCGAGGATGACCACGCGCAAACCAGCCGACACGACGCCTGCCGCCGCCCCGGGCACCACCCGGGCGGCGCCGGCGGCATCGCCCTCCGGCGGTGGCGTACCGGCGCGCGAGGCGTCGGCGGATACTGACGTCGCCGCCTTCATCGCCAAGGTGAAGTCGCTGGCACCCGCCGCCTCCGGCGAGCGCGGCCGTCTCGTCTTCGCCATGGATGCCACCATGAGCCGCGCGCCGACGTGGGACATGGCGCTGAAGCTGCAGGGCGAGATGTTCGCGGCCGTGAAGGAGGTCGGCGGCCTCGATGTGCAGCTCATCTACTTCCGCGGCATGGGTGAATGCCGCGCCTCCAAATGGGTGTCCGATCCCGACGCGCTCGCCCGCCTCATGCGCGGCGTCGGCTGCGAGGGTGGCCTGACGCAGATCGGCAAGGTGCTCAACCACGCCGTCGACGAAAGCCGTCGGCGCAAAGTCAACGCCCTCGTCTACGTCGGCGACAGCATGGAGGAGGACGTCGACCGGCTGTGCGCACGCGCCGGCGAGCTCGGCCTCCGCGGCGTTCCCGTGTTCGTGTTCCAGGAGGGCGGCGATGAGACGGCGGCGCGGGCGTTTCGCGAGATCGCGCGCTTGACCAAGGGCGCCTTCTGCCGCTTCGACCCGGGCTCGGCGCGTCAATTGCGCGATCTGCTCACCGCCGTTGCCGTCTACGCCGCAGGCGGTCGCAAGGCGCTGCTGGCGCTCAGCGGCAAAAGCGCCGGCGCCGGCGCGCGTCTGCTGCTCGCGCAGATCAACGGCGGGGCGGCCGGCGCCTGATGGGCTATTTCATCCTCGGATTGGCTGCGCTGGCCCTTGCGCTTCTTGCCATGCGCGCCTTCGCTCAGGCCAACCCCGCCAACGTCGCCCGCCGGTTGCGCATCGGCGGGGGGGTGGTGTCGCTGCTCGCGGCCGGGCTGCTGATGCTGCGTGGGATCGAGGTCCTCGCCATTCCGCTCGGCATGTTCGGCTCGTGGCTCATCTGGGGTCGCACGCTGCCTCCGTGGCTCGGCGGCGGCGGCAACGCGCGGCGCTCGCCGGGACAAACCTCGCGCGTCGAGACCGATCATCTGGAGATGGAACTCGACCACGACACAGGCGAGATGCACGGGCGCGTGCTGAAAGGCATGTTCGCCGGGCGCGATTTGGCGAGCCTCGGCCCTGCCGATCTCGGGTTGCTGTGGCAGGACTGCCGGCATACGGACCACCAATCGGCGCAGCTCGTCGAGGCCTACCTCGATCGCATCCATCCCACCTGGCGCGAGGACATGGCGCGCGGGGAATCCGACATGAGCCGCGGCCCCGACGGGCGCATGATGGAGGATGAGGCACTGGAGATCCTCGGCCTCGAACCTGGCGCCGACGAGGATGACATTCGCCGTGCACATCGCGAGCTGATGCTGCGGCTGCATCCCGATCGCGGCGGCTCGACTTACCTCGCGGCCAAGATCAACGAGGCGAAGGACGTGGCGCTGGCGGCGCTCGGGCGCTGAGCGGCTACTCGGTCTTGATGACGAAGCAGTCGAACTTCAGGCTGCGCAGGCGCGAGCACGTGTCGTTGGCGGCGGTCGCGTCGAAGCCGCGGAAGCGCGCGCGATAGAGCTTGCTGGCGCCGCTCTGCACCGGCATGGCGACGCCGCGATAGGCGTCGAGCATGCCGCCGGCGCGCGCGCGGGCGGCGGCCATGCGCCGCTCCGCCTCGGCGGAATCGCCGTAAGCGCCGATCTGGATTTCGAACGGCCCACGTGCCCGCACGGACGGCGCGCGCGGTTTTTCCGGCGCCAAGGCGGCGAGAGGGCGCGGCGCCGGCGGCTCATGGCCGGCTTCGAGTTGCGCCGCCTGCGCCTGCAAGGTCGACGGCTGCAGTGCTCCGGTTTCGGGGACGAAGCGCGGAAAGGCCTGGTTCGAAGGATTGGGTGATGGTGCACGCGACACGGCCATCGGTCCGCTTGCACCGGCAACGGCGAACACGGGCCGCGGCTCGCTGCCGATGCGCACCGGGCGGACTCTGGCAACCGCGATCGCCGTGTCGCGCTCGCGCGCCGATGGCGGCGGAGCAGCGGGCGGCGACGCTGGCGGCTCCGGCGCGGGTGGTGCCTCGGCGAGGTGAACGGGAGGCCGCGCGGCAGGCGCCGGTTGCGGCGCGCGGGCGACGAGCGCCGGCTTGCGCGTCACTTTCGTCGACGCCTTGGCAAACGCGGTAGTGAGCAGCGACTGCATCTTGGCGTTGCGCTCGCGCGCCGTGTCGCCGCCGAATACCGCGGCGACGAGGTGCTTGCCCTGGCGTCGCACCGACGACACGAGATTGAAGCCGGAGGCGCGCGTATAGCCCGTCTTGATGCCGTCGGTGCCGCTATAGCGGGCCAGCAGCGTGTTGTGGTTGCGGAAGTTCTTGCCGCCGTAGGTGAAGCTGCGCGTGGCGAACAGTCGATAGTGACGCGGGAAGTCGTCCTGCAGCCGCAACCCGAGCGTGACCATGTCGCGCGCCGTCGTCGTCTGCTCCGGGTCCGGCAGGCCCGAGGCATTGCGGAAAGTGGTGTTCGGCATGCCGATGTCGCGCGCCTTGCGCGTCATCAGGCGGGCGAAGTTGGCCTCGGTGCCGCCGATGTGCATGGCCAGCGCGATGGCCACGTCGTTCGCCGACTTGGTGACGAGAGCCTTGATGGCGTTGAGGACCGTCAGCTCCTCGCCGGGCTCGAGGTCCAGCTTCGAGGGAGCGGCATCGGCGCCCTCCTGCGTCATCTTGATCTTGCTGTCGTAGTCGAGCCGTCCGAGCTCGATGAGCTCGAAGGCCATGTAGAGGGTCATCATCTTGGTGAGCGAGGCCGGATAGACCTTTTCGTCCCCACCTCGATTGTGCAGCACGGCACCCGTATTCGCGTCGATGACCATCGACGCGGCCTTCGGGTCGGCGACGGCAGAGGGGATCATGGTTGCCAGAGCGATAACGGCGGCGCCGACGGCCGCCATCGCGTTGACGACGCTGCGCGCGTGGCTGGTGGACTTTGACGCTGCGTGCATCACCCGACAATCTCTACGCTGTGCGGCGCCGACGGCCGCGCATGAAAAAGACGTAAGTGTAAGGGGTTAGGCCGATCCCCTCATGACCTCCGCAAGTGCCGGACGGTGCTCAACGTGAGCATCGTTTTAGGGCCTCTTTGCGGCGCCTTCCGGGGCCTGGCCGACGACGCAGCGATGAACCTGTCCACGGCGACCTTAGCCGCTCCGGTGCTTCGTCCGGGTTAACCCGGCGTCGGGGTGCGACCTATATTGCATCGCAAAAAGAACTTGAAAAATTGTGCATTGCTTATAAAAATGGCGCATGGGTGAGGTCCTGGAATGGGGCCGGGGGCACTGCGCATCTTTCGTTTCGTCAGTCTCTAGGACACGGATGGCACCATGATCAGGAATTTCGAGGACATGCAGAAGCTCGGTCAAACCAACGTCGACAGCGCCATGAAGATTTTCGGCGAGTGGAACAAGAACTGGCAGGCCATCGCCGCCGAGATGAGCGACTACACCAAGCGCTCTTTCGAGGAGAGCAGCTCCACGATCGAGAAGCTGATGTCGTCAAAGTCGGTTGAGCAGGCCGTTGAGATTCAGACGACCTTCGCCAAGCGCGCCTACGACGACTACATGCAGCAGATGTCCAAGATCGGTGGCATGTACGCCTCGATGGCCAAAGAGGCCTACAAGCCGGTCGAAAAGATGCTGCAAAACGGCGGCTGAGCCGGCGTCAGCGGTTATCTGCTGCGGCAATGAAAACAAGGGCCCGGCGCGTGCCGGGCCTTTTTTGTGTCCCCTTGCATCCCCATCATATGCCTCCGGGGCTCTCGGTCAGCGCTTTACCAGTCGACGTCCGGCGCTGTTAGGCAAGTTGGGGGGCCACGGCCAGCTCGTTTGCAGCCGCCGGTGGCGTTGCGTATCGTGAGGGATCGCAAAGCGCGGATGCGCAGTTGTAGCAGGCGGGCCGGCGCGAGAGGCACGGCCCTAGGACGGACGTTGGCACGGATGGGCAAGACGCTGACGCTGGGCAGAACCGATCGCGAGTGGACGGGCGCCAAGAACGACCCCCCGGGCCGCGAGCCGCCAGGACGGGAGCCGCCGGGCAAAGATCGCGGCAACGAGGACGGCCGCACCGGAATCGCCACGAAGACTCGGCCGAAGACGAAGAAGCCGAGCCTCTACAAGGTTCTTTTGTTGAATGACGACTACACGCCGATGGAATTCGTCGTGCTCGTGCTGGAAAAGTACTTTGCCAAGGGACGCGATGAGGCGACGCGCATTATGCTTCACGTGCATCATAAGGGGGTCGGCATCTGCGGGGTTTACCCCTACGAGGTCGCAGAGACTAAGGTAACGCAGGTCATGGATTTTTCACGACAGAACGGTCATCCTCTACAGTGCACTATGGAGAAAGAGTAGGTAAGCCTTGCCGTCGTTCTCGAAGAGCCTGGAAAGCGCGCTGCATCGCGCACTGGAAGCCGCCAACGAGCGCAGCCACGAATATGCGACGCTCGAGCACCTGTTGCTTGCTCTTCTCGACGACCGCGATGCCGCGGCGGTCATGCGCGCCTGCACCGTAGACCTCGAGACGCTGCGCTCGCGCGTCACCAACTATCTTGACAACGATCTCAGCGCCCTCGTCTCCAAGGATAGCTCAGAGGCGCAGCCGACCACCGGCTTCCAGCGCGTGATCCATCGTGCCGTGGTGCACGTGCAATCCTCCGGCCGTGAGGAAGTGACCGGCGCCAACGTGCTCGTCGCCATCTTCGCCGAGCGCGAGAGCCATGCCGCCTACTTCCTGCAGGAGCAGGAGATGACGCGCTTCGACGCCGTGCAGTACATCAGCCACGGCATCGCCAAGCGCCCCGGCATGTCGGAGCCGCGCTCGGTGCGTGGCGTCGACGAGGATCAGACCGTCGAGGGCGAAGAGCGCAAGCCGGGCCAGGACGCGCTCAACACCTACTGCGTCAACCTCAACAAGAAGGCGCGCGACGGCAAGATCGATCCGCTGATCGGCCGCGAGCAGGAGGTGCTGCGCACCATTCAGGTCCTCTGCCGCCGGCAGAAGAACAACCCGCTCTTCGTCGGCGACCCCGGCGTCGGCAAGACCGCTATCGCCGAAGGCCTCGCCCGCAAGATCATCAAGGGCGAGGTGCCCGAGGTGCTGCAGGACGCGACCATCTTCGCGCTCGACATGGGCGCGCTGCTCGCCGGGACGCGCTATCGCGGCGACTTTGAGGAACGCTTGAAAGCCGTCATGAAGGAGATCGAGAACTATCCGGGCTCGATCCTGTTCATCGACGAGATCCACACCGTCATTGGTGCCGGCGCCACCTCGGGCGGCGCCATGGACGCGTCCAACCTCCTAAAGCCGGCCTTGCAGTCGGGCAGCGTGCGCTGCATCGGCTCGACCACCTACAAGGAGTATCGGCAGCACTTCGAGAAGGACCGCGCGCTCGTCCGCCGCTTCCAGAAGATCGACGTCAAGGAGCCGACGGTCGAAGACTCCGTCGCCATCCTCAAGGGCCTCAAACCGTACTTCGAGAGCTTCCACAAGCTCAAGTACACCAATGAGGCCATCCGCACGGCGGTGGAGCTGTCGGCGAAGTACATCCATGACCGCAAGCTGCCCGACAAGGCGATCGACGTGATCGACGAGACGGGTGCCTCGCAGATGCTCGTGCCGGAAGGCAAGCGCAAGAAGAAGATCACGGTGAAGGAGATCGAGGCGACCGTCGCCACCATGGCGCGCATTCCGCCGAAGACGGTCACCAAGAGCGACGCCGAGGTCCTCATCAATCTGCAGAAGGACTTGAAGCGCGTCGTGTTCGGCCAGGATCAGGCGATCGAGGCCCTCGCTTCGGCGATCAAGCTGTCGCGCGCCGGACTGCGCGAGCCGGAAAAGCCGATCGGCTGCTACCTGTTCTCCGGCCCCACCGGCGTCGGCAAGACGGAAGTCGCCAAACAGCTCGCCGACCTCATGGGCATCGAGCTGTTGCGCTTCGACATGTCGGAATACATGGAGAAGCACACGGTCAGCCGCCTCATCGGCGCGCCTCCCGGCTACGTCGGCTTCGACCAGGGCGGCCTGTTGACCGACGGCGTCGACCAGCATCCGCATT
>CAZOOS010000057.1:0-5724 GCA_964581475.1 uncultured Hyphomicrobium sp.
CCTTCATCAGCCACGTTTCCTACGAGCTGCGCACGCCGCTGACCAACATCATCGGCTTCAGCGATCTGCTCGGCAACCCGCACATCGGGACACTCAACGAGAAGCAGCGCGAGTACCTGGGCGATATCTCGGCGTCTTCGAAGACGCTGCTCGCCATCATCGACGACATCCTCACGCTGGCGACGATGGACGCCGGCACCATGGAGCTGAAGCTCGGGCGCGTCGATGTGCAGGCGGTGATCGACGCGGCGATCCTCGGCGTGCGCGAGGCGGCCCAGCGCGCCCGCCTGTCGCTGCACATTGCCGTCGCCGAGGACGCCACGCACCTCGTCGCCGACGAGGCGCGCGTGCGGCAGATCCTCTTCAATCTGCTCTCCAACGCCGTCGGCTTCTCCAAGCCGGGCGACACGATCGGCATCACCGCCCGGCGCGAAGGGGGCATGATGGTCTTCACCGTCGAGGACCAGGGCGTCGGCATCCCCAAGGACGAGCAGTGGAAGGTGTTCGATCGCTTCGAGAGCAGCAGCCATGGTTCCAGCCACCGTGGTGCCGGCCTGGGGCTGTCGATCGTCAAGAGCCTGGTCGAGCTGCACGGGGGCACGGTAGCCCTCGACTCCGAGCCCGGCCGCGGGACGCGCGTCACCGTGCGCCTTCCCGAGCAAGGGCGCCCAGAGGAAGCTCCCGGAGGCGCGCTGCCCCAAGAAGGCCCTGAGGGCCAGCTATCGGCCGGTGGCAGCGCCGCCTAAAAGTGAAAAGTGCATGGCCCCAGACACCTCAGACACGGCTTCCCACGTCATCGACAGTCTCAGTGAGCCCGAGCTGGTCCGCTTGGGCGAGCAGCTTGCGTTCGTGGCGCGACGCGGCGATCTGCTGGCCTTGAGCGGCGATCTCGGCGCCGGCAAGACGACGCTGGCGCGCGCCATCATCCACGCGCTCACCAGCGATAGAAGCGAGGAGATACCGAGCCCGACGTTCACGCTGGTGCAGAGCTATGCGACGCCGCGCATGCCCGTGGCGCATCTCGATCTCTACCGGCTGCGCGCGCCTTCCGAGGTGGACGAGCTCGGTATCGATCTGGCGCTCCGCGACGGCATCGCCATCGTCGAATGGCCCGAGCACGCCGGCGACCGGTTGCCGGCCGATCGGCTCGATGTGCGCCTCGACGATAGCAATGGCGGCGCTTCGCGGCGCGCGACGCTCACCGGTCATGGCGACTGGGCCCATCGCCTTGCGCGCTTCGTCGCCATGCGTGCACTCATCGACCAGGGCGACGACGGCGAGCTGCAATATCTGCAGGGCGATGCCTCGGTGCGCCGCTATGGGCGCATCGTCCGCAACGCGCGGCCGAGTGCCATCCTCATGGACTGGCCGCGCCAGCCCGATGGCCCCGTGATCCGCAACGGGCTGCCCTATAGCCGTTTGGCACACTTGGCCGAGGACGTGCGCCCGTTCGTCGCCGTAGCGGGCGCCTTGCACGCCGCCGGGCTGACGGTGCCGCGCATTCACGCGCAGGACCTCGACAACGGCTTCCTGCTGCTCGACGATCTCGGCGATCGTGTGTTCGCCACCGAGGTACGGACGGGCGCTGCCGATCAGGCGACGCTATGGCGCGCGGCAACGGACGCGCTCGTCGCCCTGCAGGATGCGCCGGCGCCGGAAACATTGCCGGTCGACGGCAATGGCGAGCACCACGTTTCCGCCTACGACAGGGGCGCCATGGCCATCGAGACGGAACTGCTCGTCGACTGGTACTGGCCGGCGCTGCGCGGCTCGGCCGTGCCGCAAGCCGACCGCGCCGAGTTCGTAGCGCTATGGGCCGACATCTTCGCGCAGCTCGCCAAAATGCCCCCCGCCTGGGTGTTGCGCGACTACCACTCGCCCAATCTACTATGGCTGCCGGAGCGGGAAGGCATTGCGCGCGTCGGGGTGATCGACTTTCAGGATGCCATGCGCGGCCCGGCCGCCTATGACCTCGTCTCACTCTTGCAGGATGCGCGCGTCGATGTGGCACCCGAACTTGAAGCGCAACTGTTCGATCACTACTGTGCCGGCGTCGGCGCGCGCGGGGGGTTCGATCGTGACGCTTTCGCCTTCGCCTATGCCGCGCTCGGCGCACAGCGCAACACCAAGATCGTCGGCATCTTCGCGCGGCTCTCCAAGCGCGACGGCAAGCCCGGTTACTTGCGCCACATTCCGCGGCTCTGGCGCTACCTCGAACGGGATCTCGCGCATCCGCGGCTGGCGGCCCTCAAGCGCTGGTATGACCGCAACCTTCCCGCCGATGCGCGTGGCGAACTTGCCGCCTGAACGAGGCACCACCTCATGACCGCATCGAAGACATGGCGCCCGCGGGCGGCGATGGTGCTCGGCGGCGGCATGGGCAAGCGCATGCTGCCGCTCACCAAGGACATTCCCAAGCCGATGGTGCGCCTCAAAGGCCGCGCGCTCATCGACCACGTGCTCGACCGCATCGTGGACGCCGGCATCGCGCGCGCCATCGTCAACGTGCATTACTGCGCCGACAAGCTGGAGGCGCACCTCAAGCAGCGCAAGACACCCGAAATCCTGATTTCCGATGAGCGCCAACAGCTTCTGGAGACCGGCGGGGGCATTACCAAGGCGCTGCCGCTGCTCGGACCGGAGCCGTTCTTGATTCACAACTCCGACTCGGTGTGGATCGAGGGGGTCGGCTCCAATCTCGAGCGGTTGTTTTCTGTCTGGGACCCCGACACCATGGACAGCCTGATGCTGCTTGCATCCGCGGCGACGAGCCTCGGCTACGAGGGATCGGGCGATTTCGCCATGGAGAAGGACGGGCGGCTCGTGCGGCGCGGTGAGCGCCAGATGGTGCCGTTCGTGTTCACCGGCGTCTCTATCGCGCATCCGCGGATGTTCGCCGGCGCGCCGCAAGGACCGTTCTCGATCAACAAGCTGTGGGATACGGCGATCGACAACGGGCGCATGTTCGGCATCCGCCTCGACGGCCTGTGGATGCATGTCGGAACGCCGGAAGCCTTGATCGAGGCGGAAAGGTGGATCGAGAGTGAGGACGTTGCTTGATAGCGCTGCGGATGGCTCCGGTGGCGGCCAAGTGCGTAGTGCGCGCGTCTTCACGGTACCGGCGGGGCGACCATTTCTCCAGGCCGTCGCCGCGGCGATCCTGAGCGGCGACCTGCCGGCAGCAGGCGGCCGTGCGCCGAACCCGCTCGGGCTTCCCGACATAACCCTGCTGCTGCCGACGCGGCGTGCGACCCGCGCCATGCAGGACGCCTTCCTCACAGCGTCCGGTGGCCGCGCGATGACGCTGCCGCAAATCCGCCCGATCTCGGCCGGCGATGAAGACCTGACGTTGCTGTCGGGCCTCGCCAGCCCCGGCACGCTCGGTACCGACGCGCTCGATCTGCCGCCTGCGGTGAGCGAGATCGAGCGGCGCCTAGTGCTGACCATGCTGGTGCAGCGCTGGTCGCAGACCATCCGCCGCGATACCGGCGAGGCCGCCCACCTCGGCGAGCACGCCGCGGCGGCGGGCGCCAACACGCCGGCGCAGGCGGCGCACCTCGCCGCCGAACTCGCCCGCCTGATGGACATGGTCGAGACCGAGAACGTACCGCTTGACGGCCTCGCCGCGCTGGTGCCGGACGAATATTCCGAGCACTGGAAGCGCACGCTCGAGTTCCTCGAAATCATCACCGCCTTCTGGCCGGCGTACCTTGCCGAGAAAAAACTGCTGTCGCCGGCGGCGCGGCGCAATCAGGCGATCCTCTCCGAGGCCAGGCGACTCAGCAACGCGCCGCCGTCCGGCCCGGTGATCGTCGCCGGCGTCACCGGCTCGGTGCCGGCGACGGTCGAGCTGATGGCCGCCGTGGCGCGGTTGCCGCAGGGCGCCATCGTGTTGCCGGGCCTCGATCTGCATCTCGACGCGGAGAGCTGGGCGGCGATCGGCGAGCATCCCGAGCATCCGCAATTCGGTTTCGCCAAGCTGCTCGCTGCCCTCGGCGTCGCGCGCGCCGACGTGCAACAACTGCGCGGCGCCGGTCTCAGCGCGGCCGGCGAAGCGCGCGAGGTGCTCGTCGGCGAAGCCATGCGCCCATCGGGCATGACCGGCCGCTGGCAGCAGTACATCGCCACGGCCGATGCCAAGGCCGTGCGTGCCGCGCTCGACGGGGTGAGCCTCATCGAGGCGCCGTCGGCGCAGGACGAAGCCGAGACCATCGCGCTCATCCTGCGCGAGGCGGCGGAAACGCCCGGCCGCACCGCCGCGCTCGTCTCGCCGGACCGGCTGCTCGCCCGCCGCGTTGCCGTGCGCCTCGAAACCTGGGGCATCCGCGTCGATGACTCGGCCGGGCGCCCGTTTGCCAAGACGCCGCCCGGCACGTTCCTGGATCTCGTCATCTCCGCTGCCGCCGACGACTTCGCGCCGCCCGCCGTGATGGCGCTGCTGAAGCATCCGCTGACGCGCCTCGGCCTCGATGCCTTCGGCGTGCGCCGGGCGGGGCGGGCGCTGGAGATCGCCGCCTTTCGCGACGTGTATCTCGGGCGCGGCATCGACGGCATCGCCGAAGCTTTGGCGCGCGCCGAGGAGGCGGTCACCGGCGGACGCCGCCGCCGTCGCGCCGTCGGTCGCCTGTGGCCGGACGATTGGCGCGCCGCCGAGGACCTGGTCACGCGCTTGCAGGCGGCATTCGCGCCGCTGCTCGCCGTGTTTGCCACCAAGGGCGAGCAGCCGCTGCAGGCCATCGCCCAAGCGCACGTCGCCGTCGCCGAAGCGCTGTGCGCGCTGCCCGAAGCCGAGCAGACCGAAGCCGGCCTGCCGCTGTGGCAGGGCGAAGCCGGCACCGCCGCCACGACATTCTTTTCCAGCCTCATCGATCCGCAATTGCCGCCGTTGCACATCGCCGCCGGCGACTATGCCGATCTCTACCGCAGCCTCATCGTCGGCGAGAACGTGCGCCCACGCGTCGCCGTGCATCCGCGTCTTTCCATCTGGGGTCCGTTCGAGGCGCGCCTGCAGCAAACCGACGTGATCATCCTCGGCTCGCTCAACGACGGCACGTGGCCGGAGGCCGCCGATCCCGGCCCTTGGCTCAACCGGCCGATGCGCAAGGAGCTGGGGCTGCCGTCGCCGGAGCAAGAGATCGGCTACGCGGCGCACGACTACACCTCGCTGCTCGGCGCGACGCGCGTCTACATCACCCGCGCCGAGAAGATCGACGGCGTGCCGACCGTGCCCTCGCGCTGGCTGATGCGCCTGCAAGCGCTGCTCGCCGGTCTCGAGTTAGGCGACGCGTTGCAGCCCGATCAGCCGTGGCTCGGCTGGGCGCGCATGCGCGATCACGCGCAACGGCTGCCACGCATCCGCGCGCCCGAGCCGCGACCGGCACTGGCGCTGCGACCGCGCAAAATGAGCGTCACACGCATCGAGGCCTGGCTAAAGAACCCGTACGAGATCTTCGCCCGCGACATCCTCAAGCTCGAAAAGCTGCCGATGCTCGGTGCCGATCCCGATGCGGCGCTGCGCGGCAGCGTCATCCATGACATCATGAGCCGCTTCGCGCAGCGCTTCGCCGAACGGCTTCCCGCCGATGCGCACGCCGAACTGATGGGCATCGCGCGCGCGGTTCTATCCGACTACGACAGCCATGCGCGCGTTGCCGCCTTCTGGCTGCCGCGCTTTCAGCGCTTCGCCCAATGGTTCGCCGAGACCGAGCCGGCGCGCCGCGACGG
>CAZOOS010000057.1:5824-14871 GCA_964581475.1 uncultured Hyphomicrobium sp.
GCTTTCAGCGCTTCGCCCAATGGTTCGCCGAGACCGAGCCGGCGCGCCGCGACGGGGTCGCGCGCGTCTTCGCCGAAATCGGCGGCAACCTGATCATTCCGGCACCGGGCGGGCCGTTCAACCTCACCGCGCGCGCCGACCGTATCGACCAACGGGGTACCAGCCTCGTCATCACCGACTACAAGACGGGCAGCGCGCCGAAGGCCAAGCACGTCGCCGAGGGGATCAGACCGCAGTTGCCGCTGGAGGCCGCCATCGCCTTCGGCGAGGCGGGGTTCACCGGTGTGCCGCGGGTGCCCGTGACCGAGCTGCGCTACATCAGCGCCACCGGCAGCGAGCCGCCCGGCGACCAGCTTTCCGTTGCCAAGGGCGACATTGCCGCGCTGGCCAATGCGGCGCTCGCCAGCCTGGCGCAGCTCATCGCCCGCTTCGACGATCCCGCGACGCCCTACATGGCGCTGCGGCGCGCGCGCTTCGACTATCGCTACGACGACTACGAGCATCTCGCCCGCGTTGCCGAGTGGTCGGTGCCCGGCGAGGACGAGGTGGTCATCGCATGAGCGGACACAGCGCCGAGGCCGACATCGCCCGCACGCGTCGTGCCCAGCTCGACGCCGCCGACCCGCGCGCGTCCGTCTGGGTTAGCGCCAACGCCGGCACCGGCAAGACGCACGTGCTGACGCAGCGCGTGTTGCGCCTGCTGCTCGCCGGCACCAAGCCCGAGCGCATCCTCTGCCTCACCTACACCAAGGCCGCCGCCGCCGAGATGTCGAAGCGCGTGTTCGATACCCTGGCGCAGTGGGTGACGCTGGACAATGAGCGGCTGACCCAGCAGATCGGCGAGCTGTGCGATCGCCCGGCCCTCGCCGGCGAGGTCGAGCTGGCGCGCACGCTGTTCGCCGTCGCCATCGAGACGCCCGGCGGCCTTAAGGTGCAGACCATCCATTCGTTCTGCGAGCGCCTGCTGCAGCGCTTCCCGCTGGAGGCCAACGTGGCCCCCGGCTTTACCGTGCTCGACGACGAGACCGCCCGGGCGCTGCTGCGCGAGGCCATCGACGCGACCCTGCTCGAAGCGACGGACGGCTCCTCGCCGACGCAGCGTCAGGCGCTGGAGGCGGTCATTCCCTATGCGGCCGAGGATCGTTTCGACGACGTGCTGCGCACCGCCCTCGGCCGCCGGCGCTGGCTCGACAGCGCCACGCGCATCGACTTCGGCGAGCAGGAGGACGAGCTGGCCGGCCTCGAGGCCGCCTATCGCCGCGCCTTCAAAGTGCGTGCGGAAACCACCGTCGAAGATATCGACAGCGACATGGCCGACGTCATCGGCGACGCGGAGCTGGCGCGCGTGCGCGACGCGCTGAGCGGCGGCTCGGCTACCGATTTGAAGATGGCCGAGAAGGTCAGTGCTGCCCTCGCCGCACCCTCGAGCGCAGCACGGGCCGTGGCGCTGGAAGGCTTCTTCTGCACCGACGGCAAGGTGCGCAAGAGCCTGATGACCAAAGGCATCGCCGCCGCGCATGCCGATCTCGACGCCGCGCTCTCCGTCGCCCAGATGCGCTTCGTGCGCCTCGTCGAGGAGCGTCGCGGCCTGCGTGCCATCAACGCCACCATCGCGCTGCATCGGCTGGCCGGCGCGGTGCTGCAGCGCTACACGCTGGCCAAGGCACGCCGCGCCGCGCTCGACTACGAGGATCTCATTTCCAAGAGCGTCTTCCTGCTCGGCGGGCAGGAGCTCGCCTCGTGGGTGATGTTCAAGCTCGACCGCGGCATCGACCACATCCTCGTCGACGAGGCGCAGGATACGAGCCCCGAGCAGTGGCAGATCGTCAAGGCGCTAGCGTCCGAGTTTTTCGGCGATGCCGGCGCGCGCAGCGAAATGCGCACGCTGTTCGTCGTCGGCGACGAAAAGCAGTCGATCTACAGCTTTCAGGGCGCCGATCTCGACCAGTTCGAGGCCATGGGCAAGGCTTTCGCGCAGATGGCGAAAGACGCCGGGCTCACCTGGCGGCGCATTCCGCTCGACCTGTCGTTCCGCACCGTATCGCCGGTGCTCGCCGCGGTGGACCGCGTGTTTGCCGACCATGGCCGTACACCCGGCCTGTCGAGCGAAGCCGCCATCGTGCGCCATGCGGTGCATCGCCTGGGGCATGGCGGTATCGTCGAGGTGTGGCCGACCGAAGTCGCCGACGACGCCGACAACGTCGACCCGTGGACGCCGCTCGATGAGAGTGCCGCGCGCGCGCCGGCCGAGCGGCTGGCCGAGCGCATCGCCGATACTGTCCGCCACTGGCTCGACAGCGGCGAGATGCTGGCCTCGGAAGGGCGGCCCATCGCCGCCGGCGATATCCTCATCCTGGTGCGCAAACGGCGCCCGTTTGCGGGGCCGATGGTGGGCGCCTTGAAGGCGCGCGGCATCGACGTCGCCGGCGCCGACCGCCTGCGCCTCAGTGATCAGATCGCCGTCGCCGACCTCGTCTCGCTGGGCGAATTCCTTACCCTGCCGGAGGATGACCTGTCGCTCGCCGAGGTGCTGAAAAGCCCGCTCATCGGTTTTGACGACGACGACCTGATGGCGCTCGCTGCCGGCCGTAAGGGCACGTTGTGGAAGTCGCTCATCGACCATGCCGGCGACAACGAGCGCTTCCGGGGCGCCACCGAGACGTTGAAGCGCTGGCGTTCGCGCGCCGATTTCGTGCCGCCGTTCGAGTTCTTCGCCTCCATCCTCGATCGCGAGGGCGGCCGCGCCAAGCTGCTGGCGCGTCTCGGTCCGGAGGCAGCCGATCCGATCGACGAATTCTTGAATCTGGCGCTGAGCTACGACGATAACGCGCCGCCCTCGCTCACAGGCTTCCTCACCTACCTGCGCGAGGCCGACCGCGAGGTGAAGCGCGATATGGAGCACGGCCGCAATCAGGTGCGGGTCATGACCGTGCACGGCGCCAAGGGCCTCGAAGCTCCCATCGTGTTCCTGCCCGACACCTGCTCGACGGCCACCGGCGGCCCGGTGGCGACGCTGTTCGATCTGGAGGACATCGAGCTGCCCGAAGGCGCCGACGGCAAACCGTTCGTGTGGAGCGTCAAGGGCACCAGCGGACATCAGGCGATCACCGCCGCCAAGCAGGAGCGCGTGCGGCGCGAGACGGAGGAGCGCAACCGGCTGCTCTACGTCGCCATGACGCGCGCCCGCGACCGGCTTTACATCGCCGGCTTCGAAGGCAAGAACGGCAAGTCCGCCGGGTGCTGGTACGAGCTGATCAGCGAAGCGCTCGGCACCACGCTGAGCGAAGCCGCCGGCCACGACGGCGGCAAGGTTCTCCGCCGCCACGAAGCGCAGACGGCGGCACCAAAGGCGCGTGAGGGTGCGCAGCGGCAAGGTACGGCTGTCGCCTCGCTGCCGCGATGGGCGACGAGCCCGGCGCCGCGCGAGCCGGCGCTGTCCATTCCGCTCGCCCCGTCGCGCCTCGAAGCCTATGCGCCCGACGAGAGCGGCGAGCCGATCCCCACGACGCCATCGCGGCAACGCCCGCCCAACGAGGAGCCACCGGCGCTGCCACCCGCGGCGCAATCGACCGATCATCGCTTCCTGCGCGGCACGCTCACCCACGCGCTGCTGCAGCACTTGCCGACACTGCCGGCGAGCGGCTGGCCCAAGGCCGCAGCGGGCTACCTTGAGGCACGCGGCAGCACCCTGCCGGCGGTCGCGCGCAAACGTGTCGCCGCCGAGACGCTGGCCATCCTGCAAAGCCCGGCGTTCGCGCCGCTGTTCGGGCCGCAGAGTCGTGCCGAGGTGCCGATTGTCGCGCTCATCCCCAACCCGAAGCGCAAGGGGCCACCGCTGAAGCTCATCGGCCAACTCGATCGATTGGTCGATCTTGGCGATGAAGTGCTCATCGTCGACTACAAGACCAACCGACCGCCGCCGACCAAGGTGGAGCAGGTTGCAGGGGCTTATCTTTTCCAACTCGCGGCGTATCGCCTCGCACTGCGCGAAATTTATGCAGGCCGGAAGATTAAGACCGCGCTGCTGTGGACCGACGGCCCGCGAATCATGCCCATTCCCGACGCGACGCTCGACGAATACACGGCCCGCCTCTGGGATCTAGACGTAAGTCACCTTGACGCTAGCGGGGGGCATTCCTAACTTCCGGCTCGAAGAGGTGCCGGTCCCCAGCCGTGGTTTCCAGCACCCAAAGGAGAAAAAACACATGGCGAATGCAGTGTCCGACAACACCTTCGAGCAGGAGGTTTTGAAGTCCACGGAACCGGTTCTCGTGGACTTTTTTGCGGAATGGTGCGGCCCCTGCAAGGCCATGGCCCCGGCGCTGGAGCAGGTCGCCAAGGAGATGCAGGGCAAGCTCAAGGTCGTCAAACTCGACGTCGACCAGAACCCCACCGTCACCGGCAAGTACGGCATCCGCGCCATGCCGACGCTGATCCTGTTCAAGAACGGCCAGGTGACCGCGCAGCACACCGGTGCGCTGGTGCAGAAGAAGAAGCTCGAGGACTGGATCAACTCCTCAGTCGCCTGACGCCTGTCGGGCGCTAAATCTTCAAAGGCCCCGCCAACGCGGGGCCTTTTCGTTTTCGGGCGAGCCCGTAGAGCTGCTATGTTCACTTCATGTTGCAGCTAATTTCGGGGGCATCGATGCGCACCCTCAAGGCCGCTCTCGGCTTCGTATTTCTCCTCACCGCCATCGGCGCGGCCGAGGCCGGCGGCAGCCTCTCGCTGACGGACCTGATGGACCGGCTCAAGGACAACGAGAAGCTCATCGCCGAGATCAACGCCGAGCTAGCGGCGCAGAAGCTCGATGCGGCGAGCGTCATCTGCACCGGCGATCGCTTCGGTGGTCATTGGACGGAGTTGGGCGGGGTGCGCGTGGTCCCATACGAATGCGATATCGGCACGCGCAAGCTCAACATCGACGGCAAGCTGCACCTCTATGACGTGAAAGGGGCCGAGATCGACGCGAGTGACGAGAACGCGCCCAAGCTCGCCTTCGACTACAAAGAGACGGACGTCACGTGGACGTGGGAGTGACGTCAAGAACGGCCGGGTCACCACGCAGCACACTAGTGGGCTTGTGCGGAAGAAGCTGGAGGACGGTATCAGCTCCGCCGTCACCGCCCGGAGGCCGGCGACGTAAAGTTTAACGGACGGCCCCGCTTGCCGGGGCCATTTGCTTTTGGTGCTATGTTCGATGGACCACGAAGGAGGGTTGGATGCGCTCGCTGCTCGCCACGCTCGCTTGCTCCCTGCTCGGTGTCGGCTCGGCAATCGCCCAAGGCGGCGGGACCGCCTCGCTCGAGGACGTGCTTGATCAATTCCAGGACAACCAGACGCTCATCTCGGAGATCCTTGCCGAGCTCAGAACCCAGAATCTGCGGGCCGAGGACGTCGGCTGCATCGCTTACCGCTTAAGCGGCCAATGGCGCTATCTCGGCGGCGCCCGCGCCGTTCCCTACGAGTGCGAGGTTGGCAAGCGCAGGCTCAACATCGAGGGCACGGTGCACGTCTACGACGACAACGGCACCGAGCTTGACCAAAAAGATGAGAAGTCCTTCGAGCGGGGGACAGAGATCAGGCAAGCGGACATCACCTGGAAGTGGCAATAGGGCGGCGCCTCACTGTTTCTCGCGCGTCAGCGGCACGAAGCGCACCGGCACGATCGTCTCGTTCAGCGTCGAGCCGTCGGCCGCCTTGCGCACGACCAGCAATTCCTGCGACAGTGTGCCGACCGGGATGACCAGACGTCCGCCGGGCTTGAGCTGGTCGACGAGCGCCGGAGGAATGTGGTCGGGCGCCGCGGTGACGATGATGGCGTCGAACGGCGCCGCTTCCGGCCAGCCGAGGTAGCCGTCGCCGATGCGCGTCTCCACGTTCGCATAGCCCAGGCGCGCCAGCGTCTCCGCCGCCTGGCGTCCGAGGCTGTCGACGATCTCGATGCTGTGGACCCGATCGGCGATATGCGCCAGCACCGCCGCCTGGTAGCCGCACCCGGTTCCGATCTCGAGCACCTTGGCGCCGGGCGGCAGCTCCAGCAGATCGGTCATCAGCGCGACGATGTACGGTTGCGAGATGGTCTGCCCCGCACCGATCGGCAGCGGCCGGTTGCGGTAGGCGGCGCGCTTCTGCTCGGCGGGGACGAATTCGTGACGCGGCACCTTGCGCATGGCCGCGAGCACGCGCTCGTCGAGCACGGGACGTCCCGCGTCGGAGGCGATGCGCGCCACCGACACGATCTCCTCGACCATCTTGTGCCTTTCGGCGGCGCGAAACTCGTCGGCCGTGCTCATACCGGGCGCCCCGAACGCCAGCAGCACGAGCGCTGCCGCGGCCATGCGCCGGGCGCGTGATCGGCGGCGCTCACGCGCATCGAGACCCGGCCTCGCGGAACATTGGTTGCCCATTCATCATAATTCCACCACGCCAGCGCGCCTTTCTGAAGGTGGATCATAAGCCGAGGGAGATAATCATGGTGTTTCAGCGTAAGCACGATCCCAAAACGCTCACCGTCGTTGCTGCCGACGTCACAACGCTGCCTTCCGTGACCGGTTCGGCCCCGCGGGCCGGCGAGTCCGTGATCGGCAAGGATATGTCCATCGAGGGGCAATCCATCACCGTCCGCTGCAAAGGTTCGCTGCGCGTAAACGGCGCCATCGCGGCGGACCTGCACTGCGCCGAGCTGATTGTTGGCGAGCAGGCCGTCGTCAACGGCTCCATCGCCGCCGACAGCGTGCGCGTGTTCGGTCAGGTGAACGGGGCCATTCTCGGCTCAAGCGTGGTGCTGCACCCGAGCGCGCAGGTCGAGGGCGACATTCACAGCCAGTCGCTGACCATCGAGCAAGGTGCCAGCTTCGACGGCCGCTCGCGCAAGGTGAGCAATCCTGCGGAAGTGGCCCCGCAGCTCGAGGTGCAGGAGCCGCAGGTCCAGGCTTGGGGCTGAGCGGCGGATAAAACCAGCAACGCGAAGTCGCCGTCTAGGCGGCCTCGCGATTGGCGCTGATCAGATCCCAGGCGATGTTGATCTGCCGGATGCGGTCCTCGCGCAGCATGCGATCCTCGGCATCGCGGGCGTGGTCGGGATGCCAGCTCATGCGCAGGGCATCGACGATCTTCTTCAGAACGCCGGCGCTGACCTCCGCGTTGACGCCAAGCACCTCGTAGGCTTCGCTCGCCGTGCGCGGCAGTGCCACCCCTTTCTTGGAACCGGTCAAGCTCGCCACGGCGCTGTCGACGATGCGGCGGTAGCGCTCCAGCTCGCGCACCAGCGCCCGGTACTGCAAAGCGGTCTTTTCGGCGTCGACATCGCCCTGAGCCGTCGATCGCTCGATGTTGGCGAGGCGGATCCGCACTTGGCCGAGTTCGCCCTCCAGCACCTCGCGCAGCGGTCCGGCGCCCTTGAGGCCGCGCGCCGCCGACTCGGTCTGCTGCAGCAGCGCCGCCACCGCAACGGATGCGTTGGCGAGGCTGAGGTCGCCCTTCGCCAGCGCCCGGCTGGTCGCCTGCGCCGAGCGCCGGGCCAGCGCCGGCGGCACAAACCGCATCATCAGCAGGAGCACGACGATACCGGCCGAGGCAACGACCAGCAGCCATGCCCACGGCCGCGCGTCCATGGGCACCCCGATGCCAGCGGCGGTCGCGAATTCGGGGCCCGAGTGGACGACCGTGATCCAGTCATCGGCAGCGTCCGGCTCCAGCGCCGCTTCGAACGTCTCGGCCTGGCCGCGCGGCTCCAGCACGGCTGCGGGATCGGCCTTGGTGACGACCATCTCGGCCTCCGTCAAGGAGACCAGCAGCGGCTGCGGCTCCAGCGCCAAGGCGTCGGCGGTGTCGAGGTTCAGGGCAGCGTCGTCGGCGACCGCGCCGACCATGAGCCGTGCGCCAAGCTCGCCCACCGGCGCAAAACCGCTCGGCAGCACCAGATGCTCGAACGCGGCTCTGCGCCGCCACGGCAGGCAATTACCGCCGAGCACGACGCGCCGCGCCAGACCCGAGCCGCCGGTTGTCGGCTTGTGGAGACAGGCGGAGGCGACGTCCGGCAAACTGCGAACGGGCATCACGAGGTTGAGCTGGCCGCCTTCGAGCCAGGCGCGATTGGCATCGGCGGAGCGGATCGCGGCGGCGATCTCGACCCAGGGCACGGAGGCGCCGCCGCAGGATACGGCGAACTTGTGCACCATGACCGTGCGGCAACTGGTGGAAGCGGACTTGGCGCAGGTGGTGACCGTCTGCTCGTCGCGGCTGCCGACAATGCGGTAGCTCTTCTCGACGCTCGGGTTGAGGCGAACCTCGCCCCCTTCGACGCCGCAATCGAACGGCATCACCAAACGCTCGCCGGCCTCAGCCGCAACCAGTGGCAGAAATCCCAGACCGGTAACGCATAAAAAGCGGGAAATAAGACGCACCGCTATGCCCTCTTACGTTGGTACGCACAGGTTGTTCTTATGGTGAACAAGGGCACGACTGTGACGCGGATAGAGGTTATCAACGCAAAGAATCGGCAGGTTGCAGCACCACTTCGGCGATTTGCGCGACACCTTCGAACGCCCGCCACAGAGGAACGGAAATTTGCCTGCAGCAAGCGGCAAGTCTCGACAATCCAAGCACTTCCACCCTAGAAAAGCCTCGGCGTGCGGCCGTTATCTTGGCCGGGCGCGGCGGTGACGATCCACCTGAGTAGCGCGTAAGAGGGGGAGCCCGAACATGTCTTCGACCGACGTGCAGGCAGCGCCGACCACCGCTTCGTCGAGCCTCTTCTCCAGGGTTTCGGAGAGCGCCTCCGCTGCGACGACGCCCGAAGAGAAAGTCTCCGCCTTCGACGCCGTGATGCCCGAGAGCGCACGCGGCAAGGAGCGCTTCATTCCGGTCACCCGCTTTGCACTGCTCGACCGGCTGACGGCGCCGACCGCCTGGCCCGCCGGGCAGGGCAAAGAGGCGCGCCGTTTTTTCCGCTACCTCGATCATTGGCGCCGCCAACAGTACAGCGCGCAACTGAACGAGCTGGAGGAGACCTACGAGCCGTTCAGCCCCGACAGCGACCTGCTGA
>CAZOOS010000058.1:0-14703 GCA_964581475.1 uncultured Hyphomicrobium sp.
GCATGCCCAGCTCGCGCACCCAGCCGGCCACTTCCTTCTTCTTGGCGCTGCCGCCCTTGTAGCCGGCGATGCGGTCGGCGTTCTCGGCCTGCGTGTCGACGTCCTGGATGGAGATCTGCACATGGTCGAGACCGCATGCCTTCAACTTCTCCAGCCGGTCGCGCTTCAACAGCACGGCGGCGGTGATGAGGTTTGTGTAGAGGCCGTTCTCGGCGGCGGTAGTGACGATCTCTTCGAGGTCGCGGCGCGCCGTCGGCTCGCCACCCGAAAGATGCACCTGCAGAATGCCGAGTTGGGCCGCCTCACGCATCACCTTCTGCCATTCGGCGGTCGTCAGCTCGGTATTGACCTTCTCGAGCTCGAGCGGATTGGAGCAGTACGGGCACTGCAAGGGGCATCGATGCGTCAACTCGGCGAGGAGTCCGATCGGAGCGCGCACCACGCATGAGGGATCGGGGCCGGGCGAGGAGGCGGCATCGCAGCGCATCTCGCCGGCGTCCATCGTCACCGTCGATTCTTTGACGTGGTTGACGTGGGTAGGGGCAGATTGGTTCATGCCTTCACTACTCCCTTGTCTGCGAGATCCTGAAACATCGCGATGATGTCGGCCTCGATTTCCTCCGCCGGCGCATTGTACTCTTTTGCCATCACCCCAGCGATGTCGCCGACGGTCCGCTGGCCATCACAAAGCTTCAAGATCGCGACAGCGATCTCGTCCGGATCGAACAGGCGCTCCGGGGCGAGGATGATCCAACGGTTGCGGCCGGCGTCGTGCCGCAGCTTTATATAGGGTGGTATCACCGGCTTGCTGGCGACCGTGATGATCGCGCGCTGGCGTGGTGCGGTTTCACCCATTCTCAGGCCTCCGGACGAAACGCGCCGGGAGGGATATGCCCCTCGACGTAGGCGTGCTGGAGCGCATCGAGCTGCACCCACAGCACGTTGCACTTGAAGCGAACGGCGTCGACGCAGGCTTCCTGCTCGTCGCGCGTCTTGGCGTTCTTGAGGACGTAGTCGAGGGCAAAATCGGCGTCACGCGGCGCCTGCGTCAGGCGGCGCTTGAAATAGGCCATGACCTTATCGTCGATGAAGTCGTAGCCCTCCAGCATGCCGGAGATGCGCTCCTTATGGATCTTGGGAGCGAAGAGCTCGGTCAGCGAGGAAGCGATGGCCACCGTGATCGGCTGCTCGCGCACGAAGGTGACGTAGGATTCGACGGCGAAGCGCGTGGCCGGCAGAGCGCCGCGCATGGAGATGACATAGTCGCGGTCGAGGCCGAGGCCGTCGGTAAGGATGAGCCAGCGCTCGATGCCGCCCGGCTCCTCGCCGTAGCCGTCGTGATCGAGCAGGCGATGTACCCACTCGCGACGCAGCTCGCGGTCATAGAGGCGGCTGATGAGGGCTGCGTCCTTGCGCGGCACGGCCGACTGGTAGCAGTAGCGATTGAGTGCCCATGCCTGCACTTGCGGCTTCTTGAGCTGGCCACCGTGCAGCATGTGATGGAAGGGATGCTTGTCGTGATAGCGCTCGGCGCCGACGGCGCGGATCGCTGCCTCGAAGTCGGCAACGGGCCACGGCTCCTGCGCTTTGCGCTCGGCGCTCTTACGCTCCAGGCTGAACGCTTCACTCATAGGCGCACCTCCATCCCATCGTACCCGACTTCCCAGCCCGCGCCATCGATGGTCTTGCGGGCGGGCGAATTCTCGTCCAGCGCCGGGTTCGAGTTGTTTATATGAACGTATATGAGCCTTCCGACGCCCAGTTGCGAGAACGCAGCGATCGATCCCGAGGCTCCCGACATGCTGGTATGTCCCATTCGGGCGCCGGTCTTGTTGAGCAGGCCCTGCTCGAGCATCTCGTCGTCGGTAAACAACGTGCCATCGAAAAAGACGATGGATGCCCCCTTGAGCCTCGCTGCCAGCTTCTCGTCTACGGCAGCACACCCCGGTATGTAAAAGAAGGATTTCTTGTCGACCGGATCAGTGATCTTGAGGCCGATCGTATCGCCCTCCTGGCTGCCGAAGTCGGCAGACGACGTGTCCTCCAGGTAGAGGGCGACCTTGCCGGGGACGGCAAAGGCTTCCACCGTCAGGCCCAGATCGACGCCGGCGCCCTCCAGTCTGAAGGGTTTGTCGAGCCCGATCTCGATGCGCGGCACGAGCGACTCGGCCAGCACCTGGAAGACCGAGTTCGAGCGCAAAATCTCCAGCACCCGGTCGGAGGCGTAGATCGAGAAGGGCTGCGCCTCGCGCAGATTGATCAATCCGATGATGTGGTCGACGTCGCCGTTGGTCAGCACGGCCGCCTTGATGGGGCTGTGACGCAAGCCCGCTTTCGGGTCGGCGTGCAGCTGCGGCGTGTCGTTGAGCTGCTGGCGCAAGTCGGGGGAGGCGTTGAGCAGCGCCCAGCTCACCCCGTCGCGGCTGACGGCCAACGACGATTGCGTTCGCGCCCTGAAACCGGGGGTTCCAGCGCGCACGGAAGCGCAATTGCGGCAGTTACAGTTCCACTGCGGGAACCCGCCGCCCGCGGCAGAGCCCAGAACTTTGATGATCATTTCAGTCGTCTGGTTTCGAGCGCACATTCCGCCGAGAACATGGCGCCCGATACAACAACGGCGGCCGAATGATCGACCGCCGTTGTCGGAAACTCACAGAGTAAGTGAGTGGATCGACAGTCGTTAGATGATGTCGATCTCAGCCGGCATGTACGAGGTAACCTCGAGGCCAACTTCCTGCTCACGAACTGCGGGCTTGGTCCAAACCTTCATAACGTCCTCCTATTCGGCAAGATGCCGTCCAAAACTGGATGGCCCCGCCGAGGGCCCACCCTCTGGAGTGAAACCCCCCGATGGGGTCGCTCCAGTCCGCGGATCCAGAACACGCAAGTCCGGACCGCCATGGCGGCTATAAACCACACGCCTCTCAGCAACGGAAGTAAATCGGTCTCACAAACGCGTGTGCTATTCGTCATCCAATCGTCGTGTTCGCGCACGCAGTTGCGAAGGGATGCGGGCTTGCGTTTCGCGTCGCATCGACGAGTCGATTTGAGGAGGGCGTGGGCATGATGCGACTCTGACGGACGCGAACTGGCGCATGCGCAACCTCAATGCTCGGCGCCGGCGTGACGTGTCGGGAAAAAGCGCGATAGGGCGGAATTCCATACTCGCTGAGCTGACGAACCGGGAAAAGCGTTCTTATCTTTGGCCAAGGGGCCGCCAGCAATAGAAAATTCTACTTGGATCCACTATAAGACCGGGAACCGGCCAACGCGCGCAAGGGCCGCCCGCTGTAGGCCGGTTTAACCCTATCAGGTCATCATCCTCGGCGCGCAGGCAGCGAAAGGTAAGCCGTTGCGGTACTTTCCTATCTTCTACGATCTCGAGGGCCGGGACGTGCTCATCGTCGGCGGCGGTGAGAAGGCGTTGCAGAAGGTGCGTCTGCTTGCCAAGACCAGCGCACGACTGAAGGTCGTCGCGCCCGAGGTTGCCGACGACATTGCCAATGCCGGGGTCGCCAGCCTCACCATCGAACGGCGCGCATTCTCCGAAAGCGATCTCGACGGGGCGGCGCTGGTCTTCGCGGCCACGGATGATGTGGACCTCGACGCACGCGTTGCCGCCGCCGGCCGTGCCCGCGGCCTGCCGACCAACGTCGTTGACGGCCCCTCGCAGAGCAACTTCATCATGGCGGCGATCGTCGATCGCGACCCCATCGTCGTCGCCATCGGCACGGAGGGCGCCGCGCCCATCCTG
Organism: uncultured Hyphomicrobium sp.; assembly: GCA_964581475.1. Taxonomy (GTDB): domain Bacteria; phylum Pseudomonadota; class Alphaproteobacteria; order Rhizobiales; family Hyphomicrobiaceae; genus Hyphomicrobium_A. The sequence goes on from CAZOOS010000058.1 coordinate 3,755, forward strand.
GCGCGGGAGATCAAGGCCAAGATCGAGAGCTGGCTGCCGGCCAACTTCGGGCAGGTCGCGCAGCGGGCGCAAGCACTGCGCCGCCGCGTGCAGGAGTCCATCGCCGACCCGATCGTGCGCCGGCGCACCTGGGAAGCGCTACTGCAGGGCGGGTGGCGCAAGGCCATTTTGGACGGCGACAGCGAAGCCGCCGACCGCGAGTTCGCGCGCCAGCTCGCCGCCGGCGATCGCCACGAGTCACCCGTAGGCAGCGTGGCACTGATCGGTTGCGGCCCCGGGGAGCCCGACCTCATCACCTTGAAGGCGCAGCAGCACTTGCAGTCGGCGGACGTGCTGGTCGTCGACCGGCTGGTCAATCCGGCCATCCTCGAGTACGCGCGCCGCGATGCCATCCGCATCGACGTCGGCAAGGCGCCGGAAGGCGACTCGGCCCTGCAGGGGGAGATCAATCGCATCCTCGTGCGCGAGGCGATGAAGGGCCATCGCGTCGTCCGCCTCAAGGGTGGAGACGCCTTCGTCTTCGGCCGCGCCGCCGAGGAGATGGCCGCCGTGCGCGCCGCCGGCGTGCCTGTCGAGGTGGTGCCGGGCATCACCGCCGCGCACGCCTGCGCCGCGAGCATCGGATTGCCGGTGACGCTGCGCACTAAAGTGCGCCAGTTCGCCGTGGTCACGGGCGCCTCGGCCGATGGGCCGCTGGAGCTCGACTGGTCGGCCTTGGCGCAACCCGGGCAGGCATTCGCTATCTACATGGGTGTGCGCACCGCGCAGCACTTCGCCGACAAGCTCCTGGAGGCCGGCGCGGCACCGCGAACCCCGGTCGTCATTGTCGAGAACGGGACACTGGCCAACGAGCGCGCCCTGGCGACGGAGCTGGCGTCCGTCGCTCGCGCCATATCCGATAGCGGCATCCATGGCCCGGCGGTGATCTTCGTCGGTCTCGACTGGGAGACCGCCGGACTGTCGCGGCCGGATAAAGTCGAAGTATATGACCTGCAACGCGGCACCGGCGAAGCCCTAAAGACCGATGCCCTCGCATTGGGCCAGCCAGGATAGCTTGCGCCCAAGGTGGAAGTTGGCGCACTGCACGAGACGAGACATTTCGAGGAGGCGTTTGTGACCGCCCAACCGTTGCTTCCGAAGAACGCGCCGTTCACGCCGGAAGACATTGATGCGCTCAATAGCGTCGTCGCCCGCACGACGCCGCAGCAGCGCGCCTGGCTCGCGGGCTTTTTTGCCGGCTTCGAGGCGGCTCAAGCCGGCGGTGGTGCGCTACCCCAGCCTGCCGCGGCGTCGAAGCCGCGCCAGGCGCTGACCGTTCTCTATGCCAGCGAAAGCGGCAACGCCGAAGCCTTGGCCATGCGCACCAAGAAGCTCGCCCAGAAGCATGGTCTCGACGCCAAGATCGTCGACTTTGCCGATGCCGACCTAGCCGTGCTGGCGAAGGCCAAGAACCTGATCGTGTTCGCCTCCACCTGGGGCGAAGGCGATCCGCCGAGCCGCGCTGTCGACTTCTACACCGCGCTGATGAGCGAGGCAGCGCCGCGCATCGAAGGCGTGCGCTTTGCCGTTCTGGCCCTCGGCGACACCGCCTACGCGCAGTTCTGCGCCACCGGCAAGGCGATCGACGAGCGTCTCGCGGCGCTGGGCGGCACGCGCGCCTTCGCGCGCATAGACCTCGACCTCGACTACGCCAAGCAGGCCGCCGAGTGGACCGAGAAGGCGCTGGGCGAACTGGCGCCGGCGGACGCCACCGGCAACGCCACGGTCGTGCACGTCGACTTCAAAGGTGGTGTCGGCCACGCCGCCGAGGAGGATGAGCCGCAGTTCACCGCCGACAACCCGCTCGTCGGCGAAATCTCGACGCTGCTCAATCTCAACGGCTCGGGCTCCACGCGCGAGACCTGGCACGTCGAGATCGCCGCCGAGGCGCCGGGCTTCGCCTATCTGCCGGGCGACGCCATCGGTGTCGTGCCCGAGAACAATCCCGAGATCGCGCTGGAACTCGCCGAGGCGGTGGGCCTCGGCGCCGACGGCGCCGTCGTGCAGAAGCTGCGCGAGCGCTACGACGTGACGACACTGTCGCGGGCGCTGGTGGAAAACTATGCCAAGCTCACGCAACGCATCGACCTGACGCATCTTGCCGATCCGAAGGCCTTCACCGAGTTCGCCGAGGATCGCCAGCTCATCGATCTGTTCGAGCGGTACCCCGAGAAGCTGACGCCCGAGCAGCTGTTCGGCCTGCTGCGCCCGCTTCCCGGGCGCCTCTATTCGGTCGCCTCGAGCCGAAAGGCGCACCCGGGCGAGGCCCACCTTCTGGTTGGCGCCGTGCGTTGGGAATCCTACGGCAAGAAGCGCGGCGGCGTCGCTTCGACCTACCTCGCCGATCGCCGGCGCGTTGGTGATCCGGTGCGCATCTACGTCAAACCGAACCGCCACTTCCGCCTGCCCGAGGACGGCAACCGTCCGATCATCATGATCGGCGCCGGAACGGGCATCGCCCCTTACCGCGCCTTTATCGAGGACCGCGCCGAGGACGGCGCCAAGGGCAGGAGCTGGCTGTTCTTCGGCGAGCGCAACTTCACCAACGACTTCCTCTACCAGCTGGAGTGGCAAGAGGCGCTCGAGTCCGGCACGCTGTCGCGCATCGATGTCGCCTTCTCGCGCGACCAGCCGGAAAAGATCTACGTGCAGCAACGGCTTTGGGAAGCGCGCAACGACCTCCTGAAGTGGGTCGACGAAGGCGCCCACATCTATGTCTGCGGCGACGAGAAGGGCATGGCGCGCGACGTCGACGTGATGCTCGGCCGCATTCTCGCCGAAGGCGCGCGTGGCGACGATGAAGCTGGCCGCGCCAAGCTGAAAGAGCTCACCAAAACCGGCCGCTATCAGCGCGACGTGTATTGAGACGCTCGGCGCGCTTGTGCGCCCGACAGGACAACTACAGATGACCGACGACAATCGCGCCAAGAACGAGATCATCAAGGAGAACAGCCGGCTCCTGCGCGGCACCATCGCCGAGGGCTTGGCGGACGTCGTCACCGGCGCCATCTCCGAGGATGACTCGCAACTGACGAAGTTCCACGGCACTTATCTGCAGGACGACCGTGACGTGCGTCCCGAGCGCGCCAAGAAGAAGCTGGAGAAGGCTTACAGCTTCATGATCCGCGTGCGCCTGCCCGGCGGCGTGACGACGTCGAAGCAGTGGCTGGCGCTCGATGCCATCGCCGGCACTTACGCCAACCACACGCTGCGTTTGACGACGCGCCAGACGTTCCAGTTCCACGGCGTCATCAAGTCGAACATGAAGCGCACGATGCGGGCCATCAATGCCGCCCTGCTCGACACGCTGGCGGCCTGCGGCGACGTCAATCGCAACGTGCTGGCGACCGGCAATCCGTATCTGTCGAAGGTGCATGCAGCGGCGCACAAGCTGGCCGTCGATGTGAGCGAGCATCTATTGCCGCAGACGGGCGCCTATCACGAGATCTGGCTCGACGGCGAACAGGTGATGGATCAGAGCGGCCCTGCCAAGAAGGAAGAGGAGCCGATCTACGGCACGCACTATCTGCCGCGCAAATTCAAGATCGTCATCGCCGTGCCGCCGTCCAACGACGTCGACATCTTCGCTCACGACCTCGGCTACATCGCCATTGTCGAGCACGGCAAGCTGGTCGGCTACAACGTGACCATCGGCGGCGGCATGGGCATGACGCATGGCGAGCCCGACACGTTCCCGCGCACCGCGGACGTGCTGGGCTTCTGCACGCCGGAGCAGGCCGTGGCCGTTGCCGAGACGGTCCTCACCGTGCAGCGTGACTGGGGCAACCGCAACAACCGCAAGCGCGCGCGCCTCAAGTACACCGTCGAGGATCGCGGGCTCGACGCCTATCGCAGCGAGGTCGAGAAGCGCCTCGGCTACAAGCTGGGCGAGCCGCGACCCTACGAGTTCACCTCGACGGGCGATGTCATCGGCTGGGCCCAGGGGGCCGACAAGAAGTGGCACCTGACGCTGTTCGTCGAGAACGGCCGCATCAAGGACGTTCCCGGCTGGAGCTTGCGCACGGCGCTGCGCGAGATCGCTGAGCTGCATCCCGGCGGCTTCATCGTCACCGCCAACCAGAACGTCATCATCGCCAACGTGACGGCGAAGACGAAGTCGAAGATCGAGGCGATCCTGCAGGAGCACGGCATCGCCATCGGCACGGCACTGTCGGGTCTTCGCCGCAACAGCATGGCGTGCGTTGCGCTGCCGACTTGCGGGCTGGCGCTGGCAGAGAGCGAGCGCTTCCTGCCGGAGCTGCTGACGGCCCTGGAAGATTCTCTCGAGCAAGCCGGGCTGAGGGACAACGAGATCGTTATCCGTATGACCGGCTGCCCCAACGGTTGCGCGCGGCCATATCTTGCAGAAATCGGCCTCGTCGGGCGCAATCCAGGGCTCTACAACCTGTACCTCGGCGCGGCGTTCAACGGCGCGCGGCTCAACAAGCTCTACGCCGAGGACGTCGACAAGGGCCGCATCGTCGGCCTGCTGGAGCCGATGTTCGCGCGCTACGCCAAGGAGCGCGAGGAGGGCGAGCACTTCGGCGACTTCGTCATCCGTGCCGGCTACGTGCGCGCGACGACGGCCGGCAATCGCTTCCACGCCGACCTCGACCTCGTCAAAACGGTCCGCTGACCGCGGAGTTGCGAAGGTTTCGCCGCGCGGCGTACTTTCCCGTCATCCCGGCGGAGGCCGGGATCCACGCCAGCTCCAACAGAAGCTTTTGGCGCTATCGCGCGACCACTTCGCAACAAGTTGCCTTGGTCACGAGCGCCGCTTCAAAGTAGCAATTGTCGAGGCTTGCATGGATCCCGCTCTACAGTGGGATGACGGGGCCGGGTGCATACGTGCCGCGTTAGTGGCGCATGGGGTTCAGCAGCGAGTATGCTGCCCAGGAGAGCACGAGAGCCAGCGCCAGGCGTAACACCCAGTCCGGCACCAGACCGGTGATGCGCGAGCCGAGAGCGATGCCCGGCACCGATCCGATCAGCAGAAATCCGAGAATTTCGAGGTCGACGTTTCCCATGCCGAAGTGGCTGGCGCCGGCGAGAAATGTCAGCGGTATGGCGTGCACGATGTCGGTGCCGACCAGTCTCCGCGCCGACAGCGCGTGGTAGAGCGCGGTCAGCGCGACGACGCCGATGGCGCCGGCGCCCACCGACGTAAGCGCGACGAGCACGCCGAGCACCCATCCGAGCAGCAGCGTCGGAGCGGGCCGCACCGCGACCAGCTCGGACGGGCCGCGATCGGCGACCGCGTAGCGTTTTAGCAGCGGATAGGCAGCGACGCAAAGCGCACTCACCACCAGCGCGATGGCGAGCACCTTGCGGATGATCGCCGCCAGCACGTGGATGTCGGGCTCGGCGAAGTAGATCCATCCCAGCACGAGAGCCGCGCCGGGCAGGCTGCCCGTGGCGAGCCAGCGCACGATCGGCCAGTTGACGTTGCCGAGTGCATGATGCCGCCAGGCGGCGCTCGCCTTGGTGATCGAGGCGAACAGCAAATCAGTGCCGACCGCCATGATCGGCGAGATGCCGATGCCGGAGATGAGGAACGGCGTCATCAGCGAGCCAGCCCCGACGCCGGTGAGGCCGACCAGGAAGCCGACGGCAAAGCCGCCCATGACGATGATGGGCCAGGCGCCCGAGTGCAGAAATTCCATATAAAGCAGGCTCGTGTCGCTTCTTGGGGCGCCTCTCGGGGGGCGACCATATCCGTTATCTTGGATGGTTCAACCGCAGAAACGGCCCCGCGACCGCGGCGCCTGGCCGGCTCAGGTGAGGGCCTGAACGATGGTGCGCAGGCTCAGGATGGCCACGATGCAGCCGACGAGGATCATCAGCACCTTGTCGGGCAGCATTTTCGTCGCATAGGCGGCGAAGGGGGCGGCGATCACGCCGCCCAGGATGAGGCCAGAGATGATCGGCCATAGCTCGAGGCCGATGGTGGCGACGAAGGTCGCCGAGATGGTGAGCGTGACGAAGAACTCCGCGAGGTTGACCGACCCGATGGCGTAGCGTGGCGTCGTGCCCTGCCCGATAAGCGTCGAGGTGACGATCGGGCCCCAGCCGCCGCCGCCGATGGAATCGAGGAGGCCCCCGAAGAAGCCGAGCGGGGCAACCCGCGAAGGCTCGGCGCCTTCCGACACGCGCCTAGTGAGCGCCTTCCAAACGATGAAAAGTCCGATCAGCAGCAGATAGGCGCTGATGAACGGTTTGACCTTGTCGCCGTCGAGGTTGGTGAGAAGGTATGCGCCTATGGCGCCGCCGATCGCGCCGGGCAGGGCAAGCCGCAGCAGAAGCTTGCGATCGACGTTGCCGAACTTCCAGTGCGAAGCACCCGACACGGCGGTGGTGAAGGTTTCCGCCGCGTGCACGCAGGCGCTCGTCGTTGCCGGAGGCACGCCCAGGCTCAACAGCACGGATGAGGATATGACGCCGTACGCCATGCCGATAGCGCCGTCGACCATTTGTGCCGCGAAGCCGACGGCCACGAAGAGCAGCAGATCTTCCCACATCGTTCCGGCTCATCCTTCTTCAGCTCGGTCCCGGGCGTTCGGTAGATCCATACCAACGCCCGGAATCCAGCAGAACCACTAGAGCCGTTAAAGCTCGATCTTGACGGGGATGCCCGCCGCATGCAGGAGCAGCGCCGCCTCGCTGGCCCGGCGTTGGAACTCGCGACGGTCTTCGTCGCTGTCGCCCAGATCGCGGCACAGGCCGCGCGCCAGCAGCTCGCGCGTCAACTTGAAGGCCGAGGCGTAGTCCACATCGCCCTTGGTCGCCGTGGTGATAACGCCACCCGCGACGGTCGCGCCGGTGACGGCGTCGACGATCAGGAAGGCGCCCGTCGGTTGGTTGTCGGCGAACGTGTCGACGGCGACGGGGCGCCCCAACGTGATCGAGGCGATGGCAATGTCGTTGACGCCGCACGTCGCGGATGGCTGCGCGATCAGCGTCTCGAGATCGAGCAGCGAGCGGATGTTGATGGCCGAGATCGGCGCGAGGTCGGTGGCACTGCGCAGGAAATAACCCGCTTCCGGATCGAACGGCGTCTCCCACAGCCAGACGATGCGTACTTCGAGATGTGCGGCAACGGTCGGTGGGTTGTCGGCCAGGGACAGGATGGCGCCGCGGGCAACATCGATGTCGGTGTCGAGTTGCAACGCGACCGCTTGGCCCTGCTTGGCGACCTCCAGGTCACGACCCATGGTGGCGATACGCAACACGTGTGCGCTTTGTCCGCTCAAGGCGTCGGTAACGCGGTCGCCCACGCTGATGCATCCCGAGCCGACGGTGCCGGCCAGGCCGCGGAAGTCGAGACCATCGCGCAACACGGCCTGCACCGGCATGCGGAACGGGCCGCGCGGGGCGATGTCGCGCGGGGGGATGCGCTCCAGGTGCTCGAGCAGATGCGGCCCCGTGTACCAGGGCATGTGCTCGGACCGTCGCGCGACGTTGTCGCCGCCGACGGCGGAGACCGGAATGGCGATCGCTTCACGGAAACCGAAGCGCAGCGTCAGCTCGCGGAAATCCGCCTCGATGGCGCGGAATTTCTCCTGTGACCAGTCGGTGAGATCCATCTTGTTGACGGCGAGCACGACGCGCTTCACACCGACGATGTCGAGGATGCCGGCGTGGCGGCGTGTCTGCCGCTTGATGCCATGGCGCGCGTCGACGAGCATGATGGCGACATCCGCGTGCGAGGCGCCGGACGCCATGTTGCGGGTGTACTGCTCATGGCCGGGGCTATCGATGACCACGAAACGTCGGGTCGCGGTGTCGAAATAGCGCCAGGCGATGTCGATGGTGATGCCCTGCTCGCGCTCGGCGACGAGACCGTCGAGCAGCAGGCTGAAATCGGGATGGGCACCACCGGTCGCTGCATTGGACGAGCGACTGATCGTTTCGCGCTGGTCGTCGTAAAGGTCGGAGGCGTCCCACAGCAGGCGCCCGATCAGCGTCGACTTGCCGTCGTCGACGGAGCCGCACGTCAGCAGGTGCAGGATGCCGTTCAGCTCCTGGGTAGGCGCCAGAGCAAGGTCTTCGCGCCGAATGGCGGTGAGCGCCGTCATCAGAAGTAGCCCTCTTGCTTCTTGCGCTCCATGGCGCCGGCTTGATCATGGTCGATGAGACGGCCTTGGCGCTCGGACGTGCGCGCGCCCAGCGTCTCGGCGACGACGCTGTCGAGGTCGGCGGCCGTGGAAGGCACGGCGGCGGTGAGCGGCCAGCATCCGAGCGTACGGAAGCGGACGCTCTTCATCTGCGGCACTTCGCCGGGCAGCAGCGGCAACCGATCGTCATCGACCACGAGGAGCTGGCCGTTGCGCGTGATGGTCGGTCGCTGGGCGGCAAAATAGAGCGGTACCACGTCGAGCTCTTCGCGGGCGATGTAACGCCAGACGTCGCGCTCGGTCCAGTTCGACAACGGGAATACGCGCACCGTCTCGCCGGCGCCAAGGCGCCCGTTGAGCAGGTTCCACATCTCCGGGCGTTGGCGGCGCGGATCCCAGCGATGGCCGGTCGAGCGGAAGGAGAACACGCGCTCCTTGGCACGTGAGCTCTCCTCGTCGCGGCGAGCCCCGCCGAAGGCCGCATCGAAGCCATACTTGTCGAGCGCTTGCTTCAACGGCTGCGTCTTCATCACGTCGGTGTAGACGGACGGCGAGTAGTCGTACGGATTGATGCCGCGCTTCAGGCCTTCCTCGTTCGTATGCACGATGAGGTCCAGGCCGAAGTCGCGCACCGTCTTGTCGCGGAAGGCGATCATGTCGCGGAACTTCCACGTCGTGTCGATGTGCAGCAGCGGGAACGGCGGCTTCTGCGGCCAGAATGCCTTGCGCGCAAGGTGCAAGAGCACCGTGGAGTCCTTGCCGATGGAGTACATCAGCACGGGCTTGCGGAACTGCGCGGCAGCCTCGCGGAAGATATAGATGGCCTCAGCCTCGAGCATGTCGAGGTGGGAGATCGGCGCTGTCATGCAGCAGCTTCCTTCTGGGGAGGCCTGTTATGCAGGCCGCATTCCTTACCGTCCTCGTTCTCCCACCACCAGCGTCCGGCGCGAATATCTTCGCCCGGCTTGATGGCGCGCGTGCACGGCTGGCATCCGATGGAAGGGAAGCCGCGCGCGTGCAGCGGATTGACGGGGACGTTGTTGGCGGCGACGTAGGCTTCGAGCTGTGCGAGGCTCCAGTCGGCGATGGGGTTCAACTTGACGAGCCCGTCGTCGGCATCCCAGGTCGCAAACGGCACGTGGGCGCGGCCGGCCGACTGTTCGCGGCGCAATCCGGTGACCCAGCCGGCAGCGCCCTGCAGCGCGCGCTTCAACGGGCGGACCTTGCGGATGTCGCAGCAGGCCTTGCGGTTCTCGACGGCGAGGCGGAAACCGTAGATGCCGTCGCGGGCGACGAGCTCCTCGACCTCGCGGGCATCAGGAAACATCACGCGAATGTTGAGGCCATAGCGGTTCTCGCTGGCTTCCAGGGTGTCGAGCGTTTCGGGGAAGTGCCGGCCGGTGTCGAGGGTGAATACGTCGATCTTGGCGCCACTTGCCGCGATGGCATTGAGCACCGCCTGATCCTCGATGCCGAGGCTGGTCGAGAAGGTGACGCGGCCCGGCACGGAGCGAGTGATCTCCAGCAAACGGTCTTCGAGGCTGTCGATGGCTTCCAGCCGGCGGTCCAGCGCCAACGCCTCAGCCACCGCGTCGACGGGTGCCGGCCGGCTGAGGGAGGCGGGGCGCAATGTGGCGCCGGCGCTGGGCGCCGCCTTGGCGCCGCGCCGGGCTGAGGAATCCGTCGGCATGGTGTTCCCTATCGGTGGAGACCAGAAAATAGGTGAAATCGATTTGCGCTTAAAGCCTAACGGCCAAATAAAAATAGGATCGCATTCCGCCAGCGCCCCTGGGTAGAAAATTTTTGCCAACGGTCGCCTTAGTGGAACTTCGGTTCAGCGACGCGCGCGCCGGGGAGCGGGCCGGCGCCCCCTGGACACGCTGAGGTCGTGGGATGCGCGCCTTGCAACCGCCCAAGCCCGGTTGGGGAAGGCCGGGGGAAAACCTGTGCGGCTGCCACACCCCGAGGCAGGTTCCGCCAAGCGTTTTAGGGGTTTCCAAAAGCGAATCAGTGCTTCGGCAATTCGGCGGGCTTCGGCATGGAATTCTAGTCACAGAATTATCGCAGCGGGTGTGGTCAACCGGTTCTTGGCGAAAATGTGGGGATGAATTGGTTTCAATGAAAACGACGTTACGTCAAAGGCTTATAACACATCCATTAATGTGGACATCCGCGTGACATTCCGGCCTCGGCGGCATTCGAGAAAGAATGCCCCTGGCCAGTCGGTTAACAGATGGTATTCTCCAATTCGCTTCGTGACGGGGGCTTGGACGTGAAGAGGGCTCTTCCGCGTCCGGCGACTTTGACGAGGCGGCAAAAAAGCAAACGTTGAGCAAGTAGCGGGGTAACAAATGATGGGGGATTCCTCCAAGCGGCCCGATTTTATGCAGTTCGACCCGCAGGCCGAGATGACTCGGGAGCGGGCCGAAGAGGCCGGGATCGAGGTCTTCGAGGTGGTCGGATCAATTAAATGGTTTGATGCATCAAAAGGATACGGCTTCATCGTGCCGGACAACGGGCTGGCCGATATCCTGCTCCACGTAACCTGCCTGCGGGCCGGCGGCTACCAGACGGCCTACGAAGGAGCACGCGTTCACGCCGAGGTGCTGCGCCGCCCGAAGGGCATGCAGGCATTCCGCATCCTCAGCATGGACGAGAGTACAGCCATCCACCCATCGCAGTTGCCGCAGCGGACGCACGTCATCGTCACGCCGGAGAGCGATTGGGAGCGGGCCATGGTAAAGTGGTTCAACCGGGTGCGCGGTTTCGGCTTCTTGACGCGGGGCGAGGGAACGC
>CAZOOS010000059.1:0-14618 GCA_964581475.1 uncultured Hyphomicrobium sp.
CCGCCGTGCGCTTGCCCGAGCGCGTCTGCAGCACCCACAGCTTGCCGTTCTCGATGGTGAACTCGATATCCTGCATGTCGCGGTAGTGCCTCTCGAGGCGAGCGAATACGGCCGACAGATTGGCGAACGCCTGCGGCATAAGCTCTTCCAGCGATGGGTTCTCGTCGCCCGCCTCGCGCCGCGCCCGCTCGGTCAGCGGCTGGGGGGTGCGAATGCCGGCGACGACGTCCTCTCCCTGCGCATTGAGCAGGAACTCGCCATAGACCTCCTTGGCGCCGGTCGACGGGTTGCGCGTGAAGGCAACGCCCGTGGCGCTGTTCTCGCCGAGGTTACCGAACACCATCGCCTGCACGGTGACCGCCGTGCCCCAACTGTCGGGGATGTCGTGCAGGCGGCGGTAGGTGTTGGCGCGCGCGTTCTGCCAGGAGCCGAAGACCGCGGCGATGGCGCCATAAAGCTGCTCGCCCGTGTCCTGCGGGAAGGGCCGGCCGAGATGTTCCTCCACGGCCCTCTTGTATTCCTCGATGATCTCCGCCCAGTCGTCGGCTTTGAGCTCGGTGTCGGAGGCGAGTGCGTTGAGGTTCTTGAAGTTTTCGAGCAAGTCCTCAAACACGCCATGGTCGACGCCGAGCACGACGTCGGCATACATCTGAATGAATCGGCGATAGCTGTCGTAGGCGAAACGGCGGTCGCCCGAGCGCTTGGCCAGTCCCTCGACGGTCTCGTCGTTGAGGCCGAGGTTGAGGATCGTGTCCATCATGCCCGGCATCGAGGCGCGGGCGCCGGAGCGCACCGAGACCAGCAGCGGTCGCTGGACATCACCGAAGTGCGCGCCGACCGCATCGCCAACCAGACGAATGGCCTTGTCCACCTGCGGCTTCAGGCCGTCGGGCAGCTTGCGGCCGTGCGCGTAGTAGGCATCGCAGACCTTGGTCGTGATGGTGAAGCCGGGGGGCACGTGCAGGCCCAAGCTGGCCATCTCCGCCAGGTTGGCACCCTTGCCGCCGAGCAGCTCCGTCATGTTGGCGCGGCCGTCGACATAGCCGGCGGCGAAGGCGTACACCCACTTCGGCTCGGCTGACGCTGTCTTGTCCGCCATGTTGGCTGCTCCCCGCGACGTTGTCGCTCGCTCGTCGGCAAGCCCGGTGTCGTCGTGTGATGGCATATCAGCCTCCCCGCCCGCTCGAAAGGTATTCGCCTACAGCAAGCAAAACCGCGAGAGCGCAGGCGGCGTTCCCCGCCGCCTTTGACGCGGGCCCCGGCTTATTTCACTGTGGCGCCGCCCGATCCTGGAGACAGCCTATGAGCGAACAGCTAAACCAAGTGCTGACGACGCTGGATGACACAAGCGATGCGGCCTTGGCGCGGCTGTTCCAATTGTTGCGCATAGAAAGCGTGTCGACGGATCCCGCCTACAAGGCGAGTTGCCAGGAAGCGGCCGAGTGGTGCGCCAACGAGCTTGCCGACCTCGGCTTCGAGGCGCGTGTCGTACCGACGACCGGGCATCCCATGGTGGTCGCCCATGACGCAGGCGGGCGCGACGCCGGCATCCCGCACGTGCTGTTCTACGGTCACTACGACGTGCAGCCGGCGGACCCCGTCAATCTGTGGGCCTCGCCGCCCTTCGAGCCGATCATCAGCACCGACCACGCCAACGGCCAAGTCATCGTCGCGCGCGGCGCCGAGGACAACAAAGGTCAGTTGATGACTTTCTTTTCGGCTGTGCGCGCCTGGAAGGCCGTCGCCGGCAAGCTGCCGATCTCGGTGTCGGTGATGCTGGAAGGCGAGGAGGAATGCGGCTCGCCTTCGCTGCCCGAATTCCTCGCCAGGCACGGCGAGGAGCTGAAGGCCGATGTCGTGCTCGTCTGCGACACCGGGCAGTGGGACAAGGATACACCGGCGATCACCACCATGCTGCGCGGGCTCGCCTCGATAGAGGTGACGGTGACCGGCCCGTCGCGCGATCTGCACTCGGGCATCTACGGCGGCCCGGCGGCCAATCCGATCCGCGTGCTGGCGCGCATCATCGCCGCCATGCATGACGACAACGGACGCATCACCGTCCCCGGCTTCTACGACGGCGTCGCCGAGACGCCGGCGGCGCAGAAGCAGCAGTGGTCGACGCTCGGCTTCCGCGGCGAGGCGTTCCTCGGCGCCGTCGGACTGAAGCAGGCGGCGGGCGAGAGCGACCGTTCGGTGCTCGAGCAGCTTTGGTCGCGGCCGACGTTGGAGTTCAACGGCATCACCGGCGGCTACCAGGGCGTCGGCACCAAGACGGTGATCCCCTCGAAGGCGTCGGTGAAGATCACCTGCCGCCTCGTCGCCGGCCAGGACCCGAGCAAGCTGCTCGCCAACATCGAGGAATTCGTGCGCGCGCGGCTGCCTGCCGACTGCACGGCGGAGTTTTCCAGCAAGCAGGCGGGCACGGCGATTGCGTTCGATACCAGCACCGCCTTCATGCGGGCCGCCGCCGCGGGGCTGGCTGACGAGTGGGGCAAGCCCGCCGTGCTGATGGGCTCGGGCGCTTCGATCCCCATCGTCACCTCCTTCAAAGACGTGCTCGGCTGCGAAAGCCTGATGATCGGCTTCGGCCTCGACGACGACCGCATTCACAGCCCCAACGAGAAGTACAATCTGTCGAGCTTCAAGAAGGGCGCGCGCAGTTGGGCGCGCATTCTCGAGCGGCTGGCGGGAGCAAATGCGGCCTGACCGGCGTCAATCGTTGTCCTTGCCGGAGTAATCCTTAGTATTGCCGGCGACGAGACTGGGGAGCGCCCGCATGAAGCGTTGCATCGCATACGGCTACGACAAGAGCTTCGAGCTGAAGCGCGGTCAGTCCACCCGCGTCACATTCACGGCCGATAAATCGGGCACCTTTCCCATCGTATGCGCAACGCATCATCCAACGATGGTCGCCGAGCTGATCGTCGCGGCCAAGCGTTAGAGTCCCGCCGCTGAAGATGGACCCCCGAAGAATGTCCACGCAGAGAATTGCCGTCGCCGTCCTGGCGCTGCTCGCCCTCGCCGGTATCGCCACGACGTGTGCGCAGGAGCGCAGCCGCGCGCCCTGGCCGAGCGAGGTGTTCAACCCCAAACCGCGACCGAACACTGCCGGCAAGTTCGACTACTACACGATGGTCATGTCGTGGAGCCCGACCCACTGCGTCACGGCGGAGGAGCGGCGCGACGAGCAGCAGTGTGCGCGCCAGGACGGCCAGCGCTACGGCTTCGTACTGCATGGGCTGTGGCCGCAGTACGAGAAGGGCTATCCGGAGGCGTGCCCGACCGGCCGCAAGCCGTTCGTGCCGCAGCCGGTCATCGACAACATGCTCGACATCATGCCCTCGCGCGGCCTCGTCATCCACGAGTTCAAGCTGCACGGGACGTGTTCGGGACTCGGTCCTGAGGACTATTACAAGCTGTCGCGTGCCCTGTTCACGCGGGTGCGGATCCCGGAGCGCTACCGCAATCCGTTCGAGACTCAGTTCGTCGCCCCGCGCGAACTGGTCGGCGAGTTCATGCGCGCCAACCCGTGGTTGCGGCCCGAGATGGTCGCCGTCAACTGCGGCGGCCCGGGAAACCGGCTGCGCGACATTCGCATCTGCATGGGCCGCGATGGCACCCCGCGCGCCTGCGGGCAGAACGAGAACCAGCGCAAGCTGTGCCGGGCCGAGCAAATGCACGTGCCGCCGGTGCGCTCGACGCGGCGCGGCAGCGGACGCGAGGGAGCTTCGACGAACCCGCTGCAGCCGCAGCGCGATCGAGGTTTGCCGCGCCCGCGGGTGCTCGAGGGCCCGAGCCCATTCTGAGGTCCGCCGCCGCACGCAGTATTGTGGACATTGGCGCCAGCGCCACACCTTGATGTCGCCGAACCCTTGCTGCACCGCCGCGCCCTTCGCATCCTTTGCACGTGATTCATGCCTCAGGGGAAATCCGCGCGATGCGCGCTACGGCACCTTCGAGCCAACGATCGATTGAGCGGTCGCTGCCAGCCGCGCGGCGTGGCGGCCGTGCGGCGCGCGGTGCCGCATTGTGGGCGACGCTCAGCTTCGCCGGCGCCGCGGTCCTCTGTCAGGCCGTGGGGTTGACGAGCGTCGTCGCTGGCATTTTGCACGGCGCGGAAACCTTGCCTGATCGGCATCGGGTCTATACCGGCGACCCAATACAGACAGGCAGCCTGCCCGCCATCTATCGCGTCGACCAGGCGCGTTGCACGAGCCTCGAGCTCGATCGCCGTACTAACGGTATCGTGGCGGGCCGCTGCCCCGACGATGGCCTCACGCTGCGTCTCGAAGGCGAAAGCGACCGCGAGGATCTGCCGCTCGTCGCCGGAAACGAGCCCCGCTGACACGCGCACGAAACACGACCGCTAGGCAGCCTTGCGCACGCGCTCGGCACGCCAGCTCTGTGGAGCCAGCGCAATGTAACCGAGCGCCGGCTCTGCGTGAGCTTCGTAAAGCGTTGTCGGGTCGATGCTCCAGCGGCTGGCCAAGCGCATCACGTGATCCTCTGTGGGATGCAGGATCAGCTCACCACCGGCGTCGCCTTTGCGTTCGCGCACGCCGCGCAGTTCGAACAGCTTGAGGCCCAAACCGCGCTCCTCTTTCGTCGGTCGGCCCTTGTTCCAGACGATGCCCTCGTCGGTGACGGCAAAGGCGCGCACCAGGCGGCCATCCTTGACCCGCGCCCAGGCGTAGTAGTCGATCAGCGGGTAGCTGAAGAAGTACTGCACCTCTTCGAAGCGACCGCCGAGATCGACGAGCAGCGGCGTGCATTTGTCGGCAAAGCCGCGGCCGACGGGATGCGGCAGCGGCAGGCCGACGACGAACGTCCAGCCGCGCACCGCGGGCGAAACAAATACGTGGCTGGCACCCAGCCAATCGTCGTAGGCGGTGCCGACGCCCGAATTCCAGTTGCAGAGCCGCGGATCGCCAAGGCGGAGCGCTGCCAGCACCGCTTCCGGCTCGTCACTGCGCACGGCGAGCCAGGCCATGCCGCAGCCGAAGGCGCATGGACCGTCGGGGTTCGATCCAAAAACGACGCGCTTGTTGCCGGCACCGCGGGCGAGCCAGAAGGCCGCCGCAACGGTCAACGCAGTCATGCCGACGATGATAATGATCAAGGTGCGCCCGCAAGTCAGCCTGTGCAGCGGTTATGCTGCTTATCAGCCGCGGCCTGCAAGGTGAGGGGCGTGCGCGCCTGGGGAAAAAAAGCCGGGGCTACACCGACGCATCGCGCGCGGGAGGAAGGAAACGAGGCCAGCTCGCGCCACCGCCGGTAGCGGGTCTCCGGCGGACGCCGCGAAGCTGGCCCCTGGCCTCGCTGAGCACGCCATTTGAGGGCGTCTGGCGTGCTCTGCGTATTGGCTGCCAGGCCACCCGCGGGTGAGCCAGCGGGACGGCCGACGGCCAAATGCTTCAAAAGCACGGGTACGGATAGCCGAGGCGTGTGACACGCCTGTGTCGGTAAGGTGACAGTCGTTCATCGGCGCGAATCAAAAAGGCGATGCGCCGCGCGCATCGCCTTTGGAGTTTCGAGATCGTCGCAACCTGCTTACGGAACCACGACCTTGACGGAGAACACGAACCGCTCAGAGCAAAGGTCCGGCGCAGCGCAGATCAAGCCGAACGCATCGTCGTTGATGTTGGTATCCCAGTAGCGGAAGTCGAAGGAGATGTTCTCGACCGCCAGGTTCAGGCCGGCGTTCCAGTAGTAGTACTCGTCATCCGTGCCGTTCACGTTGACGAAGTATCCGTCGTTGGTATCGCCCTTCTGCCAGCCGAGGACGCCGTTGATCACCGGTGTAAGCGGGCCAAACTTGCCGAGGGTCCATGCGGCCATCGTCTCGATCGTCCACACAGAGCCGGTCTCGAAGACGTAGTCGGGCGACCAGAAGACGGTGGTGCCGGTAACTAGGCTGGGGTGCAGCGCCGACCAGCTATAGCCGGCCTTCAGCTCCACGTAGTTGGGATCGCCCAAGCCGGGAACGAACCCGGGATCGGCACCCGGATAGCTATAGTAGATAACGCCGAAGTCCATGTTGATGGTGCCGAAGGGCGAGTTCCACGTCGGCTTGATGCCGCCGTACCAGTCGACCTCGGCATTGGCGGGGGGAGCATTGTCGAAGTCGACCATCGAGGCCCACACGCCGGCATAGAGAATACCCCAGCCGAAGTCGGCGCCGCCCTGCAGCGCCGGGTCGTTCGAACTCTGCGAAACGCCGCGGAAGACGTAGTCCGACGTGACGCCGATGTTGAAGGAGTAAGTGAACTTGCGGCCTTCATCGACTGCCGCCGGAGCGGCGACCTCGTAGCCGTCAGCGAGTGCGCCTGCTGAAGTCGCCAGCAGCGCGACGCCCATTGCGCCGCAGATCGACGCGAATTTCCGTAACCCGGTCATGTTGGGTCCATCCCCCGTTCGGCATAGACGCGCCACACAGCCAGTAGCCGCACGTGCGGCTTTGCGTCAGGAGGCCTGAGTTGTCGCTTCGCCACAAGATCGATCTGTGGCGGCTACTCGCCTTGCTGTGCTTGTGTGGCGCCGACGCAACGACCTCTGAACAAGTTGTTAATAGCCGCGCGCCGCGCTTGCCCAACGACAATGGGGGCCGAGCGATTTGCCCGGGCCCCCATCGTTCGACTGAGCTGAAAGAGGTAGCTTAGGGAAGAACGACCTTGGCGGTGAATACGAAGCGCGAGTCGCAGTAGCCGTTGATGCAGGTGAATGGGTCAGACGCAGGGCTCGAGGCGTCGGTGCCCCAATAGCGGAAGTCGAAGGTTAGTTTTTCGACCGTCAGGGCTAGACCCGCGTTGTAGTACCAGTATTCGCTGAAGCCGTTCCAGGCTTCGTAGAAGTCGTCGGAGCCTGTCTGATAGCCGACCACGCCGGAGACGACGGGGGTGAATACGCCGACCTTGTGGAAGGTGTAGGCAGCGTTACCTTCGAACGTCCACACGCTGCCGGTCTCGGCGAAGTAGTCGGGCGACCAGTAGACCAAGGCGCCGACGGCTAGATCCTTGTGGATGGTGCCGCTGACGCCAGCCTTGAGCTCGACGTAGTTCAGGTCAAAGCCGAACGGCGGGACCGTGGTGTAGGTGGCACCCGGATACGAGTAGTAGATGACACCGAAGTCGAAGGTGGCGGGACCCCAGGTCGGCTTGATGCCGCCGTACCAGTCAACCTCGAGATCGGCGTCGTTGACGATCGCGTCGAAATCGATGCCCGACGCCCAAACGCCGGCATAGAGGATGCCGTAGCTAAGATCGATGCCGCCCTGCATGGTCGGATCGTTGTCGCTCTGCGAGATGCCGCGGAACACGTAGTCGGAAACGACGCCGAGGTTGAAGGAGTAGGCGAACTTGCGGCCCTCGTCGGCTGGCGCGGGGGCAGCAACCTCGTACCCGTCGGCGGCGGCGGTGCCGGAGATCGCGATGAGCGCTAGTCCTGCCGCCCCGCACAGGGCAGCAAGCTTTGAAGTGTGAGTCATGAGACGAAGATTCCCTCTTGCTTTCGAGGGCAAGAACGCGCCCAACCGCCAAAAATCGCATCCGCGGTGCGCGTTACGGGAATCCACGGCGTGGTTCAGAAACGCCCCAAATCACCGATGTTCACAAGATGTAATCCGGTTATCCCAGCCATGTGGCTGGCGCGGCGTTGCAGGAGGGCAACTTTGCCTGGGATTCCAAGCTTATAGCTGATCAGAAATTAGGCAGATGACGCAAAACGGGGCCGATTTCTCGGCCCCGTTCGCGTGTCGTTCAGCAAGCTCTGCGCTGCTTAGGGCAGGGCAACCGTGGCTGAGAAGACAAACCGCTCGCCGCAGTAGTCGCGGTTGCACGTAAACGATTCCGTCGTTGAGACGGCGTTCTCGGCGCCATCGGTGTCCCAGTAGCGGAAATCGAAAGTCAGCTTCTCGACCGCAAGGGCAAGGCCGACGTTCCAGTAGGTGTAGCTGTCGAAGCCGTTGAAAGCGAGGTAGGCAGGGTCATCGCCCTCGACGTGGCCCAACACACCACTGATGGTCGGCGTAAAGGGCCCAACCGTGTGGAATGTATAGGCGGCCGTGCCTTCGACGGTCCAAACTTCACCGGTCTCGGCAAAGCTGTCATCCGAATAATAGACCGCCGCGCCCAATGCCAGGTTGGTGATGGGAGAGCCGCTCACACCGGCCTTGTACTCGACATAGTTGAGGTCGCCACCGAGAGGCGGGATGAAGAAGTGCGCGGCGCCCGGGTAGCTATAGTAGATGACGCCAAAGTCGAACGTCAGCGGACCCCAGGTCGGCTTGATACCACCGTACCAGTCGGCTTCGATCTCGGCGTCATTGCCAAACGACTCGAAATCGAGGCCCGAGGCCCAAACGCCGGCATAGAAGATGCCGTAGCCGACGTTGATCGCGCCCTGGATGGTCGGATCGTTGTCGGTCTGCGAGATGCCGCGGAATACGTAGTCCGAGGTGCCCGTGACGCTGAAGGAATAGGTGAACTTGCGGCCCTCGTCCTTCGGCGCATCCTTGATGCTGCCTTCGTATCCGTCGGCAAGAGCGGCGCCCGAGAGCGCCAGAAGCGCAGCACCCGCTGCGCCAAAAAGCTTAGTTACTTTACGAGACTCGGCCATGATGGAACTCACCCCCGTACACTACTGACCACAAAAAGCGCCGAACTCGTCCTTGCCGACAGCTGGCTACTCGAACGCTTCTGGATCGTAGAAAAAGCGTAAACGGGGCTTGCTACAAGCCGAATCGCCGTCGCACACAGCCTCATCTGCAACCGTGTATCCGCAGAGCAACGTTCTGCGCATTATGACTAGTTATTGGCCAAAAAGAGCTTGGCACGCGTGCACGAATCACAACCCCAGATCGCACGCGGTCGGCTCATGCCCAAATTCCGAGCAGCCCGCAGAGGTTGTCCGCCGACCAGGGTGATGCACGCTGGCCATACACAGGCGAGTTGGCGGCGGCGTTACCGGCGCTGGCTAAGGACCAGCGGAGCTGCAATCTTCCCAGCGCATGCCGTTCACCCCTGAGACAGCCCTGATCACCGGCTCGGCCCGCCGCATCGGGCGCGCCATCGCCCTCGACCTCGCCGCGCATGGGTGGCGGGTCGCCATCCACTATCGCAATTCGCGGGATGAAGCGGATGCGCTTGCCGCCGAGATCCAACGTGTGGGCGGGGCCGCCGCCGCGGTCCCCGCCGACCTCGCCGACCTCGGCGACGTGCAATCGCTCATCGCGCGTTGCGCCGGTGCGCTCGGGCCGGTCACCTGCCTCGTCAACAACGCCTCGGAATTCTTCCTCGACACCATCGGCTCGGTGACGCCGGAAGGCTGGGACACGCACCTCGATATCAATTTGAAGGCGCCGGTGTTTCTCGCGCAAGCGCTGTACGCCAACCTGCCCGAGGGCGTGGAAGGCAACGTGATCAACATCATCGACCAGCGGGTGTGGCGACCGACCCCCGACTTCTTCTCGTACACGATCTCCAAAGCCGGACTGTGGACCGCGACGCAAACGTTGGCGCAGGCGATGGCGCCGCGCGTGCGCGTCAACGCCATCGGGCCCGGACCGGTGTTGCAGAGCGTGCACCAGTCGCAGGCGGACTTCGCGGCCGAGACCTTGACCACCCCGTTGCAGCGCGGACCGTCGCTGCCGGAGATCGCCGCGGCGGTGCGCTTCATCCTCGCCACGCCGTCGATGACCGGCCAGATGATCGCCCTCGATGGCGGCCAGCACCTCGCCTGAGCGCGCTAGCGGCGCCGCGCGTTTACTGCGTCGGCGGTAATGCTCGCCGCCACAATTCCGCTCCGCCTCGCCCCAACTGGCGCCCTATTGGTGCGGCTTTCTCGGATTCCGAGAGTTCGACGATTCGTAAACCACCCGTTAACGTTAAGCCTTTAAGAACGTTTGGTGGTTTCGTCGGGCGCTCAAGTAACGAAGCGCCGCGTTTTAGACGGGTGGTCCCATGAAGCGCCTCCTTAGAGCATCGCTCACGATTGCTCTTGCCGCCGCATTCGGCACATCGCTCCTCGCGGCCGAACTTCCGGAAGTTAAAGTCACCGCCAGCAACCCGGTTCCCGAGTGCGCCACGCCAGGCCGCCTCACGGCGTACCTGCAGACGCGCAACCCGCGGCTCGATCAACGCTTCGAAGGCGTCGCCACCCAGTACATGCGCCATGGCGAAGCGCTCGGTCTCCGCTGGGATATCGCCTTCTTCCAGATGATCCTCGAAACGGGCGCCCTGCGCTTCGGCGGTGACGTCAAGCCATCGCAGAACAACTTCGCCGGTCTCGGCGCCTCCGGCGGCGGGGCACGCGGCGAAAGCTTCGGCGACGTGTCGACGGGCGTCAAAGCGCACCTCCAGCATCTGTTGATGTACGCCGGCGAGCACATCGACGACCCGGTGGCCGAGCGCACCCGCAAGGTGCAGGAGTGGGGTGTGCTCACCGACTGGCAGAAATCGATCGAGGGTCCGATGACCTTCACCCTCGTCGCCAAGCAGTGGGCGCCGACCTCGCGCACCTACGTGCGCGACGTGTCGACCATCAACGACGAGTTCTACAATAAGTTCTGCAACGCCGACGATCCGCGGCCTGAGCTCGTGCAGGAAGCCCGCGAGGGGCGCCAGCCGCCGAAGAGCACGGCGACAGCTAAAGCCAAGGCCAAGGCGGAGACCGAGGTCGCCGCCGTCGCCGAGCCCGCCGTCGAGGAACAGCCGGTGGCCCTGCCGACGCAGAAGGGCGCCGAGGTCGCCAAGCAGCGCATCGAGGAAGAGCGCAAGGAAAATCCACCCCTCAAGGCGCTCGGCGCCGGCATGCTTGGCTCCGTCACCAAGACGGCTACCGCAGAGACGCCGCCGGCCGCTGCGGATTCCCCGCCGGTGACATTGCTCAATGCCAAGCAGCCGGACGCCGCGCCGGCCACGGCCGAGGCAAGCCCCGAGACAAAGGCTCCGGCAGCGAAGACCGACACGGCAGCCAAGTCGAAGCCGGAAGCCAAGCCGCCGGTCGCCAAAGCCGACGCGAAAGCCGACGCCAAGGGCGCCCAGGTGCAGACCGCCTCGATCGGCAGTGCCGCAACGCAGTTGAAGATTCCGCCGGCCAAGGGCGGCAGCAAGTGCAAGGTGTGGACTGCCAGCTACGGCGGCCAGCGCGCCGTGATCATCAAGGCCAACGCCACCGGCATGGTGAATTACACCGTCCTCGACGTCACCGAGGCGAACGAGAAGCGCGAGGTCGACGCCTACATCGCCGCCTACGCCAAGGGCGGCGAGAAGGTCGCCTCCTTCCCCACGCAGACGAAGGCGCTCAACAAAGCCTTTGAGCTCTGCCCCGAGGGCTGAGCCGCGAGCGGGCGCGGTGGCAAGACCGCGCCCTCTCATTCGGTACGCGATAAGACCGACGCATCTCCAGCAGTCGTCAGTAGCGAGTACGTAGAGACGCCATGGTGATCCCATTGACGGCGAACGGGCGAGTTTCGTCGGCGTGCTTCTTCATGCCTGGCCGCGTTGCCATGGCGGCATTGATGCTGTCGCTAGCGGCCGGCATGGCGCACGCGGCACCGCCGAAGATCCGCACCGGCTCCGGCAACAGCGTGCCGCGCTGCGTGACGCCCAAGCGCTTGATGGCTTTCATCAAGACGCGCAACTCCAATCTCGACCCGCGCTTTGCCGACATCGCCACCGCCTACAAACGCCACGGAGAAATCTGGCGCGTGCGGTGGGACTATGCGTTCTTCCAGATGGCGGTGGAGACCAACTTCCTCACCTACCGCAGCGGCAACGGCGGCTGGGGCGACGTCAACCCGAAGCAAAACAACTTTGCCGGCCTCGGCACCACAGGAGGCGGCGTGCCGGGCGACAGCTATCCGGACGTCAACACCGGCGTGCTGGCGCAGATCCAACACCTCGTCGTCTATTCCGGCGAGCGCATCGACGAGCCGGTCGGGGCGCGCACGCGTTTGAAACAGGACGACATCATCGCCACCATGGCGAGCAAAAAGGGGCGCACCACTTTCGCCGACCTGGCGCGCCGCTGGGCGGCCGACCTGCACTACGGCGCCTCGATCGAATGGGTGGCAAACAATTTCCGCCAGCAATTCTGCAACGGGGCCGATCGCGGCGAGGACGCCGAGCCGGCGCCGGCGAGCCCGGTGAAACGCGTTGCCGCCGTGAAGAAGCTGGCTCCGGCCGACAACCTCGGTGGGCCCGCGGAAGCGGCAGCCGAGCCCGCCTCCGCAACGAAGGCCGCCCCCGTGCGCACGATCTGGTCGGCTGGCGACACGCCGCCGGCGGCCGAGATGACTGCCGACGTCGTGCGTGAGCCCGAGAAGGTCGCGGCATACGAGCCTGCTGCGGCACCGCCGCCGACGCGCAAGCCGGACGTGCCTGCTGCACCGGTAGTGACCGAGCAGATCATTCAGACCGGCGAAGAGCCGCCAACCGAAGCGACTGCGACTTCGGAAGTGGTGGTTCAGGAAACAGCGAGTGCCGCTGCAGCGGCACCTGCGCCGGCAACCGCCGCTGCGGCGGCGGGCGAGCCGCCGTTGCGTGCCTTCGCCTTCGCGGCGGGCATGAGCAGCGCTCTGCCCAAGCCGACGCCGGCAGCGAAAGTCGCCACGGCCGGCGGCACCTGCCCGGTGACCACAGCCAGCTACGGCGGCAAGAAGATCCTGCTGGTGCGCTCGGCGGCAGACGCCGACGTGCGCTTCACGGTGCTGACGGTGCTCGAAGGCTTCGAAAAGTCGATGCTCGACAGCTACCTCAAGGCGCACGCGCCAGGCGGCTCAAGCGTCGGCGAGTTCGCCAGCAAGAATGCCGCGTTTGCAAAGGCCAGGGAGCTCTGCCCGCGTGCGGCGGTGCCTTCCGGCGAGGGTGCAAGCGCAGGCTAGACGGGGACCGCTTCGCTTCGGTGGCGCCGTCTGCGGCGCGCCGAAGGGGGCGGCGCCGGTCAGCCCGACACTCCCGCTGCGTCAGCTGCTCGCCACCGCATCGGCAAGGTGCATGTCGTTGCCGCGCCAGCTGAACGAATTGCCGAGCCACGCCTGCACCCAAAGCACCGGCAGCATGAGGTCGCGCGCCACCCAGGCCAGCGGCGACAGCGTGCTCAGGTGCCAGCCGGCGGTGCGCGCGAGCATCGCTTCGCACCCGTACCACACGGCGCCGAGTGCGGCGGCGACGCCGACACCCGACACGTCCATTGCCTCCGCCGCATAGACGGCCGCCAGCAGCGGCGCACAGGCGCCCGACAGCACCTCGGGGAGGAAAAACAGAGGGAAGGTGGCGCGGCGCAACTTGGCCCAGCGCACCTGCCGCGACCAGATCTGCGCGGCGCTGCGTGTACCCAGCGGCTGGCCGAAGGCGCGATCGACGAGTCGCACGCGTTTGCCGGCGCGACGCACCACCTTGGTGGCCGCCGCGTCCTCGGCAATCTCCGCCCCGAGGACGCGGATGCCGCCGGCGCGCTCGAGGTCGGCGCGGCGCCACAGCATCGTCTTGCCCTGGGCGAAGCCGAGACCGACGGTGTCGGCTGCGTACTGCCAGCGCGCCTGATAGGTGTTGAGGAAGGCGCACTCCACCTCGGCCCAGAAGCCGTCCGGCAGGCAGCCGATGGGCGGGGCACACAACAGGCCGGTGTCGGCGCGCCAGCCGCCTAGCAGCCGTTGCAGGTAGTCGCGCGGCATCAGCACATTGCTGTCGGCCATGACCACCCAGGCATGCGAGGCGGCGCGCCAACCCTTGATGAGATTGTTCAGCTTGGGATTCGACGTGAGCGTATCGCGACCGACGAGCAGCTTGGCGTCGACGTGCGGATACGCGGCGATGAGGCGGCGGATCACCGGCACGATGGCGTCGTCGGCGTCATCGCAGCACAGGATCAGCTCATAGCGCTCGTAGGCCAGCTCGAAGCCGGAGCGCAGCGTCAGCTCGTCATAGGGGTCGAGGCCGCGCACCGGACGGAGCACGCTGACGGGCGGGAGACTGGCGGGCGGAGCGCTGCTGACGGAAGGATCGTCGGCCCCGCGGCGGGAGCGGTAGGCGGCGAGCGATGCGCTGGCGAAGTGCAGCAGCGTGGCGAGGCAGGCGAACAATCCGCAGCCCCAGGCGATCTCGTTCATCGGCGACCTTGCGCAGAGATGATTGCGCAAGTTTATCAGCGGATTCTCGTGACACGTTGATGACAGCCGCTCGCGCGCTGCGCCGCAGGTGCCGCACTTTGCGGCGACGTGGTTACTCGGCTGGCGTCAGATACTTGAGGGCGACGTTCGACAGCGCACCGCCGACGACGCACGGCACGCCCATGTAGACCTGGCCCATCACGCCGGCGGCTACGCATCCCAGCGCGAACACCGTCTGACCAGCCTGTCCCCACCAGGAGAAGTTGCGGGCGTTCTCCGAGCCTTTGACTTTCAGCTCCTCGATGGAGGCCAGTGCATCCTTGCGGATCTGCGCCAGCTCGAAAGTCTCGGCGCCCTCGATCACCTCTTCCAGCGGCTTGGCCACCGGGTCGGGCTGATGCGGCAGCGACGTCTTCAGGTAGCCGAGCAGATCGTGATCCTTGGAGGCGTTCTGCGCCAGCGTCCACTTCACCATCGAGCCGATGGTGAGCTTCTCGACGTTGTTCTT
>CAZOOS010000060.1:0-14349 GCA_964581475.1 uncultured Hyphomicrobium sp.
GCTGACGAGCGGTCCCGCCCTGGAGCCGGTGACGGTGGCCGAGGCGAAGGCCCATCTGCGCGTCGACGGCAGCGCCGAAGACACGCTCATCGCCAGCCTCATCCTCACCTCGCGGTTGCACGTGGAGACGGTGCTGGGGCTGGCGCTCATCACGCAAAGTTGGCGGCTGCTGCTCGACCGCTGGCCGAGCACAGCCATCGACATGCCGCTGCGGCCGCTGCAGGCGATCGAGGAGGTGCGCGTGCTGTCGGCGGAGGGCGATCCGACCATCATCTCCACCGCCAACTTCCTCGCCGACACGGCGAGCACGCCGCCGCGCCTGGTGCACACCGGTGCCATCTGGCCGCAACCGGGACAGGCGGCGAACGGCATCGAGATCGATTTCACCGCCGGCTACGGCGATGCGGCGGCCGACGTTCCCGCGCCGCTGCGCCAGGCGCTGCTGCTGCTCGTCGCCCATTGGTACGAGCACCGCGACCCGATCGAGGTCGGGGCCGTCGATATGGCGGTCCCCAGCGTCGTGTCGGAGCTGCTGGCGGCCTACCGGGTGGTGCGCATATGAGCGCCGATACGCCCATCGGCGCGTTGCGCACGCGGTTGACGCTGGAGGCGCCGAGCCGCGCCGCTGACGGCGGCGGCGGCGCGGTGACGAGCTGGACTACCGTCGCCGAGGTGTGGGCGGCGGTGCGGGCGACATCCGGGGCTGAGCGCTTCGAGCTCGACCGCGTCGAGGGCAAGGTCACGCACGAGATCGTCATCCGCTATCGCGGCGACGTGGCGCCGGAAATGCGCCTGCGCGCCGGCACGCGCATCTTCGACATTCGCGCCGCGGTCGATCCGGATGCGCGGCGGCGGTGGCTCAAGTGCCTCGCCGAGGAGCGCGACCTGTGAAGCTCAGTGTCGACTTCACGCGGCTCAACGAGGCGCGGTTCGTTCTGCGCGCGGCCGCGATCGCCGCGCGACGGCCACAGCGGCGCGGCGGATCGCCGGCCGTAGCGACAACTCAAGCCGAGGTGGCAGATGGCAAGCGCGAGCTGGGCGTTGCAGCAGGCGGTGTTCGCCAGGCTGACGAGTGACGGTGCGCTGACGGAGCTGCTCGGAGGCGCCCGCGTCTATGACGACGTGCCGGTGCGCGTGGCGTTCCCGTATGTGACGTTTGCGCAGGGGTCGGAGCGCGATTGGAGCGCCGGCCATGAAGCCGGCGCCGAGCACGCGGTCGTGCTGCACGTGTGGTCGCGTGCCAGCGGGCGCAAGGAGGCACTGGCGATTATCGAGGCGCTGCGCGCGGCATTGCACGACGCGGTGTTGACCTTGACCGATCATCGGCTGGTCAATCTGCGGCACGAGACATCGGATGTACGCCGCGAAACCGACGGCGAGACTTATCAAGGCATCGTGCGCTTCCGCGCCGTCACCGAAGCGAATAGCGAGTAGGGAATAGCGAGTAGGGGCGCCGCCTCTCTCTATTCGCAATTCGCAATTCGCTATTCGCCCGTCCAAAGGAGAAAGAGATGGCGGCACAAAAGGGCAAGGACCTGCTGTTGAAGGTCGACAGCGACGGCAGCGGTTCGTTCACGACCATCGCCGGGCTACGCGCGCGCACGCTGGCGTTCAATGCGGAGTCCGTCGACGTGACGCACGCCGAAAGCGCCGGGCAGTGGCGCGAGCTGCTGGCGGGCGCCGGCGTCAAGTCGGCGCGGCTCACCGGCAGCGGCATCTTCAAGGACGCCGCCTCCGACGAGATCGTGCGCGGCTACGTTTTCAACGGCACCATCCGCGACTGGCAGGTGGTGATCCCCGATTTCGGCACCGTCGAAGGGCTGTTCCACATCGGCTCGTTCGAGCTGACCGGGCGGCACGACGGCGAGGTCGCCTTCGAGATCGCGCTCGAATCCGCCGGCGAGCTCACGTTCACGGCCGCGTAGTGATGTACGCGTTTGGCTGGAGTGTCAGACCCTCTGGGTCTGACACCGCCAGGATCGAGCGCGAGAAGGACGTTGCCCAGTCATTGCGGGCGGCACACGTATTCGCCACCTTCACAGACATTGCTGCCGTAGCTGTTCTTGTAACAGGTCCGGCCAACCCATTCGCACTCTGGCTCTTGCGCTCGTCGCTGTGGCACTTCGGCTTGTCGCCCTGGCTCTTGCGCGTGTCGCTGAATGTGACGATGCCTGCGCCTGTGCTTATGGCGGCTGGCTTCCGCACCGATGATCGCGAGAGCAATGATACCTACGGCAATGCCAACGGCGATACCTCGGCCGCGTCGGGCTTGGGCATCGTTGATCGGAGCAACTGCCAGGCTCACGGCGACGGCCAGAACGACAAGCGATTTTGCAGCTTGATGGAGCATGCGCTTACTCCCCCTCGGGCACCAATCGGTAGGTGAAGACGTGGGCGAATTAGAGGCGAAACAGGGTGTCTGACCCTCTGGGTCATGCTGAAAGCATGCCTTCGACATGACCACCGCATCTCTGGCATGCTCGGTGAAGCCGCCGGGAGTCGCCATGACCACGTTCGCCATCTTCATCGCCGCGGCCATTGCCGAGATCGCCGGCTGCTTTGCGCTATGGGCCGTGGTGCGGCTCGGTGCTTCGCCGCTGTGGCTCGCTCCGGGCATCGCCAGCCTGGTGCTGTTCGGCTGGCTGCTGACGCAAGTGGACGTGGAGTTCGCGGGACGCGCCTACGCCGTGTACGGGGGCATCTACATCGCCGCCTCGCTCGCCTGGCTGTGGAGCGTCGAGGGGCGCATGCCGGATCGCTTTGACGTTCTCGGCGCCGCCGTATGTATCGCCGGCGCCCTCATCATCCTCTACGCCCCCCGCACCAGCTAACCACTGTCATCCCGGCCAAGCGAGTGTAGCGAGCGCAGAGCCGGGATCCAGCGGATGCTCGCCGTAGGCGTCTCGAAATAGCAGTGTCTTTGACGACTCTAACGCTGGGTCCCGGATCGCCATCGCGGTGCTCCGGCGTCCGGGATGACAATCGGAGCGAGCTGAAACTATGGCGAATGCGCACCGCGGCGAAATCGAGGCCGTGCTCGACGGCAAGACGTTCCGCCTCGTCCTGACGCTCGGCGCACTGGCCGAGCTGGAGGCGGCGTTCGGCGATGAGGACATGCTGGCGCTGGCCTCGCGCTTCGAGGGCGGCCGGTTGTCGGCGCGCGACTGCGTGCGCATCCTCGGCGCCGGGCTGCGCGGCGCCGGCTACGAGATTGCCGATACGGCCGTCAGCAGCATGCGCGCCGAGAGCGGCGCCTCCGGTTACGTCGATGCGGTGGCACGCTTGCTGCGCGCGACGTTTGGCGGCGATGCGCCTGAGGCGCGCCGCGCTTCGGCGGAGGAGCCGGGCGCATCCGGCCCTTTCCCTGGGACGACGTGATGGCGGTGGGCTTCGGCCTGCTGGCGCTGACGCCGGCGGCCTTCTGGTCGATGACGCCGCGCGAATTCTCTGCGGCGATGCGCGGCCGGCTCGGTCCCTTGCTGGAGGCGCCACCGTCGCCGCACGAGCTCGCGGCACTGATGGCGCGCTACCCTGACTGACGAGGTGACGAGATGGCCGAGTGGAACGATCCGGTCGACACGATGACCGTCGCCGTGCACGCCGACACGACGCAATTCCAGCAGCAGATCGCCGACGCCTCGCGCCTCGGGCGGCAGTTCGGCAACTCGCTGGTGACGGCGTTCGACGGCATCGCCATCAAGGGCAGGGGCGTCGGCGACGTGTTGCGCTCGCTGGCGCTCAACCTGTCGCAACTGGTGCTCAAGTCGGCGCTCAAGCCGCTGACCAATGGACTCGGCGGCGCGTTGGCAGGGTTGTTCGGCGGCGGCGGACCCGGCTTCGCCAAGGGCGGCGTCATCCAGCAGCGGCTGCCGGTGCCGTTCGCCAGCGGCGGCGTGATCTCCAGCCCGACGACATTCCCACTGGCGGGCGGACGCATGGGGCTTATCGGCGAGCGCGGTGCCGAGGCGATCATGCCGCTGGCGCGCGGGCCGGACGGGCGGCTCGGCGTTGCTGCCGCGGGCGCCGGCGGCGGCGTCAGCGTGACGTTCAACGTGACGACACCCGACGCCGACAGCTTCCGCCGCTCGGAGGCGCAGGTGGCGGCGATGGTGGCCAGAGCGGTGGCGCTCGGGCAACGCAATTTGTGAGAGAGCGAATAGTGAGTAGCGAATGCGGAAGAGTGATCTCTACTCGCTATTCGCTACTCGCTATTCGCCTCTGAGGTGGTCATGAGCTTTCACGAGATCCGCTTTCCGACCGACATCTCGCGCGGCGCGCAGGGCGGACCGGAACGGCGCACCGATGTCGTCGTGCTCGGCTCGGGATTCGAGGAGCGCAACGCGCGCTGGGCGGATTCGCGCCGCAGCTACAACGCCGGCTATGGCGTCAAGTCGCTGGACGACCTGCACGCCGTCATCGCCTTCTTCGAGGAGCGGCGCGGGCGGCTCTACGGCTTTCGTTGGCGCGACCACGCCGACGACAAGTCGTGCGCACCGGGTGGCGCGCTGTCGCCGCTCGATCAGGTGCTCGGCACCGGTGACGGCACGCAGGCGGCGTTCCAGCTCGTCAAGACGTACGGCATGGCGCACGCGCCGTGGACGCGCAGCATCGCCAAGCCGGTGGCGGGCACGGTGCGCATCGGCGTCGATGGCGATGAGGCGAGCGAAGGCGACGCCTTCACGCTGAATGCGGCGACCGGCTTCGTGCAATTCCTGCCCGGGCACGTGCCGGCCGACGGTGCCGTGGTGACTGCGGGCTTTCAATTCGACGTACCGGTGCGCTTCGATACCGACCGGCTGGAGGTGAGCGTGCAGGGCTTCCGCCACGGCGCCATTCCGCACATCCCCATCGTCGAGGTGCGGCTGTGAGGTGAAGTGAATAGTGAGTAGCGAATAGCGAGTAGGGCGCAATCCCAATTCGCTACTCGCTATTCCCTACTCGCATGGACGGATGTTCAGATGAAATCACTATCACCCGAATTCCAGGCGCATCTCGACGGCGGCGCCACGACGCTGTGCTGGTGCTGGCGGCTGACGCGCCGCGATGCGAGCCGGCTCGGCTTCACCGACCACGATCGCGATCTGACGTTCGACGGCACCACGTTCGAGGCGGCGGCGGGGTTCACGGCCAGCGAGATGCGCGACTCGGTCGGTCTCAGCGTAGACAATCTGGAGGTGACGAGCGCCCTGTCGTCGGACCGACTGAGCGAGGCGGACCTCTCCGCTGGCATCTATGACGACGCGCGCGTCGAGATCTTCCGCGTCAATTGGGCGGCGCCCGAGCAGCGCGTGCTGATGCGCGCCGGCAGCCTCGGCGAGGTGCGCCGCGCCGGGCTGACGTTCACCGCCGAGTTGCGCGGGCTGGCGCACTACCTGCAGCAACCGAAGGGGCGGCTTTATCAGTTCACCTGCGACGCCGACCTCGGCGATAACCGCTGCAAGATACTGCTGAGCAATCCGCTCTATCGCGGCGAGGGCGGCATCGTCGCCGTCGCCAGTGCGCGCCGCTTCACCGTCAGCGGCCTCGAGGATTTCGCCGACGACTGGTTCTCGCGCGGCCTGCTGACCTTCAGCTCGGGTGCGGCCGAGGGCCAGGCGGTCGAGGTGCGCTATCATTCCAAGACGGCAAGCGCGGTGACGATCGAGCTGTGGGCGCCGGCGCGCGGACCATTGGCGGCCGCGCAGACATTCGTCGTCACTGCCGGCTGCGACAAGCACCTGACGACTTGCCAGGCGAAGTTTGCCAACGCGGCGAACTTCCGCGGCTTCCCGCACATGCCCGGCAACGACTTCGTCACCACCTTCGCCCGCAAAGGCTGAGGCCTTGGCGTCCTCGTTGGCCAGAAGAGATTGCCGATACTTGCGTGGACCCCGGCCTACGCCGGGGTGACGTTCAAATGTCATCCACCGTCATCCCGACGAAGGTCGGGACCCACGCCAGCTTCAACGCGCAACCCGTTGGATGCGACGTGAACGCGAGCAGCGAGATGCACTTCTCCAGAGCCGACATCGTGCAGGCGGCGCGGGGGTGGCTGGGGACGCCCTATCATCACCAGGCGAGCGTGCGCGGGGTCGGCGCCGATTGCCTCGGGCTCGTGCGCGGGGTTTGGCGCGAGCTGTACGGCTGCGATGCCGAGGCGCCGCCGCCCTACAGCCGCGACTGGGCCGAGGCAAGCGGTATCGAGACGATGCTGGCGGCCGCGGCGCGCCACTTGCGGGTCATTGCGCCTCACGATGTGCGCGCCGGCGACGTGCTCTTCTTCCGCCTGCGCGCCGCCACGGTCGCCAAGCACGCGGCCATACTCACCGGCGAAACGACCATGATCCACGCCATGGAAGGCGCCGCCGCCTGCGAGGTGGCGCTGTCGCCGTGGTGGCGCCGGCGCATCGCCGGCGCCTTTGCATTCCCCGGAACGGAGCGCTGATGGCAACCCTCGCTCTCGCCGCTGCCGGGGCCGCCGTCGGCGGCGCCGTGCTGCCCACCGGCTTCACGCTGCTCGGCGCCACCATCACCGGCGCCACGATCGGCTCGCAGCTCGGCGCCATCGCCGGCTCGGTCGTCGATCAGGCGCTGCTGGGCGGCGCCGGGAAATCGAAGCAGCTCGACGGCCCGCGGCTGTCGGAGCTGCACATCACCGCCTCGACCGAAGGCGCCGCGATCCCGCGCATCTATGGGCGCGTGCGGCTCGGCGGGCAGGTCATCTGGGCAACGCCGTTCGAGGAGCAGGTCGTCACCTCATCCAGCGGCGGTGGCGGCGGCAAGGGCGTCGGCGGCGGCGCCGCGCCGGAGACGACGTCGACCGAGTATCGCTACTTCGCCAACTTCGCCATCGCCGTCGCCGAGGGCGAGATCAGCGGCATCGGCCGCATGTGGGCGGACGGCGTCGAGATCGACCGCGCGCAGATCACGCATCGCGTCTATTTCGGCAGCGAGACGCAGGAGGCGGACAGCCTTATCGTAGCGCGCGAGGGGGCGGGCAACGCGCCGGCCTATCGCGGCACGGCCTACGTCGTGTTCGAGCGGCTGGCGCTGGCGGCGTTCGGCAATCGCCTGCCGCAGCTCTCGTTCGAGGTCTATCGCTCGGTCGAAGCGTTCGGGTCGCAGATCCGCGCCGTGGTCATGATCCCGGGCTCGGGCGAATTCGCCTATGCGCCCGAGCCGGTGACGCAGCTCGTCGGACTCGCCGGGTCGTCGCCGGAGAACGTGCACACGCGCCAGGGCGGCACCGACTGGAGCGTTTCCATCGACCAGCTCGAGGCGACGCTGCCGAACGCGCGCAACGTGTCGCTGGTGGTGAGCTGGTTCGGCACCGATCTGCGCGCCGGGTCATGCCAGTTGAAGCCCGGCGTCGAGAACGCCAGCAAGGTCACCAATCCTGTTTCGTGGAAGGTGGCCGGCGAGACGCGGGCGACGGCCTATGTCGTGAGCCAGATCGACGGGCGCGCGGCGTATGGCGGCACGCCGAGCGATCAGAGCGTCGTCGATGCCATTCGCGATCTCAACGCGCGCGGCATCGGCGTCACGCTCAATCCCTTCATCCTCATGGATGTCGCCGCCGGCAATGCGCTGGCGAACCCCTACGGCGGCGCCAGCCAGCCGCTCTATCCCTGGCGCGGGCGCATCACCGTGCATCCGGCCGCCGGGCAGCCGGGCAGTCCCGACAAGACCGCGGCCGCGGCGACGCACATCGCGGCGTTCGTCGGCACCGCGGCGCCGGATGACTTTACGCTTGTCGGCGACGAGGTCGTCTACTCAGGCCCTGCCGAATGGTCGTTCCGGCGCTTCATCCTGCACCATGCCCATCTCGCCAAGGCGGCCGGCGGCGTCGACGCGTTCCTGTTGTGCAGCGAGCTGCGCGGTCTCTCCTGGGTGCGGAACAGCGCCTCGAGCTACCCGTTCGTCGCGGCGCTGACGGCGCTGGCCGACGACGTGAAGACGGTATTGCCGGAAGCCAAAATCGTCTACGCCGCCGACTGGTCGGAATATTTCGGCCACCAGCCGGCCGACGGCAGCGGCGACGTTTGCTTCCATCTCGATCCGCTGTGGGCGTCCGATGCCATCGACGCCATCGGCATCGATGTGTACTGGCCGCTCGC
Source organism: uncultured Hyphomicrobium sp. (assembly GCA_964581475.1). Classification (GTDB taxonomy): domain Bacteria; phylum Pseudomonadota; class Alphaproteobacteria; order Rhizobiales; family Hyphomicrobiaceae; genus Hyphomicrobium_A. The sequence goes on from CAZOOS010000060.1 coordinate 8,097, forward strand.
CGACTGGCGCGACGGGCGCGATCATCTCGACTACGTGGCGGGCACGCGCTCGATCTACGAACTTGACTATCTGCGCGGCAACCTGCGGGGCGGCGAGGGGTTCGACTGGTACTATGCCTCGGCAGAGGACCGCGACGCGCAAGAGCGCTCGCCGATTACCGACGGCGCCGGCAAGCCGTGGGTGTTCAGGTATAAAGACATCAAGTCGTGGTGGCTGAACGCGCACTATGACAGGCCGGGTGGCGTCGAGAGCGGCGTGCCGACGGGGTGGGTGCCGCAGTCGAAACCGTTTTGGCTGATGGAGATCGGCTGCCCGGCCGTGGACAAGGGCGCCAACCAACCGAACGTGTTTGTCGATCCGAAAAGCTCGGAGACGGCGGTGCCGTATTTCTCGCGCGGCACACGCGATGATTTCATGCAGCGCCGCTTCCTGCGCGCTTTCGTCGAAGGGCTTGACCCAGATGCGGACAACTATCTCGCCGGCGCCAATCCGCTTTCAGAAGTCTACGATGGCCGCATGATCGATGTGGCGCGCATCCACGTCTATTGCTGGGATGCGCGGCCGTATCCGGCCTTTCCCTCGAACACGGATGTGTGGGGCGATGGCGACAACTGGCGCCTCGGGCATTGGCTGACGGGGCGCTACGCCAACGCGCCGCTGGCCGAGACGGTGGCGCAATTGCTCGCCGACTACGGTTTCGCCGAGCACGAGACCGGGGCGCTCAACGGCACGGTGCCGGGCTACGTCATCGATCGGGTCATGGCGGCGCGCGACGCGCTGCAGCCGCTGGAGCTCGCCTACTTCTTCGATCCGCTGGAGAGCGGCGGCGCCATCCAGTTTCGCCATCGCGGCGTCGAGCCGCCGGTGGTGGCGCTGGGCGAGAGCGATCTCGTCGAGACGCGCGCTGACAGCCCGTTGCTGTCGCTGACGCGCGGGCAGGAGACGGAGCTGCCGGCGTCGGCCAAGGTGCGCTTCATCTCCGCGAGCGGCGACTACAGCCAGGCAGTGGCCGAGGCGCGGCGCCTGACCGGCGCCAGCGGCCGCGTCAGCCAGGCGGACCTGCCGCTGGTGCTCGACGGTTCGCAGGCCGAGGCGATCGCCGAGACGTGGTTGTTCGAAGCCTGGGCGGCGCGCGAGCGCGCGAGCTTTGCGCTGCCGCCGAGTCTCTTGGCGCTCGAACCCGCCGATATGCTGCGCATCGATGGCGAGGATGGCAGCGGTCGCCTGCTCCGCGTCACCGAGATCGGCGAGCACGGCGCGCGCGACATCGAAGCGCGCAGCGTCGATCCGGACATCTACGGCGCCGGCAGCGGCAAGGAGCGCCCGCCGCGCATCGGCGCGCCGGTGCTGTCGGGGCAGCCGCTGGTCGAGTTCATCGACCTGCCGCTGCTGCGCGGCGACGAGCCGCCCGCAGCCGGCTACGCGGCGGCGACGCAAACGCCGTGGCCGGGCAGCGTCGCCGTGTACGGCTCGCCGGAGACGACCGGCTACGCGCTGAAGGCTCTGGCGACGGCGCCGGCGACGGTGGGCGTGACGCTCGAAGCGCTACCGGCGGGTCCCGAGGGGCGCCTCGATCACGGCACGCGGCTGACGGTGAAGGTCGAGGGCGAGGCGCTGACGTCGTGCACGCTGGTGCAGCTCCTGGCCGGGCGTAACGTGGCGGTTCTGCGCAACGCCGACGGCGAGTGGGAGGTCGTGCAGTTCCAGACGGCAACGCTCATCGCGCCGGGCACGTACGTGCTGTCGAAGCTGCTGCGCGGCCAGGCCGGCAGCGAGTTCGCCATGCGGCCGAGCGTGGCGGCCGGCGCACGCTTCGTGCTGTTCAACACAGCGGTGGCGCGCGTCGATCTGGCGGCGTCGGAGATCCGGCTGCCGTACTCGTGGCGCTATGGGCCGGCGACGCGCGACATCGGCGATGCGTCGTACGCGGTCGCCGCGCATACGTTCCAGGGGCTCGGCCTCAAGCCGCTGTCGCCGGTGCACGTGCGCGCCGTGCGCAGCGGCGGCGACGTTGCCTTGAGCTGGGTGCGGCGCACGCGGCTCGGTGGCGATAGCTGGGAGACGCCGGAGGTGCCGCTGGGCGAGGACTTTGAAAGTTACGAGGTGGACGTCCTCGACGGATCAACCGTCATGCGCACATTGACGGCGAGCGCACCGAGCGTCGTCTACACGGCGGCGGCGCAGGCGGCCGACTTCGGCAGCCCGCAGCCCGCCTACGACATCCGCGTTTATCAGCTCTCGGCCGCCTACGGCCGCGGCACCCCCGGCGCCGCCACCGTTTAATGATGCGGCTTCCCATTTGTCATCCTCGGGCTTGTCCCGAGGACCCACAGTGACGCAGACTGCGACGCATGGTGAGTACCCTGCATCGCTACTGGGTCTACATCCTTGCCAGCCAACCGCGGGGCACGCTGTATATCGGCGTCACCAATAACATCCTCGGGCGTGTCGAACTGCATCGAGACGGGCAGGGGTCGAGCTTCACGTCGAAATACCGAGTAACGATGCTCGTCTGGTTCGAGGAGTTCGACCACGTCGAAGAGGCGATTCAGCGCGAGAAATCGCTCAAGCGATACTTGCGCGCTTGGAAGGTCAACCTGATCGAACAGTCGAACCCGCAATGGGTCGACCTGTATCCCGGTCTTGCGGCGCGCAACGCGTTCGGCGTCGGTGCGGGTGGTTAGCTAGGTCCTCGGGACAAGCCCGAGGATGACATTGAATTTCCTGACCTGACAGAACAGCAAGGTCGACCCATGGATCAGCCGCGGTGGCTCGCCGAGGCGTGGGCGGAGCTTGGCCAGCGTGAGGTCGCCGGCGCTGCCGACAACGCGCGCATCCGCGCCTTCTTCCGCGACGTCGGCCAGCCAGCGCGCCTGCACGACGAGGTCGCGTGGTGCGCCGCCTTCGTCGGCGCCTGCCTGGAACGCGCCCAGCATGCCTCGACGCGCTCGCTGATGGCCCGCTCGTATTTGCGTTGGGGTGCGGCACTGGACAAAGGCCGCTTCGGCGCCGTCGCCGTGTTGAGCCGCGGCAGCGATCCGTCGGCCGGGCACGTCGGGTTCCTCATCGGCGAGACCGATAGCCATGTCGTGCTGCTCGGCGGCAACCAGGGCGATGCGGTCAGCGTCGCAACGTTCCCGAAGACGCGGCTGCTCGGCCTGCGCTGGCCGCAGGCGAAGGCAGTTTCGCAGGCAGACGCGGCCCCAAGCAGTGACGCGCTGTTCGACCAAGCCCTCGCCCACGTTCTGGAAATGGAAGGTGGCTTCACCGATGATCGCTACGACCCCGGCGGCCCGACCAATCGCGGCATCACGCTGAAGGTGTTCGCCGACTGGAAAGGCGTGCCGCTCAACGAAACCTCGTGCGCAACGCTGACAGCGGAGCTACGGCGCATTCCCGAAGCGGCCGTGCGCGACATTTACTTCGCGCGCTACTGGGTGTCGGCGCACTGCGCCGAGCTCGCCCCGCCGCTCGCCTTCTTCCACTTCGACGCGGCGGTCAATCACGGCGTCACCGGGGCGATGCGGCTGCTGCAACGCGCGGTCGGCACCGACGCCGACGGCGAGATCGGTCCCAATACGCGCGCCGCCATTGCACGGCTTTCCGTCGACGAGATGCTGCAGCGCTACGCCGACGTGCGGCGCGCCCGCTACCGGGCGCTGCACCACTTCTGGCGCTTCGGGCGCGGATGGCTGGCGCGCGTCGACAAGACGCTGGTGCGCGCCCTCGACATCGCGGCACGCGGCGATGCCGGCACAACTCGAACTCCAACCGAACAACAGAAAGGACCAACGCCGATGGCAGATTCAAACTTCCAATCGCAGGCAAACGCCAAGTGGTGGGGCCAGTCGATCACCATCTGGGGCGCCATCATCACCGGATTGTCGACGGTGCTGCCGGCGCTCGGCCCGGCCTTCGGCGTCGACATCACCGGCGATTTGGTGCGTGAAGCCGGCGAGGGGATCGTGCAGACGGTGCAAGCGGTTGGCGGTCTCCTCGGCACCATCATGACGATCTACGGACGCGTGCGCGCGACGCGCCCGCTCGAGCAGCGCAACATGCAACTGAAGCTTTGACGCCTGCACGCGCATTCATGACGAGTTCAGGCGGCGCAACTTAAGAGAGCGGGAATGCTGCTGCTCTCCCCGTCCATGCGCCTCATCGCCGTTGCGCTCGTTGCATCTGCCGTCGCGCTGCCTCCCGTCGGCGCGACGGCTCGTGTGATGATCGAGAAATTCGCCAGAGTTGGCGGCAAGGTCGTGCGCGAATTTCTCGATCTGAATCACACGAGCAAGCATATACTTCTAGTGTCCCTTTTGATTCCGAAGTTCGCTCTTGTCCCAGCAGCGAGCGCTGGCGAACTTCGGAATCGGGACACTACCTGCATCGCCGATTGGTCGATTGCCGCGCCCATCGTGCACGCGCAGGGTCTGACGACGGTGGAGGCGCTGTCGCGCCTCGCCGCCGTCGAGCTTCCCGGCATCATCGTCAAGACGACGCTGTGCGAGGAGAACGGCGCCTACGTCTACCGCATCCTCGTGCGCGACGCGCGAGGGCACCTGACGAGCCGCACCGTCGATGCGCGCGCGCCGTTCGCCCGCTGACAAAGTTTGCCGCTAGGGTTCGCAAGCGCCGCTTGATGGCCTAGGCTCGGGTCAACGCCCGACGCAAGGGCGGCACAGCAAGCGGAGGAACCCCATGCCCTATGTCGACGGATTTGTGTTGGCGGTGCCCAAGAAGAGGCTCGCCGACTACAAGAAGCTGGCGCAGAAGGCCGGCAAGATCTGGCTGGAGCACGGCGCGCTCGAGTTCAGGGAATGCGTGGCCGATGACGTGAAGCCCGGCAAGTGGACCTCGTTTCCGCAGGCCGTGAAGCTGAAGCCGGACGAGGTCGTGGTCTTCTCGTACATCGTCTACAAGAACCGCGCCACGCGCGACAAGGTCAACAAGAAGATCATGGAGGACCCGCGGCTGAAGAACATGATGGCGGGTAAGGAGATGCCCTTCGACGGCAAGCGCATGATTTACGGCGGCTTCGAAACGCTAGTCGAGCTCTCCTGACGCCTGATCGCGCCCCTAGGATGATGCCGCCCGGCTCGCTATAGTCCGACGAATTCGGGCAATGAAGCGAGGGGCAACGTGCGCGTCCTGGTGGTCGAGGATGACAAGGATCTGAACCGGCAGCTCGTCGCGGCGCTGGGCGACGCGGGCTACGCGGTCGATACCGCCATGGACGGCGAGGAAGGCTTCTTCCTCGGCGAGACCGAGCCGTACGACATCGTCATCCTCGATATCGGCCTGCCGAAGATGGACGGCATCTCCATCCTCGAGCAATGGCGCCGCGCCGACCGCAAGATGCCGGTCATCATCCTCACCGCCCGCGACCGCTGGAGCGACAAGGTCTCCGGCATGGACGCCGGCGCCGACGACTATCTCGCCAAGCCGTTCCACATGGAGGAGCTGCTGGCGCGCGTGCGCGCGCAGGTGCGCCGCGCCTCCGGCCATGCCAAGAGCGAGATCGAGTGCGGGCCGCTGCGGCTCGACACCAAGACGGCGCGCGTCACCTGCAACGGCCAGCAGATCAAGCTCACCTCGCACGAGTACCGCCTGCTCGCCTACATGATGCACCACAACGGCCGCGTGGTGTCGCGCACCGAGCTTGTCGAGCATCTCTACGAGCAGGACTTCGATCGCGACTCCAACACCATCGAGGTGTTCATCGGCCGCCTGCGCAAGAAGATCCCCGTCGACGTCATCGAGACCGTGCGCGGCCTCGGCTATCGCCTGAGCGAAACGCCGACCCAGGCCTAAAACCCCATGCGGTTCAACTCGCTCGCCTTTCGTCTGTTCGCCACCGCCGCGGCGTGGACGCTGCTGGTGCTGCCGATTGCCGGCTTCATCATCTACCGCCTCTATCGCGACGACGTGCAGGCGAGCTTCGACGGGCAGCTCCTGAAGCTCGTCAACGCCATCACCGTCGACAGCATGGGCTCCTCGGGCGACGCGCAGCCGCTCGCCCCCAGCAATCTCTACGAGCCGCTGTTCGAGGTGACGCACTCGGGCTGGTACTGGCAGATCACGCGTCTGTCGCCGGCCAACGGGCGCAAGCTCGTCTCGCCTTCGCTGGCGACGTGGTCGCTGGTCTCGCCCGCCGCCAAATCCGTGAAGCCAGACGAAACCGGCGCGCGATGGCTTAATGTCAAAGGGCCCAAGGGCGAGCCGTTGCGCATGGTCGAGGTGATCGATTCGCTC
>CAZOOS010000061.1:0-11170 GCA_964581475.1 uncultured Hyphomicrobium sp.
GTGGCCTCCGAATCGGCGCTCGCGGCCGGGCTCGTCATGGGCGTCATGATCATCCCGTTCGTCTCGTCCTTGTCGGATGACGTGATCAACGCCGTGCCGCAATCGCTGCGCGACGGCTCCTACGCCATGGGCGCCACACGCTCGGAAACGATCAAGAAGGTCGTGCTGCCCGCAGCCCTGTCCGGCATCGTGTCGGCCATGATGCTGGCCGTAAGCCGCGCCGTCGGCGAGACGATGATCGTCGTCATGGCCGCTGGTTTGGCGGGCAATCTGACCTTCAACCCGCTCGAGGCGGTGACCACCATCACGGTGCAGATCAAGACGCTGCTCGTTGGCGATCAGGAATTCGACAGCGTGAAGACGCTGTCGGCGTTCGCCCTCGGCTTCGTGCTGTTCTTCTTCACCCTAACCCTCAACATGATCGCGCTGCGCATCGTCGAAAGATACCGAGAGGAATATGACTGATTCCGCTCTAGCCGCCCCCGGCCCTCTGCAACGCCGCGTCGACCTTTCGTCGGACGCGTCGCGCGCTAGAGTTGCGCAGCGTTATCGCGCCGAGCGTCGCTTCCGGCTGTATGGGCTGGCGGCGATCCTTTTCGCCGCGCTGTTCCTCGTCATCCTGCTGGCCGACATCTTCATCAAGGCGATGCCGGCCTTCATGCAGTCGCAGCTCGCACTCGACGTCTTGGTGTCGAGCGAGCTCGTCGACCCGCAGAAGGTTGCCGCCGGCGACTTCGACAAGATGATCCGCGAGGGGCTCTATATCCTCTTTCCGCAGATGAAGAGCCGCACCGAACGCAGGGCGCTGCAGGATGTCTTGTCGTCCGGCGCTGCCGACGACCTGCGCAGCATGGTGGTTGCCGATCCCGGGCTCATCGGACAACGGGTGCAAGCTCCCGTTCTTCTCAGCGCCGATGCCGACCTATATCTGAAGGGCATCTCGACGACGATTGTCGAATTGCCAGGCGCCGGCGAAGCAACTCCGAGTGCGACGACGGGCAAAGTCACGGTGTTCTCCACCTCAAACGCGTTCACCGCGCAGTTGCTGGTCGTGAGGGATCTGCTCGCCAAGAATGCCGAGGCGTACACGCGCGAGGCCAACCGTCTGGCCGAAATCATCACCTCGATGGAAGCGGACCTGAAGGCTGCCGCGGGCCGTCTCGAGGAGGCCCGCAAAGCGAACGACGTGACCCAAGCTACGGCGCTGGAGTCGCAGACCAAGGCGATGCAGACCAACAAGTCTCGCCTCGAAGGTCAGATCAAGGACCTGCGCGACAAGTCCGCGGCCCTCGTGCAGAGGCATGAGATTGTCGGAGGGAGCGAAACTCTCACCACGGCAATGCCGTCGGTGCTGGTTGCAATCAACGGAGGCATGATCAAGGCGACGTCCGTGGGCAGCGATCGCGTCGAAGGCGAAGTGCTGATCCCGCTCGACTCGACGGCCGGGGCCGCGCCGGGCCAATGGCGCCAGATCGTGGTTGCCAAGCCGGAGAGTAACCGAAAAATCCGCGATCAAAGCGTCGCTGTTCTCGAGGAGTTAAAAGGCAAGGGCCTCATCAGGAGCGTCCCCAACTTCGCTTTCTTCGAGCAGGGCGATAGTCGCGAGCCGGAGCTTGCCGGTGTCCTCGGCGCACTGGTCGGTTCTGCCCTGACGATGTTGGTCACGCTTGCGCTGTGCCTTCCTGTCGGAGTGCTGGCGGCCATCTATCTCGAGGAGTTCGCTCCCAAGAACTGGCTGACCCGCATCGTCGAGGTGAACATCAACAATCTGGCGGCGGTGCCGTCGATCGTGTTCGGTCTGCTCGGCCTCGCGGTGTTTCTGAACTTCTTCGGGATGCCTCGATCGGCACCTCTCGTCGGCGGCCTCGTGCTCGCCCTGCTCGTGCTGCCCACGATCATCATCGCCAGCCGCGCTGCCCTGAAGGCCGTCCCCCCCTCGATACGGGAGGCTGCGCTGGGCGTTGGCGCGTCAAAGCAGCAAGCGATCTTCCACCATGTGCTCCCCCTGGCGATGCCCGGTATCCTGACGGGTACGATCATCGGCATGGCGCACGCACTCGGCGAGTCGGCACCCTTGCTGCTCATCGGCATGGTCGCCTTTATCGTCGACGTTCCCGGCAGCTTCACGCAAGCGGCGACCGTGCTGCCGGTTCAGATCTTCCTCTGGTCGGATCTACCCGAGGTCGGTTTCCAAGCCAAAACCGCGTTAGCCATCATCGTGTTGCTGATGTTCCTGTTCGTCATGAACGGATTTGCGATTTGGCTGCGCAAGAAGTTTGAGCGACGCTGGTAAGCGCTGACATCCGAGGCGAGCATGGACACTATGGTTATGCATCCGGAAGTACTTTCCGTCACCGCGCTGCCGAAAGTGGTGGCGAAGGACGTGAATGTCTTTTACGGCGACAAGCACGCTCTAAAGAACGTGTCGGTCGAGGTCCCTAACCGCGGCGTGATGTCCTTTATCGGGCCGTCCGGTTGCGGCAAGTCGACGTTCCTGCGCTGCATCAATCGCATGAACGACACCATCCCGAGCTGCCGGGTTACCGGAAAGATAACCATCGACAACCAGGACATCTACGACCCGAACCTCGACGTCGTGCAGCTGCGCGCCCGCGTCGGCATGGTGTTCCAGAAGCCGAACCCGTTTCCGAAGTCGATCTTCGATAACGTGTCGTACGGCCCGCGCATTCACGGGTTGACCCATTCAAAGGCCGACCTCGAAGACGCGGTGCAGTCGAGCCTGGAAAAGGCCGGTCTGTGGAAAGAGGTAAAGGATCGCCTCGGCGATTCCGGTACCGGGCTTTCCGGCGGCCAGCAGCAGCGCTTGTGCATCGCGCGTGCCATCGCCGTGAATCCGGAGGTCATCCTCATGGACGAGCCGTGCTCGGCGCTTGATCCCATCGCCACGGCGCGCATCGAAGAGCTGATCGACGACTTGCGGCGGAACTACTGCATCATCATCGTCACCCACTCCATGCAGCAGGCGGCCCGTGTCTCGCAGCGTACGGCGTTCTTCCATCTTGGCGAGCTGGTCGAGGAAGGCGTGACGAGCGAGATCTTCACCAGCCCCAAAGAAAAGCGCACCCAGGATTACATTACTGGCCGGTTCGGCTGATGCTGCGAAGCCTCTTTTCCCCCCGCCCCGCAGCCCGCCCCGTCCGTTCGACAGGAGAGCCTTCCATGAACGAGCACACCGTAAAGTCGTACGAAGAAGAGCTGGCGTTGCTCGACAAGAAGATCGCCCAGATGGGCGGCCTCGCCGAACAGTTGCTCGGCCAGTCGCTGGGCGCGCTCGAGCGCCGCGACCCGCGCCTCGCCGAGGAAGTGGTGCAGTCCGACCGCGCCATCGACAACCTAGAACGCGAGATCGAAGAGCAGGTCATCTCCATGGTTGCGCGCCGTCAGCCGATGGCCGACGACCTGCGCCACATCATGGGCGCCCTGCGCATCACGACGGATCTCGAGCGTATCGGCGACCTTGCCAAGAATATCGCCAAGCGCGCTCTCGCCATCGCCGATGAATCGCACCCCAAGCCGCTGATGTCCGGCATTCGCCACATGGTGGAGCTGGCGCTGCAGCAGTTGAAGGAAGTGCTCGACGCCTACGCCGAGCGCGACGCCGACAAGGCTCTCGCCGTGTGGCGCCACGACGCGCAGATCGACGCGATGTACAACTCGCTGTTCCGCGAGTTGCTGACGTACATGATGGAGGATCCGCGCAATATCGGCATCTCCACGCATCTGTTGTTCGGCGCCAAGAACGTCGAGCGGGTCGGCGATCACACGACCAACATCGCCGAGACGGTGCACTTCCTGGTGCGCGGCTTCAACATCGCCGATGATCGTCCCAAGGACGATCAGACCAGCTCGACGCTAATCTCCGGCAACTGATGAGGAGGCAGGGCAATCGGAATGTCCGCTAAGGTTCTCATCGTCGAGGACGAAGCGCCGCTCGCGGAGATGCTGCGCTATAATCTCGAAGCCGAAGGGTTCCGCGTCTCGCATGCCGAGACGGGCGAGGAAGCGCTCATTCTACTCGAGGAGGAGCGCCCCGATCTCGTCGTGCTCGATTGGATGCTACCGGGCGTATCGGGCATCGAGCTGTGCCGGCGGCTGCGCGCCAAGTCGGATTCGCGCAACGTTTCGATCCTGATGCTTACGGCACGCGGCGAGGAGAGCGATCGCATTCGCGGGCTGTCGACCGGCGCCGACGATTATGTGGTCAAGCCGTTCTCGCTGCCCGAGCTGATGGCGCGGGTCAAAGCCATCCTGCGGCGCACATCGCCCGATCGCGTCGCCGAGGTGCTGAAGATCGCCGACATCGAACTCGACCGTGCCGCCCACCGTGTCACGCGCGGCCTGCGCCAGGTGCGCCTCGGGCCCACCGAGTTCCGCTTGCTTGAATTCCTCATGGAAAGCTCCGGGCGGGTTCTGTCGCGCACGCAGTTGCTCGACGGCGTGTGGGGGCGCGATGCGTTCGTCGACGAGCGCACGGTCGACGTGCACATCGGTCGCCTGCGCAAGGCGCTGATCCGCGGCAACGAGCGCGATCCGATCCGCACCGTCCGCTCCGCCGGCTACGTCTTCGGCGAAACCTAAGCTGCAATTCGCAAGCCGCGATAAAAAACGCGCCGGACGTAGGGTCCGGCGCGCTGGCTTAGTGCGCTAGTGACGCGATGTCCGCTTCAGGCGGTTTCTTTGCGTGGAATGCTGACGTCGAGCGGGCCGGAGACTTCCACCAGCTCCCGCTCGCGGCGGCGGGCCTGCGGCGGCTGGAAGGCGCGGCGCGCGTGGAACTCGCAGTACGGCAAGCCCGGAACCTTGTTCTTGCCGCAGAAGTGGAAGTCGGCCATCTGCGGGTCGCCGATGGGCCAGCGGCAACTGCACTCGACCAGCGTCTGAATGGTTTTGCGCTCGGCGAGCGGGATGACGATCTCCTCGACGGCCGGAACGTAGGCCTCGGTTTCCTGATAGAGCGCCCGGAAAGCGGGATTGCCGGTGGCCGAGAAACGCGTCTTGGCCATGCGCTTGGAGGCCATGCGCGGGCGCGGCCGGTGGCTCTTCATGCGCGAGGTGGTGGCGCGGCCGGAAAGGCCGAGCCGGTGGACCTTGCCGATCACGGCATTGCGGGTGACGCTGCCGAGCCGCCCGGCGATCTGGCTTGCGCTCAAGCCCTCGCCCCACAGCTTCTTCAGCGTTTCAACGCGCTCATCCGTCCAAGCCATTTTAAATTTCGCTCCCTGAGCATCAGGGGCGCGCGCAAGCAGAGGCGCACACCGATTGACAGACGGGACAGACAGGAAAGCCGCGCGGAGCGTGCAGGCACGCTACGACAGACGCGACAAGCCAAAGCCTGGCCGGTTACGGGACGCTTTACTGGGATGACGCGAACTGGATGACGCTTGACTGACGGCGCATTATCGACAGGGCGAGCAACTGCTTCGCCAACGCGCGCCGGGCCAACTCAGGACTGGGTCTCGATGACTACGCGAGACCTCGTGCCGCGACAGGTCCGAACCTACAACAGGCAGAATTGGGCCTACAAGATCAGAGATCTGGCGGCCCGGGCATCCCACGGAAGCGGTGGTATATTCGCAACACGCAACTGCGCTGCCCGTGGCTTCTTTGCCCGCCGTTGCTGGCTTCGGCCGGCGGGGAACGCGGGTCGCCGCAGCAACCATCCCCAGATGTGAATATTGGCAAACAAGTTTGACGCGGCGACGACCGGAGTGGGGTGAGAGAGAGCGTGCAATGGCATGCAAATTGGTCGAAAAGCCCTGCAAACCCGTTCATTCCGTTGACAGAAAAGCACCTCGCGCGTATCTACAGCCCCTCGTTCGCCGCCACTGAGGCGGCTTTTTTAGTTTTCAGCGACGCTTCGCTGCACAGGGTGGGCTGACCGATGTCCGCATCCTTGGCGGCCTCGGACCACTCAACCAAGGCCGCTGCACCTACAACCGGCCCGTCGCCAGCCGTCATGGGCACGTACGGGCGCCAGAACCTCGTGTTCGAGCGGGGCGAGGGCGCTTGGCTGATCACCGCCGCCGGAGAACGGTACCTCGACTTCGCCTCCGGCATCGCCGTCAACGTGCTCGGACATGCGCACCCGCGCCTTGTCGCGGCGCTGACCGAGCAGGCCGGCAAGTTGTGGCACACGTCCAACCTCTATCGCGTCGAAGGGCAGGAGCGGCTGGCGGAGCGGCTCGTCGCCGTGACCTTCGCCGACAAGGTGTTCTTCTGCAATTCAGGCGCCGAGGCATGCGAGGCGGCGATCAAGACCGCGCGGCGTTATCATTTCGTCTCCGGCAACCCTGAGCGCTGGCGCGTCGTCACCTTCAGCGGTGCCTTCCATGGACGCACGCTGGCGACCATCGCCGCCGGCGGCAACGCCAAATATCTCGAAGGCTTCGGGCCGCCGGTCGAAGGTTTCGACCACGTGCCGTTCGGCGACCTCGCCGCCACCGAGGCCGCGATCGGGCCGGAAACGGCGGCGATCATGATCGAGCCGACGCAGGGCGAGGGCGGCGTCAACGTCGCCAGCGCCGAGTTCCTGCAGTCCCTGCGTGCGCTCTGCGATAAGCATGGCCTGCTGCTCATTTTCGACGAGGTCCAGTGCGGCATGGGCCGCTCGGGCAAGCTGTTTGCCTACGAGTGGGCCGGCATCGCGCCCGACCTGATGCCCATCGCCAAGGGTATCGGCGGCGGATTTCCCCTGGGTGCGCTGTTGGCGACCGAAGCGGCCGCCAAGGGCATGACCCCCGGCACGCACGGTTCCACGTTCGGCGGCAATCCGCTGGCGATGGCCGTCGGCTATGCGGTGCTCGACAGCCTGCTCGAGCCAGGCTTTCTCGATGCCGTGCAGCAGAAGACGCTGCGCCTGAAGCAGGCCCTCGCGGCGGTGAAGGACTCCCATCCAGATCTCGTCGAGGAGGTGCGCGGCCAGGGGCTGCTCGCCGGCATCAAGGTGAATGTAATGCCGGCCGAGGTGGTCAAGGCGGCGTTGGACGAGAAGCTGCTCGTCGCCGGCGCCAGCGACCATGTCGTGCGCCTGCTGCCGCCGCTCAACGTTGCCGATGAAGAGATCGCCGATGCGATGCATCGCCTGTCGCGCGCGCTCGACCGCGTCTCGGCGACCGCAACTTGAAATCCCATTTTCGCTCAGCCGGCCGGAGTGCCATGGCACCAAAATCACGTATTGTCCCGCCGCCGAGGCATTTCCTCGATCTCGACGCGCTCGACGCAAAGACGCTGCGCACCATCATCGATATGGCGCACGCCATGAAGCGCGCCGGCAAAAAAACACCGGCCAAGTTTAAGCCGGACGCCATCGCGGAATCGACGCTGGCGATGATCTTCGAGAAGCCGTCGACGCGGACGCGCGTTTCGTTCGACGTCGCCATGCGCCAGCTCGGCGGGCAGACGCTGTCGCTCAACAACACCGACTTGCAACTCGGTCGCGGCGAATCCATCGCCGACACCGCGCGGGTGCTATCGCGCTATGTCGATGCGATCATGATCCGGGCAAATTCGCACGCCACGCTCTTGGAGCTTGCCACGTATGCGACCGTTCCGGTGATCAACGGGCTCACCGACAAAAGCCATCCCTGTCAGGTTATGGCCGACATCATGACTTTCGAGGAGCACAAGGGGTCGATCAAGGGTCGCTCGGTGGCCTGGGTCGGCGACGGCAACAACGTCGCGGTGTCGTGGATGCACGCGGCCGTGCGCTTTGGCTTTGAATTGCGCGTCGCCTCGCCGGACGAGCTGCGTCCCGAGCCGGAGGCGGTCGACTGGGTGAAGCGCGAGAAGGGCTCCGTCATCTACACCAGCGATGCAGCGAAAGCCGTGCGCGGCGCCGATTGCGTCGTCACCGATACGTGGGTGTCGATGGGGCAGACCGACGCCACGCGCCGCAAGAAAATGCTGGAGCCGTACGGCGTCGACGCCAAGCTGATGAGCAAGGCGGCCGACGGCGCCATCTTCATGCACTGCCTGCCGGCCTACCGCGGCAAGGAGGTGACGGAAGACGTCATCGACGGCCCGCAGTCGGTCGTGTTCGATGAAGCCGAAAATCGTTTGCATGCACAGAAGGCGATCCTCGCCTGGTGCCTCGGAGTTTCTTGATGGCGGATGCGGCGGCGCCCTCGCAGATCCTGAAGCTGCCGAACGACGATCTCGTGCTGCCGTTCCGCACCGTGCGCTCGGGCGTGATTGGGCGCCTCGTGCGGCTCGGGCCGGCGGTCGACGAGATCTTATCTCACCACGCCGCGCCGGTGGCCGTTTCGCAAACGCTGGGCGAGGCGGTGGCGCTGACCGCCCTGCTCGGCACCGCGCTCAAAATCGACGGCAAGCTCACCCTGCAGACGAAGACCGACGGCCTGCTCGATTTCCTCGTCGTCACCTACGAGCCGCCCGGGCGTCTGCGCGCGTATGCGCGCTATGATAAGAAGCGCGTGGGCGCCGACGACGACATCGCGCAAGGCGAATTGATCGGCAACGGCCACCTCGCGATAACCATCGATCCCGGCGAGGAGATGGAGCGCTATCAGGGCATCGTGGCGCTGAACGACGAGAGCCTCGGTGAGGCGGCGCTGAGCTACTTCCACCAGTCCGAGCAGCTACCCTCGTTCGTGCGCCTGGCCGTGGCGCGGCACTACACGGCCGGCGCAAAGGGTGCACCGGGGCGCTGGCAATGGCGCGCCGGCGGTCTGATGATCCAGCATCTGGCGCGCGGCGGCGGAACCGAAGCGTCATTCGAGGGCGCCGACGAAGAGCAGGAGTTCGAGGACGACGACGACTGGGAGCGCACGCGCATGCTCGCCGCGACGGTCGAGGACCACGAGCTGCTCGATCCGACCCTGCCGCCCGACCGGCTTCTCTACCGGCTGTTCCACGAGGAAGGCGTACGCGCGTTTCCGGCGGCGCCCATCGAGGCCTACTGCCGGTGCTCGCGCGAGCGGGTCGAGGGGTTTCTGCGGAGCTTCGGCGCCAGGGAGCTCACCGACATGCGCGAGCCCGACGGGTCGATCAGCGTGACGTGCGAGTTTTGCACCAAGACGTATCGCTTCGCGCCCGACGAGATCGCGTAGCGGCGCCTATTTGAGCGTCTTCAGATAATCGACGATCTTCTTGCGCTCGCCCGCATCGGCAATGCCGCCGAACGGCTGCATCTTGTTGCCGCTCACGACCTGGTTGGGATCGCTGATGAACTTGTCGAGTGTGGCTTCATCCCAAGTCACTCCCGAACTCTTCATGGAGGGCGAGAACGCAAAGCCTTCGATCGAGCCCGCCTTGCGGCCGACAATGCCGTGCAGCGTGGGCCCTAACCGGTTGTCGTCGGGTTTGAACGAGTGGCAGGTGCGGCAGGCGTTGTTGAAGGCGACCTGGCCATCCTCCGGCGCCGCCCAGGCGTGAGTTGCGAGCAAAGACAAAGCACTAAGTGCTGCAATCGCGCGAATTGCGGGTCTTTTCACAGCGCACCTCCATAATCCACCGCTTAATTCGATACGGGGATAAGCCTGGAGGACTGCCGAAAGTTCCAGCCAACGGCGTGCGTGAACGATGAAGAAGACGTGATGCGGCGCGATCAGCGCACGGCGGATCCGTGCTCGGCCCACTCACCCAAGCGACCGAGGAAGACGCTGCACTTGTCGAGCTGATCCTTGGCGATCCACTCATCGGCGGTGTGCGCCTGGGCGATGTCGCCGGGGCCGATGACGACGGCAGGCGATCCCGCGACCTGGAACAAGCCGGCCTCGGTGGCATAGGAAACCGCGTGCGTCTCGTTCTGGCCGGCGAGTTTCAGTGCCAATGCCACGGCTTCGGAGCTGGAGCCGGCGGAGAACGGTGGCACCTGGTTGGCGATGGCGACATCGATCGCCGCCTCGGGCGCGATCCTACGCATGTCCGGCAGGCAGACATTGGCGGCGAAGGCGCGGATGCGGCGATCGATGACGCTGGTATCGACGCCGGGTATGGCGCGCACGTCGAAGTCCAGACGGCACGAGACGGGCACAATGTTGGTCGCCGTGCCGCCGTCGATCCGCGTCACCTGCAGTGTGGCGTAGGGCGGATCGAAGCGCGGATCCCGCGGCCGCAACTTCAACTCGTGCTCGATGTCGGCCAGCTCGCGCAGCAGCTTGCCGGCGACGGCGATGGCGTTGACCCCGAGCGGGGCCATGCTCGAATGCGCCGCGCGGCCTTTGATCTCGACGTGCCAGCGCACCGGGCCTTTGTGCGAGTCGACGACGCTCATCGATGTCGGCTCGCCGACCAGCACCATGCGCGGCTTGACGAGCCGGCTGCCGAACTCGGCAATCATCGGGCGCACGCCAAGGCAGCCGATCTCCTCGTCGTAGGAGAAGGCGAGATGGATCGGCACGGTGAGCCGCCGCGAGAGGTAATCGGGAACGGCGGCGAGGACGCAGGCGAGAAAACCCTTCATGTCGGCGGTGCCGCGGCCGTAGAGCTTGCCGTCGCGCTCGGTGACGGTGAAGGGTTCGGACGTCCAGCGCTGCCCGTCGACCGGAACCACGTCGGTGTGGCCGGACAGTGCGACGCCGGCGACGCTGGCCGGCCCGACGGTGGCGTAGAGACTGGCCTTCTGCCCGTCGGCCGCCGGCACGATCTGGCTGACGACGCCATGCTGGAGAAGATAGTCCTCGACGAAACGGATCAAGCCTACGTTCGACTTGTGGCTCGTCGTGTCGAAGCTGACGAGGCGCGCCAGCAGCTCCGTCGTGGAGTAGCTCGGTCCCTTCATCGGATGCTCGCTAGTTCATGCTCCGCACGACGAACGGGCTGTCGAGCGAGAAGGCCGGAATGGCGACGTCGAAGAGATCGCCTTTCTCGTCGGTCATCTGATAGCTGCCGACCATGATGCCGGACGGCGTGCGTAGGGGGCAACCGGACGTGTAGCTGAACGAGGACCCCGGCTGGATGACGGGCGTCTCGCCGACGACTCCGGGTCCGCGCACTTCCTGCGTCTGCCCGACGCCGTCGGTGATGCGCCAGATGCGCGAGCGTAGCTGCACCGTCTCCTCGCTCTCGTTGGCGATGTCGATGGTGTAGGCCCAAAAGAATTCGCTCTCTTCCGGGGACGACTGGTCCTCCAGATATTGGGGGGTGACGCGAATGCGGATGCCGCGGGTGACAGCTTCGTACATGCGGC
>CAZOOS010000061.1:11270-13713 GCA_964581475.1 uncultured Hyphomicrobium sp.
AGGCTGAGGGCGTTCTGCAGGGCGAAAGCGCCGGCCTTGCCGCCCTTGACCTCGAAGGCGATCATTTGCCCGCAACCTGTCATCTGCCGCTTGGCGATGTCGGCCTGCGGATGGTCGGCGCGGCCGCAATGGAGAACACGGACGACATTCGCTTGCGCGGCGAGGTGATCGGCGATCTTGGACGCGGTCGCCTCCTGGGCGCGCACCCGCACCGTCATGGTCTCCAGGCCCTTGAGCATCACCCAGGCATTGAACGGGCTCATGGTGGGGCCGGTCTGGCGCAGGTACTCCTGCAGATGTTTCTCCACGTAGTCCTTGGAGCCGAGTACCGCGCCGCCGAGACAGCGGCCCTGCCCGTCGATGTGCTTGGTGGCCGAGTAGACGACGACGTCGGCACCGTGCTCAAGCGGCCGCTGGCCGAGCGGCGTCGCAAACACGTTGTCGACGACGACGATGGCGCCGATCTGCTTGGCGAGCTTGCAGACAGCGCCGATGTCGACCAGCTCCAGCGTCGGGTTGGACGGTGTCTCGAAGAAGAACAGCTTGGTGTTGGGCCGTACGGCCTTCTGCCAGGCGTCCAGATCGCGGCCATCGACGAGCGTCGAGGTGATGCCGTAGCGGGGGGCCAGTGTCTCGACGACATAGCGGCAGGCGCCGAACAGAGCACGCGCAGAGACGATATGATCGCCGGCCTTGACGTAGGACATTATTGCCGCGTTGACGGCGGCCATGCCGCTCGCCGTGGCACGCGCTTCCTCGGCGCCCTCCAGCAGCCGCACGCGCTCTTCGAACATGGCGACGGTCGGATTGCCGAAGCGGCTGTACTGGAAGCCGGGATCCTCGTTCTTGAAGCGCGCCTCGGCCTGCTCGGCGCTGGCGTAGACGAAGCCCTGCGTCAGGAACATGGCTTCGGAGGTTTCGCCGAATTGCGAGCGGAGCGTGCCGCCGTGCACGAGCTGGGTTTCGGGCGCCCACTGCTTGGGGGTTGCCGCTCGATCGTCGTTGCTCGCCATGCGCGCTCCTGCGGGCTAGTCCGCCCAAGAAAAATCCCGGCCAGCCGACGCGCCGCTCGAAAAATAGCCGCGCTCAAGCTCCGGGGTGCGCACGGCCCTTTTAGCGAGTTGTTTTACGTGGCTGCAAGCCGGCCGGCCAAATGACCACGAAGTGTGTTTGGGGGATTACTCCCGCATCGCGCTTGGCGTCAAGGCCCGCTTGCTCTAGAGCGACAAAGCTGCGCTTGCCGGCAAGGATTTAACGACGATGGCTAAGCCCGAGGTCAAAGCTGCGAAGGCCGCGCATAAGGCGCGCGCCGAGGGCATCCTGCCCTCGCAAGCGATCCGCGAGCTCATCGTCGAAGGCGAGGTGAGGCTCGCCGAACCGTTGCTGCCCAACCAGTTGCAGCCGGCCAGCCTCGATCTGCGCCTTGGCAACGTCGCCTACCGCGTTCGCGCCAGCTTCCTGCCGGGCCGCGAGCAGCGGGTGACCGCCAAGCTCGACGATCTGCAGATGCACGCCATCAGCCTGTCACAGGGCGCCGTCCTGGAGACCGGCTGCGTCTACGTGGCGCCGCTGCTCGAAGGGCTGGCGCTGCCCGATGGCCTGTGTGCGGCGACCAACCCCAAGAGCTCCACCGGGCGGCTCGATGTGTTCACGCGCGTCATTGCCGACGGCGTCTCCGCCTTCGACCAAATTCCGGCGGGCTATCAGGGTCCGCTGTATGCCGAGATCTGCCCGCAGACGTTCCCGGTCGTGGTGCGCAAGGGCTCGCGCCTGTCGCAGATCCGCTTCCGCGCCGGCGGCCCCGACGCCAGGCCGGTGCAGGACATCCCGCTGTCGGTCGACCTCGCCGGCGACCAGGACGGGCTCGTCGGCTATCGCGCCAAGCGGCACACCGGGCTTGTCGATGTCGATGCGGTCGGCGCCTGCGCCATGCTCGACTACTGGGAGCCGATCTACGTTCGCGGCAAGAAGCGGCTGATCCTCGACCCGGATCAGTTCTACATCCTCGCCTCGAAGGAAGCCGTGCACGTTCCGCCGACGCAAGCCGCCGAGATGGTGCCGTTCAACCCCCTCGTGGGCGAGTTTCGCGTGCACTACGCTGGCTTCTTCGATCCGGGCTTCGGCCATGCCGACGCCGGGGGCAGTGGCTCCAAGGCGGTGCTCGAGGTGCGGTCGCACAAGGTTCCCTTCGTGCTCGAGGATGGGCAGATCATCGGCCGCCTCGTCTACGAGCAGCTGACCGACACGCCGGAGCTGCTCTACGGCCGCGACCTCGCCTCGCACTATCAGGCGCAAGGTCTGAAGCTCTCCAAGCACTTCAAGTAGTCGGCCCGGCGACCCACCCATCCGTCATCCCCGCGCAGGCGGGGATCCACGCAAGCTTCAGAATGCTCTCTTGCCCAAGATCAGGCGGGATGTAGCGGGTCTTACAACTTCACATCCC
>CAZOOS010000062.1:0-13214 GCA_964581475.1 uncultured Hyphomicrobium sp.
TCCGCGACACGGTGGTGACGCTGCTGCTCGACAATTCCGGCTCGATGCGCGGCCGGCCGATCATGGTCGCCGCCTGCTGTGCCGACATTCTCGCCCGCACCCTGGAGCGCTGCGGCGTGAAGGTCGAGATCCTCGGGTTCACCACGCGTGCCTGGAAGGGTGGGCAGGCGCGCGAGCAATGGCTCGCCGCCGGAAAGCCGCAGGGGCCGGGGCGCCTCAACGATCTGCGCCATATCGTCTACAAGAAGGCCGACGCGCCGTGGCGGCGTGCCAAGCGCTCGCTCGCCCTGATGATGCGTGAGGGCCTGCTCAAGGAGAACATCGACGGCGAGGCGCTCGCCTGGGCGCACCGGCGCTTGCTGGCGAGGCCCGAGCAGCGCCGCATCCTGATGATGATTTCGGACGGCGCGCCGGTCGATGACTCGACGCTCTCCGTGAACTCGGGCAGCTATTTGGAGCAGCACTTGCGGCAAGTGATCGAAGAGATCGAGACGCGCTCGCCGGTGCAGCTTATCGCCATCGGCATCGGCCATGACGTGACGCGCTACTATCGACGCGCCGTCACCATCACCGATCCGAGTGAGCTCGCCGGCGCCATGACCGACAAGCTGGTCGAGCTGTTCGAGGAGAATGCGAAAGAGCCGCCACCGCGCTCCGGCGCACGTGCGCGCCGGAGGCGTCTCCATTGAAGTTTAGAAAGTTCCTCGCGGATCATCGCGGCCGGCGACTGCGGTTCCCTGCCGGTGTCGCCATCGTGCTGGCGGCGGGCGCCGGGCTTGCCTTCGGCGGCAGCAAGCCGTCGACCGCCGATTTGCAGACGGGGCCGATCACCATCGAGGCGCGCCCCATATCGGGCTTCGATCGTCTGAAGGCCGATGAGACGCGCTTTGGCCGGCTGACGTGGCGTGGCGGTCTCGTGCTCACATCGCCGTCGAAGCACTTCGGCGGCTGGTCGGGGCTGGCGCTCGATGCCGACGGAAAGGGCTTCTTTGCCGTCTCCGACGCGGGTGCCTGGATGTCCGGCGCGCTCGCCTACGACGACAAGGGCTCGCCGAGCGGTATGACCTCGGTGCGGGTGGGCGCCATCCAGTCGAAGGACGGCGACCCGCTGTCGCGCAAGCGTGACAGCGATGCCGAAGGGCTGACGCTTCTCAAGGGCACCCCCGAGAAAGGCACCGCTTACATCGCGTTCGAGCGCAAGCACCGCATTTCGCGCTACGACATCGACGCCGGCGGCCTATCGCCGGCGAGGGGCAAGGTCTCGCTGCCGAAGTCGGCGAGGGGCATGCCCGCGAACGGCGGCTTCGAGGCCATCGCCGTGCTGCGCGGCGGTCCCTACCAGGGCAGACTCGTCGCCTTTTCCGAGCGCATGCGCGATGGCGAGGGCAACCACATCGGCTGGATCTGGGAAAAGGACAGCCGGCCGCGAAAGTTCTATCTGACCAACGACGGCGACTACGACATCACCGACGCCGCCGCGCTTCCCGACGGCGCCTTGCTGGTGCTGGAGCGGCGCTTCCGCTGGAGCGAAGGCGTGCGGATGCGCCTGCGGCTGATCAAGCAACAGCAGTTACGCCCGCGCAAGACCATCGACGCGGACATCCTCATGGCCGCCGACGGCAGCCGCGAGATCGACAATATGGAAGGACTGGCGGCGCACGTGGCGCCCGGCGGCGAGACCATCGTCACAATGATCTCAGACGACAACTTCAATCGCGGCCTGCAGCGGACGATCCTGCTGCAGTTCGCGCTCAGCGCCGGGGATCTGGCGGCATCAGCCGGCGGCTCGCAGGCCGATCAGCCTTAGGCGGCCTTGGCGCCGCCCTTGGCGAGCTTCTTCACTTCGCGCTTCATCTTCAGGCAGCGCTCGGAAAGCTCCTCGTCGTCCGCCTTGAGCAGGAAAGCGTCGAGACCGCCGCGGTGCTCCACCGATTTCAGCGCGTGGGCGCTGACGCGCAGGCGGAACTTGCGCCCGAGCGCGTCGCTGATCAGCGTCACTTCGCACAGGTTGGGGCGGAATTTCCGCTTCGTCGCGTTCTCGGCGTGGCTTCTCAGTTGCCCGGAAAGGGGCAGCTTGCCAGTCAACTCGCAGCGCCTCGTCATCGTAAAAGCTCCTTCGCCACCGCTCCCGTGCGGCGGGCGTCGTGCAAGGGATTGCGGGAAAATGTCCCGCCAGCCAGGCTGGAGGGGGATTTGGCGGTGTCTATGCCCGACGCCCCTCTTTTCGTCAAGGCGCTGGAGGCGGCGATCGGGCTGGCGACGACGGCCCGGTCGCACCGCGGGCAACACCCCCCGGGGCCATACATTAGACGTAAAACGGCACTACCCGCAGCACACTGAGAGCGCGGTGTGAGCGCGGTTTCTTCGGGGCATTGGGCATCATGACATACCGGTTCTGGCACGGCGCCAAGCAGGGGCTTGCGAGGCTCCTTCCCGCCGCCCTGATGCTGGTAGGCGCGGCGACCGCCGGCTGGGCGCAACGGGCTGGCCCGCTGCCGGCCACCGTCGATGCCGTCTACCGCATCAGCTTCACGGCGCTCGGCGACATCGGCCATTTCCACTTCAATTCGAATCTGAAGGGCGGGGCCTACAGTCTTGCCGCCGACGCCAAGATCCACGCGACGATCTTCAAGTACGATGCGAGCATGGGCAGCCACGGCACCCTCGTGTCGGGCAAGACGCAGCCAGCCAGCCACGCCTTCAGCTACCGACAGAAGACCTTCCTGAAAAAGAAGAAGATCAAGGCGCTCAATATTTCCTTCGCCGGGCCGGCGGTGAGCAACGTGACCTTCGTTCCTCCCGACGGGGTGTCGCCCAAAGCCATACCCGTGACGCCCGATCAGCTGAAGAATGTGCTCGATCCCCTCAGCGGGGTCATGGCGCTGTCGCTTGCCGGCGGTGCCGACCCCTGCAAGCAGAAGCTGCCCGTCTACGACGGCAAGCAGCGCTTCGACATCGTTTTCACGCCGCTGCGCCGGGCCGGGGCAGACCACATCTGCAACGTACGCCTGGTGCCGATCTCCGGTCACAAGCCCGGGGAAGGTGCTGCATCGGTGGTCAACGGCAAGATCGAGCTCGTCATGCGGCCGGTGCCGAAGGCGAACGTCGTCATCCCCTATAGCGTCAGCGTGCCTACCGTCGTCGGCACCGCCACCCTGACCGCCGAGAAGATTGACATCACGATGCCGGACCAGCAGCGCATAGCCCTGCGCTGATAGGCGGCGGACAACTGCCCTCGAGCAATCGCCATCGGGCCGCAAGACGACTACAATAGGCGCAGTTTTTGCGGGCACTCCAAGGCAATCATGCCCTTGATCTCGGTGGACGTCTCTGCAATGCCATTGCGAGAGATATGAGGAGTTCAGATGGGCAGCGACCTCGAAACGCGCATTCGCCACGTTACGGCGGTGCTCGGGCCCACCAATACCGGCAAGACCCATCTCGCCATCGAGCGCATGCTCGGCCACGAAAGCGGCATGATCGGCTTGCCGCTGCGCCTGCTGGCGCGCGAGGTCTATGACAAAATCGCCAACCGCGTCGGCGCCGACAAGGTCGCGCTGATCACCGGTGAGGAAAAGATCAAGCCGGAGCGGGCGCGCTATTGGGTGTGCACGGTCGAGGCGATGCCGCGCGACATCGATGTCGATTTCCTCGCCATCGACGAGATTCAGCTCGCCGGCGATCCCGAGCGCGGGCACGTCTTCACCGACCGGCTGCTGCATGCGCGCGGCCGCTCCGAGACGCTGCTGCTCGGTGCGCAGACGATGCGCGAGGCGATCGCCGATCTCATTCCCGGCGCCAACTTCATCTCGCGCCCGCGACTGTCGAAGCTCTCCTACTCCGGCCAGAAGAAGATTACGCGCCTGCCGCAGCGTACCGCGGTCGTCGCCTTCTCGGCGGCCGAGGTCTACGCCATCGCCGAGTTGATCCGCCGTCAGCGCGGCGGCGCCGCCGTCGTGCTCGGCGCCCTGTCGCCGCGCACGCGCAACGCCCAGGTGGCCCTCTATCAATCGGGCGACGTGGAGTTCCTCGTCGCCACCGACGCCATCGGCATGGGGCTCAATCTCGACGTCGATCACGTTGCCTTCTCGGCGACGCGCAAGTTCGACGGGCAGAACCACCGCAACCTGACGCCGTCGGAGCTGAGCCAGATCGCCGGCCGCGCCGGCCGCCACATGAACGATGGAACGTTCGGCGTCACGGGCACCGCCGAGCCGCTCGACAACGATACGATCGAGCGGCTGGAGACGCACAACTTCGACAGCGTGCGCGTTCTGCAGTGGCGTAATCGCGAGCTCGATACCCGCACGCTCGAAGGCCTAAAGCAGTCGCTGCGCGAGATGCCGAACATTCAGCGCCTCGTGCGGGCGCGTTCGGCCGACGATGTCATCGTCCTCGAAACCATTAGCGCCGACCGCGACATCGCCGCCATGGCGACGGCGCCGGCTGCCGTCGGCAAGCTGTGGGAGGTCTGCCAGATTCCCGACTATCGCAAGATTTCGGGACAGAACCACGCCGAGCTCGTTGCCTCGATCTACGGGTACCTGATGAGCCCCGAGGAGCGCATTCCCGAAGACTGGTTCGCCAAGCAGGTGGCTCTCGCCGACCGCACCGACGGCGACATCGACACGCTCGCCAACCGGATCGCGCATATCCGCACGTGGACCTTCGTCTCCAACCGTGCCGCGTGGCTGAAGGATCCCGAGCATTGGCAGGGCAAGACGCGCGAGATCGAGGATCGCCTGTCCGATGCCATGCACGAGCAATTGACGCAACGCTTCGTTGACCGACGCACCAGCGCACTGATGAAGGGCATGCGAGACAAAGACGAACTGCACGCCGAGATCGCCGCCGACGGCGCGATCAACGTCGAGAACCACTTCGTCGGACGCCTGCGCGGCTTCCGCTTCCAGCTCGATCCGGGGGCCGAGGGCATTCAGGGCAAGGCAACGCGCAGCGCTGCCGCGCAGGTACTGGCGCGCGAGCTCGGCATGCGGGCGCGACGCGTCGCTGCCGCGCAGTCTGACGCGCTGTCGCTCGACCGCCGCGGGCGCATCATGTGGCGCGAGGAGGAGCTGGGGCAGATCGAGGCGACCGACGATCCGCTGAAGCCGACCGTTTCGCTGCTGGTTGACGAGCATCTGTCCGGGCCCGACCGCGAGAAGGTACAGGCGCGGCTCGAAGCCTGGCTCGAGGCGGCCATTGCCGAGAAGCTGAAGCCGCTGGTAGAGATCGGCAAGGCCGAGGACATCGCCGGATTGGCGCGCGGCATTGCCTTCCGGCTGCGCGAAAGCCTCGGCGTGCTGCGTCGCGAGACCGTCGCCGAGGAGATCAAGTCCCTCGACCAGAATGCGCGCGCGCAGCTGCGCAAGTACGGCGTGCGTTTCGGCGCCTTCAATATCTACTTCCCGGTGCTGCTCAAGCCGGCGGCGGCGGAGCTCGTGCTGACGCTCTGGTCGCTAAAGAACGCGGGCGCCAACGGACTTTCCGTCGACGCGCTGCCGGAGCCGCCACGCGCCGGGCTCACCTCATTCACGCCCGATCCGGCCTGCCCCGAAGCGTTCTACCGGGCCTATGGCTATCACGTGTGCGGTCCGCGCGCGGTGCGCCTCGACATGCTCGAGCGCCTCGCCGATCTGATCCGGCCGCTGCTGGCGTGGCGCGGCACCAACGGTGCGACGCCGCCAAAGGGCGCCGCCGGCGATGGTGGGTTCACCGTCATTCCTGAGATGATGTCGCTGCTCGGCTGCTCGCCGGACGAGCTTGGCGGCGTGCTGAAGGCGCTGGGCTTCCGTCTCGATCGCCGGCCAATCAAGAGCGGCGCGGCCGCCAGTCCGCAGGTGGCGAATTCCGCGAGCGGCGAAGCCACTGGCACCGAATCCGCGGCTGCCGAGACGGTGCCTGCCGAAGCGGTACCTATCGAGGTGGCGCCGATCGTAGCCGAGACCACCGCTTCCCCGACCGAGGCTGGCGCGCCAGCCGAAGGCGCCGCCGATGTCGCTCCGGCGGAGACGAAGTACGAGGATATCTGGCGCCCGCGCCGTCATCCGCGCGGCGAGCGCCGGCCCGATCGCAGCCAGCGCAACCGTCAACGCTCCGTGGATCGCGCACCGGCCGCGGCTGTCGAAGCTAAGCCCGAGGCCGCCGCGGTGGTCGGCACGGCACCAAGTGATAAGCCCCCCGCGCCAGCACGCGAGGATAAGCCCGATCGCAAGGATGACCGGCGTCCCCACGGCAGGGAGCGCGGCGGCGAGCGTGATCGCAATCGCGAAGCCGGACAGCATCGACGCGGCCAGCAGGCCGACCGCCGTCCGCGTCGCGACGATCGCCGCGACGATCACCGCCGCAAGACCGAGGTGCACACCGCCGCTCCTCCGCGGCGCGGCGGGGCGGATCCCGATTCGCCGTTTGCCGCCCTCGGCGCGCTGCGCGATGAACTCGCCAAGCGCGGTAAGGAGACCAGTACTTGAGCGGCGGCGTGGCAGGCGATGCGTCGGCCGCGCCGGGCACGCAGCGGCTCGACAAGTGGCTATGGTTCGCTCGCTTCGTGAAGACACGCACGCTGGCCGCCGACATCGTCACGGCCGGCAAGGTCCGGCTCAATCGCGTGCGCGTCGAAAAGCCGGCTCAGACCGTGCGCCCGGGCGATGTCCTGACGCTCAACCTCAATCGCCGCATCCAGCTCATACGAGTTCTGGGGATTGGCGAGCGGCGGGGCCCTTCTGCCGCGGTGCGGGCGCTCTATGAGGAATTGACAGTCGAGGGCGATGTCATCAAACCTCAACCGTCATCGTCGCCGCCTGGCGCCGCATGGCGCCCGAACGGGGTAAGTGCGGTCGGACGGCCCGTGGGGAGCGGGCGACCGACCAAGAAAGAGCGACGCGAGATCGACCGCCTCAGTGGCAAGATCCGTTGATATCAGCGGATGGCGCCGGAGCCGCCCCGATCGACAGCCGCCTTCCTAGAATGCATGCAGCTCCCGCTGCTCGGCGGCAACGGGGAGCAAGCCGGATCAAGTAATGACCTACATCGTCAACGAAAAATGCATCAAGTGCAAATACACCGATTGCGTCGAGGTCTGTCCCGTCGATTGCTTCTACGAGGGCGAGAACATGCTCGTCATACACCCCGACGAGTGCATCGATTGCGGGGTGTGCGAGCCTGAATGCCCTGTCGATGCCATCAAGCCCGACACCGAGCCTGGGTTGGAGATGTGGCTTGAGCTCAACCGGAAGTTCTCCGAGAGCTGGCCGAACATTACCTCCAAAAAGGATGCCTTGCCGGACGCCGATGCCCACAAGGACGAGGGCGACAAGTTCGCCAAATACTTCTCGCCTGAACCGGGTTCAGGCGACTGAACAGGGTTCCTGAGGCACCCGCCGCGTGCTTGCGGCAAAATGCGCAACCTTTTCGCACCCTTTTCGGATTGCTCGGTATTCGGGCCTGCCAGGTAAGGCGCCCCATACCCTGCTGAAGGGCGACCCTTCATTTTCAGTGAAATTTATGTTACGCTCTTCCTAGATGACGACTAAAGCCCGGTACAGAGTCGGAACAGGAGCGAACAAAGAGCATCCGCTTTGCCGTTTCGGCAATGGTCGGGCCTTTCTGCGGTCCGACAACGAGGCGGGTTTGACCAACTCGGAGCAAAACAAGAGATCGTCTGCCGCTTCCGCAAGCGCGTTCGGTCCACCATATCCCCTCGGAACGGCAGCAGTCGTGCTGGCGTGCCGGGTTAACGCGCATCGCTGCTAGTCCGCACCCCGACGAGAAAGTGAGACGACCCCTATGGCTGAAAAGAAAAAGGCGCCTGCCGCCCGCTCGGCGAAGTCTACGGCTGCCGCCGCAAAGAAGGTCGGCCGCAAGCTAACCGCTGCGAAAAAGCCGGGTCGCTCGGAAGCGAAGCTTGTCGCGAAGAAGCCGGTAGCGAAGGGGCCCTCAACCGTCAAGGCCAAGAAGCCTGTAGCGAAGACAGCAGGAACGGCCGCCCCCGTCAAGCAGGCTGCGAAGCCGGTGCTGAAGGTTGCGCATAAGGCTGTGGCCGCGAAGTCAGCGGCCGCGCCGGTGCGTGCCGTTGCGGCCGCCGTCAAGCCGTCCGGTCAGAAGATCACTGCACCCGTCTCGCAGCAGACGCAGATGACGCCGAAGGCCGTCGCCGAGAAGGCGGCAGCGGCGCGCCAGCTCATCAACGCGCAGAAGAAGCCCGTGAGCCAGCGCCACGGCTTCAAGGCGAGCGAGTTTATCGTCTATCCCGCTCACGGTGTCGGCAAGATCGTCGGCATCGAGGAGCAAGAGATCGCCGGCATGGCTCTCGAGCTGTTCGTCATCAACTTCGAGAAAGAGAAGCTGACGCTTCGCGTGCCCACCGGCAAGCTGGCCAGCGTCGGCATGCGCAAGCTCGCCGAAGAGCCGGTCGTCAAGAAGGCGATGGAGACCCTGAAGGGTCGCGCCCGCGTCAAGCGCACGATGTGGAGCCGCCGCGCCCAGGAGTACGTCGCCAAAATCAACTCCGGCGATCTCGTTTCGATCGCCGAGGTGGTGCGCGACCTCTATCGCTCCGAGGCGCAGCCCGAGCAGTCCTACTCCGAGCGCCAGCTCTATGAGGACGCGCTCGACCGTATGGCGCGCGAGATCGCGGCCGTCGAGAAGCTCGACGAACGCGGCGCCGTGCAGCGCATCACCGACGTGCTCTCCAAGAGCGCACGCGGTCGCCGGCTCGCTGCCGAGGCAGAGAGCGGCGGAGACGCGGAGACGCGCGCCGCCTGATAAGGGCGGCGCACTACAGATCGAGAGCGCTCGGTGCTTCTGGTGCCGGGCGCTTTTCCTTTTCGGGCGCCTGTTGCTCGTCGCGGTCGCTGCTGGTCGTGGCGCCGGCAGGCGACGGCGAGCGCCCGGGCAGCGTCTCATCAACCGGCGCGATCTGGCTCGGATCCTCGATGTCGATGTAGGGCCCGTTGCGATACTGAATCCAGCCGCGCACCTCGACGCGCCTGCCCTCGAGCGAGGCCAGCGTTTTCCCCCATTCGGGATTGGCTCGCAGAACGCGTCCTTCGATGCCGGCGGTGAAGTCCTGTCGCCAATCGGCACCGAAGTTGATGTAGGTGCGCGCCTTGGTCACCGCGACTTTGGCAATCTTGCCGACAACGATCTCGTAGGAATTGCGCCGGCGCATCAACTCGCGGGTTCGCCGCGCCGATCGCACCGTGTAGGCCGCATTGCTCCACAGGGCGCTGCCGGCTTGGCGCGCGACGCGCTCGTGCGCCAACATCTCCGGCATGCAGGCATAGCTGCCGGGAAGGCCATAGGCGCGGGCGTGCCCCGTGGCCAGCATCTCGCCCTGCACCCACACGCGCTCGCCGCCCTGCTCGACGAAGAGGTGCGCGAGCCGGCGACCATAGCGATCCGTCAGGCGACCGGACGTTGCCAACGAGACGGAGCGCCCGAGGACCAGCGCGCGCAGCGCCGCGGCCGCCTCTTCCTCGGGGCGCCAAGGCTGCGGGCTCGGGCCGAGGTCCGGCGAGCGCGGCGCCAGCGCCCCGATGAGGCGCACCTCCTGATGGTCGTCGAGCAGCACGGTTTCGGCGTCGAGCACGCGGACGACCGAGCGGGTCGGCCCGGCTTGCAGCGTGCAGGTTTGTGGCTCACCGGCCCTCTCCGCGGCGACCGCGGCGGCAACGCCGAAGGCGACCGCCAGCAATGCTGCTGCGGCCACGGTCGGCGGCAGGTGGAATACGCCAGCACGCATCGTCCCGAGCTTCCCCCGCCATCAGCATACGGCCGCGTGGCGCGGAAAGCTCGTCAGAAGAGAGCCACCGGCGGCAGCTCGACGTGCCAGGCGGGTGGCAGCGCAGGGTCTGAAGCGGCGTCAAATCCGAGCCAGAGAGGCGCATCTGCGAAGTCCGCCGCAGCCGGCGCATCGACGGCGCGGAACAGCAGATCCTCGCGCGACCATGCCGCATCGCTTTCGAAGGCCACCCGGTCGATGCCCATGCCGGGCGCTGCAAAGAAATGCTGCACGACGATCTCGCTGCCATCCACGGCGAGGATGAGATCGTCGGCCGCGGTGCGCAATACCTCGACGTCGCCCGGCGCGATGCCGCCCGCGAGTAGCAGCTCGTTGAAGCCGGTAGCGTCCGGCGCGTCGATAACGACTACGTCGAGCGGCCGCGGGCTGGCGGCTACCAGCGTGGCGACGCGCGTATGCGGGTCCGGTAAGGAGCTGCTCGGCTGCAGAACCCGATCGTCCTCCAGCAGATCGATGCCATTGCCCAGCACGATGCGGTCGGTTTTGGCATTCCATTGGATGCGCTCGACCGAGAACAGATGGTCGATGCCATGCTCCGATACGGCGACGAAGTTAGGCACCCGGTGCGCGAGCCAGTGGCGATTGAAACTGATCGTCACTTCACCGGCGCCGGAATAGTCGATGACGTCGGTGCCGTCGGCGGCGTAGTCGAGCAGCTGCTGGCCGCCATGCACGATGTTGAACCCCGGCGACCAGCGGAACACGTCGTCGCCCTCGCCGCCGTAGAACTTCTCGGTCTGCCGCCCCGCGGCATCACCTTCGAACCAATCGGCTCCGCGCCCACCGAGCAGCGTCGTGAAACCGTGCTCGGCGCGCATGCGGTCGTCGGCGCCGGTGCCGAGCAGGGTCGCAAGTCCGGGAGACACGTGCATGCCGTAAGGTAGCTGCTGCGTCGGATCGAGACCCGAATAGTGGATGAGCGAGGCGATGGCCGAAGAGGAATTGATCGTCGGAGTCGGCGAATTGGGAAGCGCGAAGGCGATATAGGGATAGTCCTCCGCCTCGATGTCGCGCGCATAGCTCGACATCGTTTCCCAGGCGCCAAATTCATCGCCCCCATAGGGCAGCGGCCGGCTACCACGATGATCGGGCAAGCCGATCTTGCTGGCTAGATCACCGCGCGCGGCGAGATTGGCGGTTGCCAGCGTGGTGCGGCCATCGGCGCCCTCGATACCAAGGAAGGTGCCGGCACTCGTCCGGTCGCGCACGCCCTCCATGACGAACCAATCGTCCTGCGGGGCAAGACCGCCTTCGCTCGGTTCAAACGTGAGCTGCAGATGATCAAAGCCGAGCCGGCCGAGTCCGTACATCTGCACGGGCACCCATTCGATGCGCACGCGCGGCACGTCCCCAGCCCCCGGTTGATCTCATGCTCCCATAACCTGCCTCCCGTTCAGCATGCAACCTTAGATTGCATTATTTCGACAGGATCGTCGGAGTCCGTCGCTCGTTTGCAGCAGCAGAAACGGAGGTGACCGATGGCGATAGAACTTCATCGTCAACGCCCAGGTGCCACTTGCCCCGCCGACTCCGCCCTGCAACTCTGGCTGGGGTCGACGGGGGTTCGTCTATGCTCAAAACCTTAGTTCGCAGCCTCGCTGTGATCGGGTTCGTTGTCGTCGCGGTCGTCGCTGTCCGCGCGCTGGTCCTGGTTCCGGGCTTCGAGCCTATCGGCAGCTGTATCGACGGCGGTATCGACCTCAACGATCCAAAGCCGTTTGCCCAGTTCGAGGCCAACGGAACGGTGGTGGGTCTCGCCGCCTCCGGAGGCGGCAGCCGCGCGGCTTATCTCGCGGCAGCGGTACTTCGGGAGATGCGCCGCAGCGGCGTGCGAGCGGAGACGGGTGAGCCGCAGGACGCGCACAGCATCCTGGATCAACTCGATGCCGTTTCAGCCGTGTCAGGCGGCGCGCTCGCCGGCAGCTACTTCGTTGCCAATGGCGCCGAGTTGCGCGCCGCCGACGCGGATGCAGAGGCGTGGTCGACATTCGTCGATAAGATGGCGTTGAGTTTCCGCCTGCGCCAATGGTACGAGCGCGCGCTCGCTGACCCGCGCATCTGGGCCAAGTATCTCTTGACGAGCTATCACCGCGGCCTGCTCGCGCGCGACGACTACGATGCGACACTCTACAAGGGTGCGACGCTCGGCGATCTGCCCGACCGGCCTGCGCTTTATCTCAATGCCTTTGACGTCGCCAACCACGTGCGCTTCGTCTTTTCGCGGCACTACATCAACACCTGGTTTTATCAGCCGCGCAACGCCTGGGGTAAGCTCAGCGCACCGCAGGAGCTGACCAGCCAGAACGATCTCAGCTTCGTCCAGGTTGCGCCCAAGAGCGTCAAGATCGCCGACGCAGTGACGGCGTCCTCCGCCTTTCCGTTCGCTTATCCCAACGTCGCCCTGCGCCATTGCGGAACGAAAATCCTGTTCCAAGGCAGTCGCATCTTCCTGGCTGACGGAGCACTTGCCGACAACTCCGGGCTGCTGACGCTGATGAGCCAGCTACGTGCAGAACTCGCTGCGAGCAAGGGACCACACCGGGTGCTTGTCATCTCGATCGACGCCTCGCTCGATCGTCTTGACACCAACGGCTCGCGCTTCCAGCAGCGGGGCGACGAAGAGCGCTATGCCTGGGTCAATACCGTCTTCGGCCACGGGGTCGAGTCGATCGAAAGCGCCGTCGCCCTGATGCAGGACCTCGGCTGGAAGTTCCTGGAGGGGACCGGCGTGGAGACGGACCAGATCAATATGAACTGGGAAACGTCCTTGACGCAGCGCAAGGGAACGTGCGGGCCGGCGGCCAAGGGCTCGTGGGACAACATGTTCGAGGATGGGCGCCTCACGCTGCGCCCGCTCATCATCCGACTCGGGCTGCGCGATATCATGAACCCCGACTTCGAAAGTCAATACGGCGCGAGCCTCACCTCAGCCGGCCAGCGGCTCGAGGAACTGGCGCGCCTCAATGGCATTGCGGACGGCTGGCAGGCGCTGCGGGCCAGCATGCGCGATCATCTTTCGGGCATTCGCACGGACTTCGTGCTGACGGACGAGAACCGCCGCGCCCTGGACCTGGCGGCTTTCCTGCTCGTCAACGGCAAGCTCGCCGCCGATCTCGCCGTCTGGAATTCGGTCGTCAAGGGAGCGGTACCAGTTGCCGGTCCAGCCTGCCCGTGAGCGGCATGAGGTGGTTGTCGAGCAAGGGCGGCGAGCGAGGTGACGAAATTGATCGAGGCGTCAGGCCGTCAACCAAAGTCGCGGCCGAGCATGAGATGTGTTATCAGCAGCGCGCCAGTGGCTGTTCGGCGCGCTTGGCGGATTGATAAAAGCATTATAACTCAATCTATTGGCGATAGAGCCAAATCGGCCCCGTAGCTCAGCTGGATAGAGCACCAGATTCCTAATCTGGGGGTC
>CAZOOS010000063.1:0-13168 GCA_964581475.1 uncultured Hyphomicrobium sp.
TCTCGTGGCGCCCATCCTTCTCGCCCGCCGCCAGCAGCGCCTTGCACTCCTTCTCCGCGTCGTTGAAGTGCGCCAGCAGCAGGCCCGTGTCGGCGTACTCGAAATTGAAGCGCGAGTACTCCTGCTCGGCCTGCAGAAACACGTCGCCGTACGACAGCTTGCGCGCGTCCGAGCGGCCGTTGAACGACAGATCGAACACGCGGTCGACGCCCTGCACGTACATGGCCAGGCGTTCCAAACCGTAGGTGATCTCGGCCGAGACGACCTCGCAATCAAAACCACCGACCTGCTGAAAGTAAGTGAACTGCGTCACCTCCATGCCGTCGCACCACACCTCCCAGCCGAGCCCCCAGGCACCCAGGGTCGGGCTCTCCCAGTCGTCCTCGACGAAGCGGATGTCGTGGAGCTCGGGGACGAGGCCGATGCGGCGCAGGCTGTCGAGATACAGTTCCTGCATGTCGGCGGGGGCCGGCTTCATGATCACTTGCAGCTGGTAGTAGTGCTGCATGCGGTTGGGGTTCTCGCCGTAGCGGCCGTCCTTCGGTCGCCGCGAGGGTTGTACGTAGCAGGCGTTCCACGGCTTGGGGCCGAGCGCGCGCAGCGTCGTCGCCGGGTGGAAGGTGCCGGCGCCGACCTCCATGTCGTAGGGTTGCAGCACGACGCAGCCCTGCTCCGCCCAGAAGCGCTGCAGGGCGAAGATGAGATCCTGGAACGATTTATTGGGCTGCAGCGGCACGACATCGGTCGCGGGCGCGCGGGCGGACTTGGTGGCGGCGCTGGTGGGCATGGGTGGCGTGCGGCCTCTGCGAATTCGGCCGCACTATACGCAGATCGACGTCCCTGTCACCCGATGAGAGTTGTGGGTGACAGGCTAATTCAGCGGGACGTTGACGACGCCTTGCAGGGTGTAGCCGGAGTAGTCGTCGGAGCCGACGCCGTCCCAGGAGGCAAGGCCGCGCACGACGACGCCATCGCTCGACACGACGTTGAGGCCGCCTTCCAGGCGCCCCCAGAAGTCGCCGGGACCGACGACGAAGCCGTCGATGATGGCGACATTGGGGTTGTCGAAGTCCCACACGCCCTTGATGGCGGCGAACGGCTCGATGAACGTGTCGGCCGAGTGAGCGAAGCGGTAGCCAACCTCGGGGCCGAACTGCAGGCGGCCGAGCGAGACGTCTTGGCCGGGCACGAAAGTGCCGGCCGAGTTGGTGAAGGCGTCGGCGCTCTCCTCGACGTAGGCCAGCTCCGCCGACGGCGTGAAGCGCCAAGCCTCGTGCAGCCAGTTGCCGGCCAGCGTGCCCTTCACCAGCCAGCGGCTCGTGTCGAAGCCGCCGGTGACGGTGCCGAGCGTCAGGTCGTTGTTGGAGCGGCCCCAGGCGGCGCGCAGGTCGACGTAGATGTTGTCGTGCACCTGCATCGACAGGTAGGGGCCGATCATCCAGCCGTTGCCGTCGACCTTGGAGGCAAGCACGCTGCTGTCGTCCTTCGACCAGTCGAACTGGACAAGGGCGCCGACGATCAGGTTCTCGGCGACGCGATAGTCGCCGCCGACGTAGAGCAAGCCGACGTGGCCATCACGGTCGAGGTTGCCGGCGTCATCGTCGAAGGCCGAGTAGCGGCCCTCCACCCAGATGTCCCACGGCGAGGCTGTCTCGTAGGCGAGCGGCAGCGATCCGCCGTCCCCGGCGCCGAGCGCCATGCGCTCCTTGTGCATCTGCGACTGCGCCGCGGCACGGCGCATCTGGCTGAGGCTGTTGGAGAACTGGATGCTCTGCGCGCCGGCCGGGCTGGGGTCGGCGTCATCGAAGCGGCTGGCGCCGAGCCCCATCGCATGGCCGAGGCCGGTGCCGAGACCCATGGCGCTGCCGAAGGCGGCGGCGTTGCTGGCGACGTTCGTCGCACTGTTGGCGGCGGCGACCTGCCGCGGCACGCTGCTGTTGGAGCGGTTGAGCAGGCTCATGGCGCCCGGCGAGTTGAGCAGCATGCCGTTGATGCGCGACAGCAGGAAACCTTTCGTCACCGCCTGCGAGGCTTCGGCGCCCGAGACCGGGGATGCGGGCGTACACGTTGCCGTCACGGTAATTGTTTCGGATGAACCGGTGGGACTGTAGAAAGCTAGAAGCGTGGTATCGCCGTTGGCACCCGTTATTGTGTAGGGCCATGTGGTGGGCGTGGTCGTGACCTGTACGTTCAGGACTGGAGCCGTACCAATCAGAATGAACCCACCGTCGGCTGATGCGCTAATGACAAAAGTGAGCTGATCCCCGACGCTGAAATTGCTGACCGTCCCTATGATGTTGGCGTTGAGGTTAGTCACGTTGTAGGCGCCGGCATTGACCGCGTCGCAGCCGGCGGATGCGCGAGCCTCGCCGCTCATTGCCAAGCAGAGCGTGGCGGCCGCGGCGGCTGAGACAAGAGATCGGCTGACGGTCGAACGACAAGAAGGTGCCGGCACGGCATCCTCCAAAGAGTCCCGCTTGTGGATTGTTTTCCACAAGGCCCGAGCCCTTCGCGGCCAGCACGCGCCACTGGCGAATGGCGTTCTTTACACATTGTTAATCGAATGATTCGCACACGTTTAACAGTGGCCGTGCGCATGAGCACAACCCAGCGTTGCCGCGCAGCCACGATAGTCTTCGCACAGATTTTCAACAGCACGACTGCGGGGGGCGCGGATCGATCAGCCCGGGGCTGCGCTTATTCCTTGGCGAGCGCCTCGCAGCCCTCTTTAGTCTTGGTGAAGATGAAGACCTGGTTGAGGTTGCCCTCGCAGGCGACCATCACGTTGTTGAGATCCAGTGATGGCGTCTCGTCCATCAGCTTGCATTCCTCGAAGCGGTTGAGGATCTCGTCGGGCGTCAGCACGACGCCGTCGGCCTCGAGGGGCGGCCCGCACTGGCGTCCGTCATCGGTGTTCTGCAGCATCCACCACTCGGCTGAAATTGCCGGCTGCATCGAGGCCACCACGATCACGGCAGCAATTGCCGTACGCACACCACGCAAACTCATAGCTCCGCTCCCTGCAACGGAATTGAACGCCGTCGATCCAAGCAGGCGGCAACGTGTGCGACAATCGAATAATGGACGGCCGGAGCAGAATGGTGCCTTCGCTGCGGTGCAGCGTCAGAGCCCACGCGACGGCGGGGCTCCGAAGGTGCGGCGGAACTCGCGCGTGAAGTGCGCCTGATCGGCGAAGCCGGCGCTATGCGCCGCCGTGGTGAGATTGCTCCCCAGCGCCGCCTCGCGAATGGCGCCCCGCAGGCGCTGCCAGGCGCGATAGCGGCGGAAGGGAACTCCGACCTCGCGTGTGAACAGGTGCTGGAAGCGCGACGCCGACAGGCCCGCCGAGGCCGCAACCTGCGTCACCGAGACGGTATTGGTTGCCGCCTGCAATGTCTCGATGGAGCGGGAGATGCGAACGTCGATGATGCGGCGTGACGTCCGCTTGGCATGCGCGACCACATCGCCGACCTCCGCGCGCAGTGCTTCCCCAGCGGGGCGCTGCTCGAAGGCGGAGCGCAGCAACGGCGCGTCGGCATGACCGACGAGCGCACCGTCGACCTCATGCGCACCGGCGACCAGCGGGGCCAGAGCGTCGGCGCCGGCAACGCTTGGCTCCAGGTAGAAAACGCCCAACGGATCGCCGCCGATGTCGAACTCGTAGGGCGTGCCGGCGCGGATGACGGCGCTGCGGCAGGAGAGCCAGCCGCTGCCGGCAATGCGCAAGCGAAAGGTGCCGTAGAGGCCGGCGAGGAAGACGGCGGTGCTGTGCGCGTGACTGTCGTTGTGCTGCAGCGGTCCCGCAAACAGGGCCCAGCCATCATCGACGTGCCAAAGCGATGGACGCCGAGGCGCAGCACGTTCGTTCAAGCGGCACGGGCCGGGCATCCGTAGGCTCCCGTCTGGTCAATATCCAGGGTCGCAGAGGATGGACGCAGTGGCAACGAGGCAGAACGGCAATATGCAAACCGAGCCGACGGCGGGGCCAGGCCTCAGCCGGCGGCGCTTGCTGGGTTCGGCCGCGGGCTTGGCCGCGGCGCCGCTGCTGTCGGGAATTCCCGCCCTGCTGCTCACCTCGCCCGCACACGCCATCGGGGCGCTGCTCGGCGCCAAGCAGCCGACCTGGTGCCGCTTCAAGCTCGGCGCCTTCGAGCTGACGATGACGTCGGATTCGGATGCGTTCATCCCTGGACCGTTTCCCATCGTCGGCGGCAACGCCACGCGGGCGGCGGTCGAGCAACTGATGCGCGACAATCTCCTGCCGCCCGACAAGTATCAGCCCGGCTTCACGCCGATGATCGTCAACACCGGCAAACAGCTCGTCATTTTCGACACGGGCAACGGCGCCAAGGGCTTCGTGCCGCGGCCTGGCGGCGGCTGGCTGGCGACGCAGCTGGCTGACTCGGGAATTACGCCCGAGCAGATCGACGTCGTCGTGCTGTCGCACGGTCACCCCGACCACGTCGGCGGCGTCATGGAAGATGGCAAGCCCCTGTTCCCCAACGCCCGCTACGCCATCGGCGCCACCGAGTACGACTTCTGGGCGCCGGAAGGCAAATTCACCGGCGAGGTCGAGAAACTGGCTTCGTTATTCCGCGCCAACGTCGTGCCGCTGGCCGAGAAGATCACTTTCCTCAAGCCGGGCGACGACGTGGTGCCGGGTATCCGCGCGCGCGAAGCATACGGCCACACGCCGGGCCACCTTGCCTTCGACATCGAGAGCGACGGCAAGAGCATGCTGTTCTGGGGCGACTGTGCCCATCACCAGGTCGCGTCCTTGGCGCGCCCCGATTGGCACTGCTCGTTCGACGTCGACAAGGAAAAGGGCGCGGCGACGCGGCGGCGCATCTACGAGCTGGCGGCGGCCGAGCGCATACCGGTCAGCGGGTATCACATGCCGTTCCCATCCATCGGCTACGTCGAGCGCCTCGGCAGCGGCTATCGCTGGCTGGCGCACACCTATCAGCTCAACGGGTAGGACCGTTCGCTACTTAACGAGCTTGTCGCGCTCGGCGATGAGGGCGTCGAGCTTGGCCTGCTGATCGGCGATGCGATCGGCGGTGCGGCTCTCGTCGGCTGCGCCCGAATAGGCGGCTGCCTGCTCAACCAGCTCGCGCAGGTTGTCGCGCAGGATGGCGATGCGATTGTCGATTTCGGCAAGCAATTCAGGATCGGCGGCCATGGATTTCCTCTCGGGCGGTCCGTGCATACAGGTGAGAAAGTGTAGGGTCAGCCGTTTTGACGGCCGCCCGGGCGATAGACGCCGGCATCGGCATCCCACTCCAGTGTACCGAGATCCTTCGGCGCCACCTTCAGGGGGGGCTGAGACATCTGATCGTGCGCCATGCGCGCGGCGTCCGCGGCGCGCGCCATTTCCCGCGCCAGCCATTTCATGCCGGCACCGATGCCGGCTCCGACAAGCACCGCAAACATGACGTGGGGCATCGGCGACACTCCCTCTGCAACGGCGCCCTTCTATCGCAGGTCACAGCCCGAAACGCGACCACAGCGACCGGGCCTCGACAGCGGATATCAGATCGTTGGCGAAGGCAAGACGCCCAGTCCTTAATTCCTCGTAACCCGCCGCCGATGTCGACCGCCGAAGGCGGCCCAGGAGACCGCCTTTATCCAGCGGGACGACCTTCAGGCGCACCTTGTCGCCGTACAGTTCGCGCATCTTCGAGCGGACGTCGGAAATGCCGTCAATAAGGCCCAGCTCGAGCGCCTTGGGACCCGACCAGAAGGCACCGGAGAAAAGCTCACTGTCGGCGCCCCGCAGACGCCCGGCGCGCCGCTCCTTGACGATGCCGATGAATACGTCGTGCACGTCGCGCTGCACGCTCTTAATCCGCTCGATGTCGGCCGGATTCTCCGGGCGGAACGGATCGAGGGCGTCCTTCTGCTCGCCGGCAGTGTAGACGCGGCGCTCGATGCCGAGCTTGGCGATCGCCTTGTCGAGGCCGAAACCGGCGAAGATGACGCCGATGGAGCCGATGATCGATGAGGGGTCGGCGTAAATCTCATCCCCGGCAAGCGCCAGATAGTAACCGCCCGACGCCGCGACGTCCTCACAGAAGACATAGACGGTTTTCTTCTTCTCCTCGGCGAGCTGACGGATGCGGCGGAAAATGAGGCTCGATTGCACCGGCGAGCCCCCCGGCGAATTGATCAGTACGGCGACGGCGGGCGTCTTCGACAACTCGAACGCCTTTTCGATGCCGCTGGCGGCGTGACCGATGGAGAGGCCGGGGCGGAGCGGCGTCGCCATGCCGATGGGGCCGGAGAAGCGCAGCACGGGAACGACGGGACCTTGGCCAAAGAACCACATGCGGGGCCAACCTTGCTGAAGCTTGCTGATCGGGGTGAAACCACGTTCTAGGCCATCGCAGGCGCCCCGGCTAGGGCACGCCTCGCTGGCCGCAACCACTTCACCTCTCCCGGAGGGAGAGGTGAAGCGGGCTCACCCTGCAGCAAACATCGGCAGAGGTGCGCCGTGGCGGAGGATGGCTTGTGCGGGGCCGGTGAAGGTATTGCCGTCCTGGTGCAGCACGAAGCCCGGCAGGATCTGCAAGGGGCCGCGGCTGCCCTTGATGCCCTGCACCAGCACGCGATGCGCCGCGGCACCGGTTCGCGGATGCAACGGCAGCACCTTCAGTGCGCCGAAGCGTGCGTCCAGCACGGCAAGCAGCCGCGCCAGGGCGTCCGCCTTGTGGATGATCGTCGCCTCACCGCCGGGCGCCGTCATGCGCGCCATGAGGCGTGCCCAGGCGTCGAGCTCGGCATCCGGCATGACGTGGGCACCAGCTTTCAGCGCATCGGGCGGCACGGTGCCGGCATCGGTATCGTGGAACGGCGGGTTGGCCATGACGTGAGCGAAACTC
Organism: uncultured Hyphomicrobium sp.; assembly: GCA_964581475.1. Lineage (GTDB taxonomy): Bacteria > Pseudomonadota > Alphaproteobacteria > Rhizobiales > Hyphomicrobiaceae > Hyphomicrobium_A. The sequence goes on from CAZOOS010000063.1 coordinate 6,882, forward strand.
TCCTCGACAAGCCCCAGCGCGCGCAGCTCCACGGCCGGGGCGCCGACCTCGCCAGTGACGACGCGGACGCGGCCTGCCAGATCGTTGCGGGCGACGTTCTCCGTCGCGAGCGCTGCAAGCTGCGGCTCCTTTTCCAGCAAGACCACCTCGGCGAACGGCGCTCGGCGCGCCAGGCACAACCCGGCCGTGCCGACGCCGGCGCCGACATCGAGCACGCGCGACGGCCGGCCGGAGCCGGCCGATACAGCCGCCGCCAGCATCACCGCGTCGAGACCGGCGCGATAGCCGTTGCGCGGCTGCAGGATGCTGAGCGCGCCGCCGAGGAAGGCGTCGTCGGAAACGTCCCTACCGAGATGGGTTGCAGGGGCGGCGCTCACGACTTCACCATCCACTGGCCCAGGTCGGCCTCCACCAGCAGGCGGCGGGCTGCCTCCCAGCTCTCCGCCGGCACCGCCAGCCGCTGGGCGACGGCCCCCAGCGTGCCCTGCACGGCACTCATGTTGTCATCGAACACCACGGTTTCGATGCCGGCTCCCTCCAGCAAAACCTTGAGGTAGCTGAGGAGTACCGGGTCATTCGTGGTCACGAGATCGCGCATGGACTTGGGCTCGGGGGCGAGGACATGGGGCGGCAAATATCAAGGGTCTTGGCCTTGCGGCAAAGTTTGCTTGGAATTCACCCCGCCCACAACGCTATACCAATCCAACAGGCAAGAGCTCGGGAAGATGCCCTTGGGACAAGTCATAAAGTTCGACGCCGCGCGCAGTGCCCCGGAAAGCCTGCAGCCGTTGCTCGACATCGTCGCCGGCGACATGGAGGCGATCAATCGCATTATCCTCGACAAGGCGGTTTCCGACGTCGAGCTGATCCCCGAGCTTGCCCATCACCTCATCGATTCCGGCGGCAAGCGGCTGCGGCCGATGCTGGCCATCGCCGCCTCCAGACTGTGCGACTATCGCGGCAACGGTCATATCCGCACCGCCTCGGCGATCGAGTTCATGCACACGGCAACGCTGCTGCACGACGACGTCGTCGACGAGAGCGGACTGCGGCGCGGCAAGCAGACGGCGCGCATGCTGTGGGGCAACCAGGCGAGCGTGCTGGTCGGCGACTTCCTGCTCGGCCAGGCCTTCCGCATGCTGGTCGACGTCGGCTCGCTGCCCGTGTTGAAGATCCTGTCGAACGCCGCGGCGGTTATCGCCGAGGGCGAGGTGATGCAGCTCGCCGCAGCCAACAATACGACGACGACCGAGGACGAGTACCTCGCCATCATCAACGCCAAGACGGCGGCGCTGTTCTCCGCCGCCGCGGAGGTGGGCGCCGCGATCGCCAATCGGCCTGCGGCAGAACAGACGGCGCTCAAATCGTACGGTCGCAACCTCGGCCTCGCCTTCCAGCTCGTCGATGACGCACTCGACTACGCCGGCGACAGCGCCCATCTCGGCAAGGCGACCGGCGATGATTTCCGCGAGGGCAAGATCACCCTGCCGGTGATCCTGTCGTTCCGCCGCGGCTCGGAGGAGGAACGCTCGTTCTGGACCCGCACCATCGCCGAGGGGAAGATCGAGGACGGCGACCTGCAACGCGCCGTGGCTCTGATGAAACAGCACAAGGCCATTGATGCGACCTTGGAGCGGGCGCGCTCTTATGGCGCCATCGCCCACGACGCCCTTGCCATATTCCCCGACCGCCCCGAAAAAGTGGCCATGCTGGACGTGATCGGGTTCTGCGTGCATCGCTCGCACTGAAAAAACGCCGGCTACTGCGCTCCTTATTGCCGCCCGCCGGCCGGCATCCTAGGATTCAACGCTTCGCAACTAGAACATCGGAGACGCCGGTGCGTTCGTATCACCATACCCTCGGACGCCTCGTCGGCAACGCCGGTTGGCTCGCCGTCGCCGCCTGCCTTCTCGCGGGAGCCGCCGCCGCGGCGCAGCTGCCCCTGCTTTCCCCCGCGCCGGCGCAGGGCGGCATCGCCCTCGTCAAGCTCGGCATCGCCGACATGAGCAAGGCGGAGCAAGCCAACCTGTGGAAGCTCGTCGACGAGTACGCCACGGTCGATGCGCTGCAGGAGTTCTGCGGCACCAAGCTCAACCTGCAGCGGCGCGCCTGGCGTGCGGTCGGCACGTGCGTCGAGCCAACCTCGCTGAAGAAGGTGTTTGGCACCTTCAAGTCCAAAAAGGACGTCTATCTCAAGCAGTGGGAGACGCTGCACGGCCAGCCCGAGGCCAAGAAGGCGGTTTGCGAGCGCTTCAAGAGCAAGCTCGGCGAGTACTCGAAGATCATGAGCGGGCAGATCAACGAAGCCGCCACCGCCTGCCGCAACTGCTTCTTCTGCTGACGCCGAGCTAATCGCCGAGGGTGGTGGCGGCGATCCACCAGTGCGGGTGGCGCGCCCGCAGGCGCTCTGCCGCCACCGCGGCGGAACCGGCATCGGGGAACAGGCCGAAGCTGGTCGGACCCGCGCCGGAAAGGCTGACGTACAGACATTCCACCTCGGCGCCCAGCGCCGCTTCTGCCTCGGCACTGTCGGGGAGCACGGCGTGGGCGGACGCACGCAGGTCATTGCCGACACCGCGCATGTAGTCGATGAGGGCCATCGCATCGGCAAAGGCGGCAAGCGGCGCCGGCGGCTTTGCCGTCGCCACCTCGCCGACGCCAAGCTGGCCGAACACAGACCGGGTCTTGCCGAACGGCGCGGCGCTTTGCGGGCAGACGAGCACCGCGAAGAGCCGCGGTAGACCGTCGACCGGCTCGACGTGCTCGCCGACGCCCCAGACGAGCGAGCTGCGGTCGACGAGGCATACCGAAACGTCGGCGCCAAGCCCGGCGGCCAGCCGGTCCCAGTCGACGCCGTTGGCAGGATTGGTGCGGCGCACGGCGCGCAGGACCGCGGCGGCGTCGGACGATCCGCCGCCGATGCCGGCGGCGATGGGGAGCTGCTTGTCGACGCTGACGCGGCCAAGGGTCAGCATCGGATCGGCGGCGGCGAGAGCCGCGAGTGCCGTATCAACGAGATTGCTGCCGGCGATGGCGGCAGCGTACGGACCCGACATCTGGACGGCCACCGGCCCGCCCGGCTCGAACGTCACCACATCGCCGGCGCCGGCGAAGACGATGAGGCTCTCGAGCAGGTGGTAGCCGTCGGCGCGGCGCCCGCGCACGCGCAGCGTCAGGTTGATCTTGGCGCGCGCGCGCTCGATGATTGCCGACATCGTCTTGGCTCTGAAAGTGCATCGGCCCCGGAGAAAAGCCTCCGAGGCCGACTGTAGTCGATCCGGCGCTCCGTGTGTCAGGCGGTGCTTATTGGCCGTCACCGTCGTCGAGAATGCCGCTGCGGCCGGGCCGGTAGCCGCCGCCCATGTCACCGCCGAGGTAGATTCCGGGCGCGCCGTAGTAGCCGTAGTCGGGGGCAGCGGACGCCCGGTCGCCCGCCTCATCGACATAGAAGGTGCGGCACAGGCGGTAGCCGTCGGCCCAGTAGCACTGCCTGTAGTCCACCTGCCGCGTCATCGACTCCATCTCATCCGGCGAGGCGATGGGCAACGGCTTGGCTGCTGCGGGAGCGAGTGGAATGAGCGCGGTGGAAAGGGCCACGGCGCCGAGCGCGGCGAGGCGTTCTACTCTCAACATTGCGAACTCCAGACGGCTCCCCGATCAACGGAGAGCTGCCAAGGGAATTCGCATCTGGCCCAGGAGTTCCTTGCCGAGGCGACGCGGGTGTCGACGCGTCACGCTGCGCCGACCGCCCAGGGCGCCGCTTAGCCAATAATTTCAGCGCGTTCGGAGTGAGCTTATTCGACGAGGGCCGGGTTGAGCTTCGTCTCTTTGCGCTTCTTCTGCTGCACCCGGCGCATCGTCTCGCGCTGCTGCGCGCGGGCCTCGGCCCCCGGCGGCGGCATGCCTTCGGCGAGCTTCTTGCGGATCTTCTCGACCTCTTCCGGCTCGGGATCGAGTGTCAGCGACTGGTCCCACTGGAACCTCGCCTCGCGCTCGCGCCCGACCCGCCACAGGGCATCGCCCAGATGGTCGTTGAGCACGGGGTCTTGCGGCTTCAGCTCGACGGCGCGCTCCAGGAAGCGCACGGCCTCGGGGAAGTTGCCGAGCTTGTAGTGCGCCCAGCCGAGGCTATCGACGATGTAGCCGTCGTCGGGTTTCAGGGCCACGGCCTTCTCGATCAGCGCCATACCCTGCTTGAGGTTGCGGTTCTGATCGACCCAGCTATAGCCGAGGTAGTTCAGCGCCAGGGGCTGTTCCGGATAGAGATCCAGCGCCTTCTGCAGATCGGCTTCGGCGGCCGGCCAGTTCTTCAGGCGCTCATAGCAGGTGCCGCGCGAATAGAAGATGCTCCAGTGGCGCTTGTCCGGCTTGGGGATGAGCTTCAGGGCGGCGGAGTAGACGTCGACGGCCTCGCCGTAGCGCTTGCGCGCGCGCAGGATGTTGCCCAGCGCATCCAGCGGTTTGAGGTCCGTCGGGTTCTCTTTCGCCAGCCGGTCGAGGATCACCTTCGCCTCGTCGACCTTATCGAGCGAGTTGAGGTCGAAAGCCTTGCGGATGTCGATCGCCGCCTGCAGCGGCGTGCCCGCCGGAATGCGGTCGTAGGCGTCGATGGCCGCCTGATAGTGCTGGCCGCTTTCGTAGGCGCTGGCCAGCGCGGCAAGCGCAAATGAGTGGTCGGGCTGGGCATAGAGGGCTAGCTGCAGATAGAGGACGCCCATGCTGAGGCCACCCTCGCTGGTCAGCGCTTCGCCGAGGCCATAGAACACCTCGGCCATGCCTTCGGCGGCGGTGGAGATCAAGAGATCGGTCTTCTTGCCCGGGCCGATCTCCTCGCGCAGCTGGCGCACCAGCACGTGCGGCTCGCCCTGCGAGCGCTCGGTCTGGCCGTCGAGGATTTCCTTGGCCAACTTGTCGTTGCCGTTGCGCGCCGCGTGACGAGCATAGGCGAGCGCGATGCGCATGGTCGTCGAATCCTGGCGCATGGAGTGCTCGTAGGCGGCGAGCGCCTCCTCCGGCAGGCCGGCGACGTCGGCGATGAGCGCCTTATGATAGTTGAGATAGAATTGCGCCCACTCGGCCTGCTTGGGCAGGTCGAGCAGCTTCAAGGCGCGCTGTGCATTGCCCGATGCGGCGGCGGCCCAGGCGCGGGCGAGCGCAGCCGTCAGCTCTCCGATCGGCCCGTCGGAAGCTTTGCGGAACTCGTCGTCCGCCTGCATGTAGTTGCCGTTCTTGAAGCTGTCGATGCCGAGCAGCAGGTAGGCCATGCGGTTCTCGGAGCTTTTGGCGACGAGCTCGCGGGCCAGCGGAACGGCCCGGTCCCAATGCGCTTGCGCGGCCTCGGTCTGGAAGGCCTGCTCGAGGAGAACGACGTTGCTGGGGTCGAGCGCGAGGGCGCTGCGATAGAAGGCGGCGGCGCTGGTGTTGTCGTTGGCGCCCTTGGCGACGTTGGCGGCAAGGTAGCTGCCGAGCAGCGAATGGGAGTCAGTTTCCGTGCTGAAGTCGTTGGCAGCTTGAGTGGCGCTGAGGCCGGCGGTGAACATGCCGATGGCGGTTGCCGTTGAAAGCAACACGTTGCGAAGGCTGGCCCGCATTCAAACTGATCCTTCTTGGAGGCACGGGGCTGATTCCCAGAGTGCCCACCGTAGCAAATAACGCGGCGATTTGGCGACATGCGCCCAGTGGGTAACGTTGAACCGCAAATTCCACGGCGGCCGTAAAGAACCCTTCAACGGCCGCCAGGCGGCTCACATTCCGGCGTAATTTGGGCCCCCGCCACCCTCGGGGCAGACCCAGGTTATGTTCTGGCTCGGATCCTTGATATCGCAAGTTTTGCAGTGGACGCAGTTCTGCGCGTTTATTTGAAAACGCGGATCCCCGCCCGTGTCGACGACGATCTCGTAGACCGCAGCCGGACAGTAGCGCTGAGCAGGCTCCGCAAATTCCGGCAGGTTGATGGCGACCGGCACGGCCGGGTCGGTAAGCTTAAGATGAACCGGCTGGTTCTCCTCGTGGTTGGTGCCGGAGAACGACACGCTCGTCAGGCGATCGAAGGTGAGGACACCGTCGGGCTTGGGATAGGTGATGGGCGCGGCGTTCTCGGCACGCTTGAGGGTCGCGTAGTCGGGTTTCTTGTGTTTCAGCGTAAACGGCAGCCCGCCCGGAATGATCGTGTTGAGCCACATGTCGAGGCCGCCCAGGGCGATGCCGATGTAGGTGCCAAAGCGCGACCACAGCGGCTTGGCGTTGCGCACGGGCTTGAGGTCGCGCGCGATGTCGCCGGCGTACAC
>CAZOOS010000064.1:0-13109 GCA_964581475.1 uncultured Hyphomicrobium sp.
GGCGCATTCATGGAGGGACCGGCCATGTCGGGGACGGAGATGTAGGCGGCGCCGTCGGCGGCCTTGAAGGCGCCGGAGAGGACGATCGCCTTCAGGCGGCTCATCTGGGCGGGACCGAAAGTGAGCGGACGCGCCAAGCCCATTTTGAGGCCGGTCCAGCCGTTGTCGTTGGGCGAGGCGGTGACCATGGCAACGCCTTCGACATCCAGTTCGAACTGGGCGAAGTAGGCTGTCGGCGACAGGGCGAGGCCGATGTCGTGCACCTCGCAACCGCCGGCCAGCAGGCCGTTGATCAGCGCCTGCTTCACCGACGCGGAATACGAGCGGTAGTCGTGGCCGACGACAAGGCGCTTCTTGACGCCGCGCTCGGCGAACAGCGTGGCCATGCCGAGCCCCACCGCGGTGAGGCCCATCAGGTTGATCTCTTCGGGAAACAGCCAGCGCGCGTCGTACTCGCGAAAGCCGGTCGGCTTGACCAGCGGGAAGCGTTCGAAATCAGCGGTGTTGGGCTTCAGATCGGAGCGCGGACGCGGCAGCATGGATTACCCCTTTGGCGGGCCGACGGATCGGTCGGCAGGTGTAAACGCCGTCGCCAGGAGAGTCGATCCTGCGGCTCCCTGCCCAATAGACGCATGGACAGATGCGCGCGGGGTGCGGACGCCGCTATTCCTGCATCACCAGACGGCCGGAGCGCATGTCGAATCGCGACAGCTTGCGCAGGAAGCTCATGCCGAGGAGGGAGGTGCGCATGCGTCCCCGCTCGGTCACGGCGGCCGGCACATCGCGCACGGTGATATCGCCGATGGAGACGCGGTCGAGCGTGACGGGGGCGACGCGTGCCATGCCGTTTGCGGTGGATACGGCGCTGGTGAAGTCACTGTCATTCAGCAGAAGTCCGGCGCGCTCGGCGTCCTCGTAGCTCAGTGCCACCATGGTGGCGCCGGTATCGATCATCACCTCGATGGGGCGGCCGTTGATCTCGACCTCGGCGTTGAAGTGACCGTTGTCCGCCGCCTCGATCTCGACCACTGACCCGATATTGGCCGGCTGCTTGGCAGGCGCTGGTGCGCGCGGCACCTCGGCGATCTCAGTCGATGTCGGCAGGCCGAGCATCTGCTCGGCGCCCGTCTTCAGGGTCTCGAAGTGCACCAGGGCGGCGACGCCGATGACGGCGACGACGCTCCAGCTCGCGGCTTCGCGCAACAATTGTCGGGTACCGGGGTTCATAGTCGGGAATGCAGCTTTCGGAATGTCGCCGTGGCGCGTGACGCGGCGCCGGCGCTAGCCCCTCAGCGTCAGGTAATCCTTGGCGAACTCATAGGATCGCAAACGCCTTAAGAAACTCATACCGAGCAAGTTTTCCTTAACGCTTCCCGGACGGGCAACGAGCGCATCGACGTTGCGCACGACGAGGGGCCCGACAGCGAGGGTACGCAGGCGGACGGCCGCCGCGTAGGTCATGCCGTTCGCGGTGTCGACGGCGACGGTATAGGCGAGCTTGTTGAGGTCCACGCCGGCCCGCTCCGCGTCCGCCGGTTTGAGCACCACGGAGGAGGCACCGGTGTCGACCATCAGTGTCATCGACTGCCCGTTGACCGCGGCGCGCACGGCGTAGTGCCCGTCCAAGCGGCGGCGAACGCGAACGGATCGCTCGCCTTCCTCGTTGACCTCCGAGGAGACGATTTCGCCGGACGGACGCAGCTCGCCGACGACACGCTCGCCGACCACGGAAAGCTCCTCGCGATAGGAGTAACCGGCGATGAGCGCGAAGCCGATGGCGAGCCACACAACGATGTAGCGGATTGCCTGCATCGGCCGCGTACGTTCGTCATTGACGAGAGTGACGATGTAGATGGTGGCCAGCAGGAGACCGGCGGCCATCGACACGATCTCGCCGGTGCTGAGGCCGGTGAGGAGCTCGGATCCACTGCGAAGAAACAGAAGCACGCCGGCGCCGATCAGCAGCGCCAAGACGACCCACGCTCTCATCGGCCGTCGCCCTCCAAAAGCTCAGCCTTACGTCGGGGAAGCAGAGCCATGATGTGACGCCGTTCCGCATCCGACATCGAAGACCATCCGGCAATCTCAGCGAGCGAGCGCCCGCAGCCGCAACACAGACCGGTCTCGCGGTCGATGTCGCAGATCTTGACGCAGGGAGTCTCTATCTCGCTTGGACGTACGGCGTTGTTCACGCTCCGTATGTAGCGTTGGCGCGACGGGAGTACAACGCGGTGGATGCGGGGCCGACGGGGAACCTCTAACCGACGGCGGCCTCGCTCGCGTCGTCGTCGCCGTTCCGTGGGCGCAGCCGTGCCGGGCGCGGCGGTCGCGGCGACACGCCCTTGATGCGATGCGTCTCCTGGCCGAGCGGCTGCAGCGGCACCATGGCGCGCAACACGCGATAGCCGGGCAGCATGATCTTCGCCTCGGTGCCCTTGCGCAGCTCCGAAGTGAGCGACAGGCTGCCGCCGTGCAGCTCGATGAGGTTTTGCACGATGGTGAGCCCGAGACCGGCGCCGCCTTCTGCCGTCTGGTGCGCGAGCGTTCCCTGACCGAAGGCTTGCAGCACTTTCGGAATCTCGTCGGCCGGGATGCCGGGGCCAGTGTCACGCACGCAAAGATACTGGCCGCCATCGGGCATCGCCCCGACGCCCAGCGTGATGTGCCCGCCCTTGGGCGTGAACTTCAGGGCGTTGGACATCAAGTTGAGGCAGATCTGGCGCAGGGCTCGCTGGTCGGCCCAAACGACGGGAAGGTCGGGCTCACCCTCTTCGGTGATATCGATGCCTTTGCCTTCGGCGCGCAACTTCAACAGGCGGTGGCATTCGTCGGTGATGTCGGCGAGGCGGACGGGCTCCTCGTGCAACTCGTACCGCCCCGATTCGATGCGCGTCAGGTCGAGGATCTCGTTGATGAGGTGCAACAGGTGCTTGCCGCTGTCGTGAATGTTGCCGGCGTATTCGCCGTACTTCGGATTATCCAGAGGCCCGAACATTTCCGCCTTCATCACCTCGGAGAAGCCGAGAATAGCGTTGAGCGGCGTTCGCAATTCGTGGCTCATCGTGGCGAGGAAGCGCGATTTTGCGGTGTTGGCGGTCTCGGCGCGCCGGCGCGCCTCGTCCGAAACCGACTTCTGCTCTTCCAGCTCGGCGATCAGTGCATCCTTTTCGGCCCGATACTCGAGCATGGACAGCGCCGTGGAGCGCAGGCCCCGCGCCAGGAACAGGAAGTACAAGTAGATGCCGACCGCCATGGTGGCGAGGGCGAAGTAGAAGGGGTTGCCGAGCAGCAGCAAGCGCGCGACGACGGCGATGGTCATCGGCACCGTGCCGGCGTAGAGGATGGCCGGAATGCCGGCCGCGAACATGGTGCGGATCGCCAGCACGACGATGAGCGTCGCAAAAATGAAGACATGCGACGAGAAAACGAGCTCGCTGGGCGCCGTCAGCGTATCGCCGACACCGACAAGCGCGAAGCAGGCGAGCGCGACGCCGTTGAGAAGCTCCAGCATGACGAAGCGGCGGCGCCACAGGCCGATGTTGACCTGTCCCGGCGGCAAGGCCAGGAAGCGGCGCGTTTGGTCGAGCAGGGCGACCTTGGCTGCGATCACGATGATCAGCCAGACGACGGCGTCGATCGTGGGGGCCCAGAACATGCAGGCGATGGCAAACAGCGCATACAGGGCCGGCATGGTCACCGCCGCACCGAGCTCGTTGCGCGCGAACATGGTGAGGAGTTCGTACTCGAACTCCGGTTTGATGGACGTGCCGGCGGCGAGACGCGCGCGCCGCTCCTTCAGGTCGTTGTAGGCGCGCACGCGGGCATTGCGGCGGCTTCGGCGCCGCGCAACATCCTCGGGTATGGCGCTCGTCGTCATCTCATCCACGCATGACTGGAAGGGGAGGCGCGTTTGCAGTCCCCTAATGTTGTCACTAAATCTCGGCAGAAATTCCTAACTAAGTGTTTAGTAATGAAAAAAGACCAAATATCGGCGGTGGCAGCAAACCCGCACCCGAGGAAAACCAGGCTTTCGGGCATTGTCCTGTTCAGGAGCGACCGGTAGGGTCCTGCCCCGATGCGGACCTTCCAAGCGCCCAGCGGACCGATGCCCTCAAGGGCGCATATGCACCTCGTCGTGGGGCGCATATGAAACTCACTATTGTTGGATCGGGCGACGCCTTCGGCTCAGGCGGTAGATTGCAGACCTGCTATCACGTGGGTGTGCTTGAGGAGCAGTTCCTCATCGATTGCGGCGCCACCGTGCTGATCGGCATGCAGCGTCTCGGCCTGGATCCCGACCGCGTATCGACGATCTTCATCTCGCATCTGCATGGCGACCACTTCGCCGGCCTGGTCTGGTGGCTGCTGCACGCTCACTACGTGACCGGGCGCACGGCGCCTTTGACCATCGCCGGACCGGTCGGCATTGCCCGGCGCTTTGCCGCCGCGGCCGAAGCCCTATTTCCCAAATCGACGGAGATCGAGCGCCGGTTCGAGATGAACTTCGTCGAGTACGCCGAACGCGTGCCACTCGACATCGGACCTGTGCGCGTCACGCCGTTCGAGGTCCTGCATCCGTCCGGCGCGCCGCCATATGCGTTGCGGCTGGAATGCGACGGGAAGGTGCTTAGCTACTCCGGCGATACCAAATGGGTCGAGAGCCTGTTGCCGGCGGCGAACGGTGCCGACCTTTTTATCACCGAATGCTTCGGCTTCAGCGAGCAGGCGGGCTACCACATGACGTGGCGCGACATCGAGCGGAACATCGATCGCCTCGGCGCCCGACGCGTGCTGCTGACGCATATGGGTCTCGACATGCTGGCCAACCGGCAGCACGTTGCCGATCCGCGCGTCTTGCTGGCGGAGGAAGGGATGCAGATCGACATCTGAGAGCTTTCGCGGCTCGTCGTGAGTTGTAGAAAATCATTACGTCTTATCCGCTTGACGTAGGTTGCACTTCGCGGGTCTATTGCCCTTTGCGCGAAATTGCGGAACAGAATTTCACCGGCGCCCCCGATGCTCGACGACATGGACGTGAAGATCCTGCGCATCCTGCAGGAGGACTGCACCCGCCCGGTGGCTGACATCGGCAAGGAGGTGGGTCTTTCGACGACCCCCTGTTGGCGCCGCATCCAGAAGCTGGAGGAGGCGGGTGTCGTGCAGCGGCGCGTGGCCATCCTCGACGCCCACAAGGTCAACGCCGGCGTCACCGTCATCGTGTCGATCAAGACCGATCAACACAGCCTCACGTGGCTCGAACGCTTTCACAAGTCCGTCGCCGACTTCCCCGAGGTGGTGGAGTTCTACCGCATGTCGGGCGACGTGGATTACCTTCTTCGCGTCGTCGTGCCCGACATCGGGGCCTATGACGCCTTCTACAAGCGCCTGATTGCGCGCATCGAGATCGCCAAGGTTTCGTCGGCCTTTGCCATGGAGCAGATCAAATACACCACCGCACTGCCCCTGCAGTTTGCGCGCAGCGACGACGGCGGCGGCGCGTCAGACAATGAGGAAAAACGTCGAAAGCGCTAGGCAGGCGATCGCGGCGATCGCGATGGCGCTGAAAGTCAAATACATCCCGTAGACACGGTAGCGCATGATCGGCGGCGATTGCGAGGTGCCGTACGCGTGCAACAAGCGCCCGGCGATCAGCAAGAGACCAGCCAGATGTATGACCAGATCGGGCGGCGCCATGCTCTCGGCCAAGGCCATGAGCAGCAGCGCGAACGGCACGTACTCGGCGAAGTTGGCGTGCACGCGCATGCGACGCAAAAGCTCGAAATCCTCGCCATGCCCGAACTCGACCCGCCGCTCCCGCCGCCAGCCGATCACGCGCACTGAGAGATAGACAAACAGTACCGCGAGCAGCGCGGCGTAGAAAGCGGTGATCCGCAGCATCGCGGCCTCCCTCGAGCAAGACGCGTCGGCAACTGTAGCAGGACTCGCTGCCGGCGATTACTCACCGATGATCTTGACGAGGACGCGCTTCTTTCGGCCGCCGTCGAACTCGCCGTAGAAGATCTGCTCCCAGGGGCCGAAGTCGAGCTTGCCGCCGGTGACGGCGACGACGACCTCGCGACCCATCACCTGTCGCTTCAGGTGCGCATCCGCGTTGTCCTCGCCGGTGCGGTTGTGATGGTACTGGCTTGTCGGCGCATGCGGCGCCAGCTTCTCCAGCCACACCTCGTAGTCGTGATGCAGCCCGCGCTCGTCGTCGTTGATGAACACCGAGGCGCTGATGTGCATGGCATTGACCAGCCCCAAGCCCTCGGTGATGCCGCTGTCGCGCAGGCACGCCTCCACCTCCGGCGTGATGTTGACGAAGGCGCGGCGGCCGGGGATGTCGAACCACAATTCCTTGCGATAGGACTTCATGGGCGCCACCTAGGTGTTGGAGTTGCGCGCCTTGAGAAGCGCGATGAGGCTGGAGGTATCCCAGCGACCGCCGCCCATCGCCTGCACTTCCGCGTAGTAGTCGTCGACGAGCGCGGTGACCGGCAGCTTGGCGCCGTTGCGCTGCGCCTCGCCGAGGCAGATGGAGAGGTCTTTGCGCATCCAGTCGACGGCGAAACCGAAGTCGAACGTGCCCGCGTGCATCGTCTTCCAGCGATTATCCATCTGCCAGGACTGCGCCGCTCCCTTGGAGATGGTCTGCATGACGAGATCGAGGTCGAGCCCGGCGGCCTCAGCGAAGGCGATGGCTTCCGCCAGGCCCTGCAGCAAACCGGCGATGGCGATCTGGTTGACCATCTTGGTGAGTTGTCCGGCGCCCGATGGGCCGATGCGGTTGACGGCTTTGGCGTAGCTGGCGATCAACGGGCTGGCGCGCGCGAACGGCTCCTCGTCGCCGCCGGCCATGACGGTCAGCGTGCCGGCTTGGGCGCCGGCCTGTCCGCCCGAAACGGGTGCGTCGAGAAAGGCGATGCCGCGTGCGCGACCCGCCGCGTTGAGCTCTCGCGCCACCTCCGCCGAGGCCGTCGTATGGTCGATGAACGTGGCACCGGCCCCCATGCCCTTGAAGGCCCCATGCTCGCCCGTCGTGACGGCGCGCAGATCGTCATCGTTGCCGACGCAGCAGAAGACGAAGTCGGCGTTCAACGCGGCGGTTGCCGGCGTCTCGGCGGTGCGCCCGCCGCCGTGCTCGGCCACCCACGCCGCCGCCTTGGCCGGGCTGCGGTTATAGACGGTGATCTCGTGCCCGCCCTTTTTGAAAAGGTGCCCGGCCATGGGGAATCCCATAACGCCGAGGCCGATCCACGCCACCCTCGCCATTCGTCAGCTCCTATCCCGTGTGTGCCGAGCGCTTAGCACCGGCCGTAGGCACCGCACCAGAAAAAAGGCCCCGGATCCGTTGGGAGCCGAGGCCAAGGAGATCAAGCTTTTCTGGGGGAGAGTGCAGTATCGAAAGGTGGGCTCAGCCGGCTCTTGAGAAGAGGTTGAGGTCGACGATGGAGCCGGCGAAGGCGTGACCCGCATGCTGGCTGCGAGCGGTGGTCAGCGATGCGACGAGAAGGATGCCGGTAACCAGGAAAAGGATGAGCGCACCCGTGCGCGCCCAAGCCCATTTGGCTCCGTAGTGCAATTTGATGGCCTGCAGGTCCATTATTCACAACCCTCGACGGCAGAGTCTGCGATTGAGTTGAGAGTTCTGTAACCGATAAGACCTCGTTAGTCTAACCGGATATTTGCAAATGGATAACGCAGCAATTGTCAATTTAACGAAGTATTAATGAGTAAGGCGGGCTGGCCGCCGCGGCCGCATGTCTATTCGGATTGTCCGCGGATCTGCGAGAGCGATCGCCGGGCGCTGATGGCCTCTGGATCGGTCCGCAGCTCGATTAATGCCGGTCCGCCGATGGCGAGGGCACGGTGCAGCGCCGGGATGAAGTCCGCCGTTTTCTCGACCCGCTCGGCGGCGAGGCCGAAGCTGCGGGCGAAGGCGACGAAGTCCGGATTGACGAGGGTCGTTCCCACCACCCGGTCCGGGTAGTGCCGCTCCTGATGCATGCGGATGGTGCCGTACATGCCGTTGTTGGCGACGATGACGATGACCGGCAGGCAGTACTGGACGGCGGTTGCCAGCTCTTGCGCCGTCATCAGCAGGCAGCCGTCGCCGGCGACCGCCACCACCGTTCGATGCGGGAAGGCGAGTTGCGCCGCGATCGCCGCCGGCAGCCCATAGCCCATCGAGCCGGAAGTCGGTGCCAGCTGCGTCGGCCAACTCTTGTAGCGGAAGTAGCGGTGCAGGAAGCCAGCGTAGTTTCCCGCGCCGTTGGCGATGATGGCGTCCTCCGGCAATTCGCGCGACAGCGCCGCGATGACCTCTTCCAGGCGCACGGCCCCGCTGGTCGCCAAAGGCTTCAGCGATCTCTCGTGCGCCGCCCGCAAGTCGCGCCGCATGCGGCTCCAGCGTGTCTTGGCCGGCGGTTTCAGGCGCGCCAGCGCGCGGGCAAAAGCTTCCGTCGTCGAGAGGATTGGCAGGTCGGCGCGATACACCCGGCCAAGCTCGGTCTGCGAGGGATGCGCGTGCACGAGGTACTGCGTGGGCTTTGGCGGCGCCACCAGCGTGTAGCCGCCCGTCGTCACGTCGCCGAGACCTTCGCCGACGACGATGAGCAAGTCGGTGCTGCGGATGGCCCCGGCGAGCTTGGGATCGATGTCGATCCCGGCGTGACCGACGTAGGATGGGTGGCGGTTGTCGAGGTGGTCCTGGCGGCGGAAGGCCGCGGCAATGGGCATGTCGAAAGCTTCACCAAACTTGGCGATGTCGGCCGCCGCCCGGGCGCTCCAGCCCCCGCCGCCGAGCAGCATCAGCGGCCGCTCGGCAGCGGCCAGCCGGGCCTTGAGGCGTGTCATCTCACCGCTCGACGGGGCCAACGCCGCGGGCTGGTCCGGGGCTGCGTCGGCGGTCTCGGCGCGGGCAAACAGCACGTCCTCCGGCAGCCCCAGCACCACGGGGCCCGGCCGGCCGCAGCGGGCCGCCTTGAAGGCGCGCGCCACGAACTCCGGGATACGCTCGGCTTCGCGTACGACGCCGACCCAGTTGGACACGGCGCCGAACATGGCTTGCAGGTCGATTTCCTGGAAGGCGCCGCGTCCTTCGTCGGCGCACTCGATCAGCCCGACGAGGAGAACCATGGGGGTCGCATCGTGGTGGGCGATGTACACCCCGCTCGCGGCGTTGGTGGCGCCGGGCGCGCGCGTCACGAACGCGACGCCTGGCTGTCCCGTCAGCTTGCCCGTGGCCTCGGCCATCATCGCCGCGCCGCCTTCGTGGCGGCAGACGATGGTGCGGATGGAAGCGGCGTCAAAGAGCGCATCGAGCGCGGCGATGAAGCTCTCGCCCGGCACGGTGAATAGCGTCTGGCAGCCCTCACCGACGAGCTGGTCGATCAGGATCCTGCCCCCGGTACGCATCACGGACGCTTCACGCAACTTGGCCGTCTCTGGAGATTCATGGGCTGTTTTAGGCAGGCAGGGGCGCCGGGGAATACCCCTAACCCGCGGTTCGGTTACGATTGTAGCCTGCCGCGCCACGGCTTTGCGAACGTTGCGGGATCGCCTGCCGCGGATGGGGAGGGGGAAGGCGCGCACCAATGCGCTCGGCCGAGCCAAGCGAACCGCCACCAAGCATCCGCTTGCCTTGTCACAAGAAAGCCCTTTACAGGGGGGTGAGCCGCCCCTAAATGCAGCGCTCTTTCGAGTTCGGCGGTCTCTGCTTTTCAACAATTGCCCGTGTTCGCCCGCGGGCGGTGGAGGTCCTATGCGATGGAGAAGCTCTCCTCTGCATCTGCGCTGATCGCTAAGTCCCGGCCCGAGCGGCCGGTACGTGGCCTGCGACCGCATGCTGCAGGGCGCGCCGCGCGCTGGTTCCTCGACAAGTTTCCCGGCGACGTCGCCTACGCCTACAAGGCGAACAGCTCCGTCTTCCTGATCGGCGCGCTGTATGGCGCCGGCATCCGCCATTTCGACGTCGCCTCGCTGCCCGAGATCGAGGATGCGGCGACGATCCCCGACGCGCACCTGCACTTCATGCATCCGGTCAAATCGCGCCACGCCATTCGCCGCGCCTACGAGCTCGGCGTGCGTTCGTTCGCGCTCGACGGCGAGGACGAGCTCGACAAGATCATCGAGTCGACCGGCGGCGCCGGCGACCTGCTGCTCTGGGTGCGCGTCGCGGTGCCGGCGATCAACAGCCGCATCCCGCTCGAGCGCAAGTTCGGTGTCCACGGGGAGAAGGCGGCGAAGCTCTTGGTCAAGACGCGCCAGGTCGCGGCAGAGCTCGGCCTGACCTTCCATGTCGGCTCGCAGACGACGACGCCGGATGCCTTCGTCACGGCGCTGGGCGAAGTGCATCGCCTCATCGTCAAGTCGGGCGTCATGATCGACCGGCTCGACATCGGCGGCGGCTTTCCCTCGCGCTACCCCGACAGCGAGCCGGCGCCATTGCAGGACTTCATGGACGTCATCCTCGCCGGCATCGAGACCATGCCGGTGAAGGAGAACATCAAACTGATGTGCGAGCCGGGGCGCGCCCTCGTGTCCGAGGCCGAGAGCCTGATCGTGCGCGTCGATGCGCGCCGCGGCAACAACCTCTACATCAACGACGGCTCGTACGGCATGCTGTTCGACGCCGCGCATCTCGGCTTCGTCTTCCCGACGCGTATCGTCGGGCGCGACATCGACCCGTCGGAAGCCCTCCTGCCGTTCGAGTTCTGGGGGCCGACCTGCGATAGCATCGACTACATGAAAGGGCCGTTCTTGCTGCCGGCCTCGATCGCCGAAGGCGACTATATCGAGATCGGCAACATGGGCGCCTACGCCCGCGCCATTGCCGGCAAGTTCAATGGCTATGGCGAGTACGACGAGGTCATCCTGCTCGATCCGCCGATGCTGAGCATGTATGAGGCCGAGAGCACCGCCGCCTCCGCCGCCCGCCGCTGACGCCGCCGCGCGCCGGTGATCTGTGAAACACGGGCGCCACTACCAGTTGTTGAGACTGGACGCTCAGAGGCCAAGCCCCAGCTTAATGCTAAAGCCCTCGTCCGAGTAGCTTATGACAGCCGGCATAACAGGATCGCGCGAATTCATGCGGCCCAACGTGCGTTTCGGAATGGCATACTCCTGCATGGACTCGGCAACAGTGTCGTTAAGCGCAATAAACAGGGAAATGCTTTTGTTGACCTTCAGCGTGAGTTCCCTAAAGGGCACGACTGTTGGTTGGCCGCCGTTGCGCTTGGGCAGGCGTACTCCATCGTCCCACACGACATAGTCGGCGTGCGCGTACCCATTCCGCAAATCGAAATCAAAGGTTTCCAAGATGATGGCTTGAAAGTCATCAAGGCCCAGCGATCCGGCGTGTCCGAGTAAGTCCTTCATGACCTTTGTGGCGTTCGGTGCGATTCGAGCGCCGCTCGCTGCATGTTTTTCGACGAGACCGCTGAACGGCCACAAATTGAAGTCTTCGCCGCCAGCAACTCTCATCATGTTCTTGGGCACTTCATAAAATCCCGCTGCCTCCGACAAGTGGCTGTACAGCGAAAGGCCGACTCTCACCCGCATCGATGTGCCCGCGGGGGTTATCTGAAGCAGCTGTATGTAATCCTCAAGTGTGTGCTTAGCCTCAAGAGCCGTGTTCCACCCCGCATCCCGCGATCCTCGCATTTCAGGCGAAAGCGAGAGCGCGTAGGGAACTTCCTCTTTGTCCCTAGCCAAGCCGAACAGGTGGCGGAAGGCCGACACGCATCGGTCATGGAAATCACGGAGCAGTGCAGCGTCCGCATCGCTAACTTGTTCCTCCATGATTTCATACCCCGATGACATCCGTCGAAGTGAACATGGTAGCTACGAGTGGCCCATTTAAAGCGGCGATGCGGCGTTCCACATATCTGCGTAGGCCTGCAGCTTCAGCGCGGCAGTATCCGCATCCTCAACGCGCGTGATACTCGTGTGCGCTCGTTCCGCCAGCTTGTTGAAGGATTGGCCGACGAGCCACACTGTCTTTGCATCGACGATGATCAGCCGATCGTGGAGCGTTTTAGGGGCAGCTAGCCTCACCTGCAGCGGCCGCTTTGTGCCGTGCTGCTGAGTCCAGCGCTCGGCAGCCGGTTTGAGAGCAGGTTTGTGTGCCCCTTTGTCAGTTAGGATACGCAACCCGATGCTCTCTGGCGCTAGTAGCGCGTAGTCGGTCAGCAGCCTCTCGTCCGCGTACGGGTCGACAATCATCGCGTCAGACGTCGCAGTGCTCAGCACCTTGCCTACAGTAGCTAGCGCATCAAAAGGGCTGCCCGCCGCTATGAAACCGCCCTTGGCGCCCGCAGGCATTCGGCTCTCTGCCCGAGCCAATGCGCGGTGCAGGACGGTAAGAATAGTTTCTTTAGCGGTCCAAACGTCCCTCGCCATGTTGTCGACAGCAACCGTTATTTTTGCGGTGTCGACCCCGTCCCCGCTTTCCTCGACTAAAATAGTCGCGCGAGCGGTCCATCGGCGAACGGCCTCAGAACGAGGCCCCTCTGCAGTGAGGTTTGGCATTTCGTCCAGCAGCTGCACCAAGCGTGCGTGAAGGATCTCGGGGGTGAGACGGGGCATCTGTCTTTCGTGTCCTGGCTAAGCCCTGTGGAGCGAGTCAAGCTTAGCTTTACCCGACTCGGCGAATCGCCGTAGTCGAACTATCGAAAAGTTTGGTAGGCAGGCGAGGGCGCGAATGGCGACCCGCGCAACTGTCCACAACCTTCCGGCAGGTTTTGGCTCGAGCGGCTTGCCGCCCGGGCCCGAGTCAGATTTCCCCTAGCATGTAAGGGGGACTGACCATGCGGAAGTTCGTTCTCGGCGCCATCTTCGGCGCCCTCGGCGCCACCGGCATCGGCTACTTCAGTGGCATGGGCTCGTACCTGTGGCGCGTATCGGAACAGTCGCTGCCCGACGTCTTCGACATCGTGACGGGCTCGATCACCGAGTCCGAAAACAGCACGATCGCAATACGCAGGGCGCCGCGGAAGCCGCCGGACCCGCCAAAGGAAGACGGTCTGTTCGGCAAGTTCTAGCGCGGCGATATATGGTGGGCGGTATAGGGATTGAACCTATGACCCCACGCGTGTGAAGCGTGTGCT
>CAZOOS010000065.1:0-12660 GCA_964581475.1 uncultured Hyphomicrobium sp.
AAGCCCTTCCCATCAGCGCCATCCCCGAGACGCCAGTAGGAAAGCCGAGATAGTTCTCGATCCGCGCCGAGGCACCCGCTTGGCCGCCGAACGCGCGGCAATCGAGAACCAATACCGACAGCCCCTCGGACGCCGCATAGACCGCCGTCGCCAGCCCAGCAGGACCGGCGCCGACCACCACCACGTCGTGGACCTGGTCAGGATCGAGCGGAGAAATGAGGCCGACGCAGCGCGCCAGCTCCGTCTCAGTGGGGTTGCGCAGGACCTTGCCATTGGGACAGACGACGAGCGGCATTTCGTCCGGCGAGACGCTGAATTTCTCGATGAGAACCTTGCCGCAGGAATCGGTCTCCGGATCGAGCCGTTGATGCGGGTGACCGTTACGGGAAAGGAAGTTCTCCAGCCGCAGCACGTCGCCGCTGTCGGCCCTGCCGACGATAATGGGGCCGCCGGCGCCGGTTTCCAAGAGGCCCATACGACGCAGGATCAACGCGCGCATGATGCGCTCGCCGAGCTCGGCCTCGGCAATGAGCAGGGCGCGCAATTGCACCGGCGGGATGACGATCACGTCGACCGGCTCGCGCGCGATGGCGTCGACCAGCGCCGGACGGCCGCCGAGCTGCGCCAACTCGCCCATGAAGCTGCCGTTCTCGTGCGTCACGATCAACGAGCGCTCGCCGCCGTGCGTCTGAAAGACGTCGACCTTCCCCGAGAGGATGATCATCAACCCGGGGCCGAGTTCCCCCACCCGCGCCAGCGCCTCCCCGGCAGCGAACGAGCGCGTTTCGCCGAAGCGGCGCATGCGCTCTATCTCCTCGGGCAGTAGAGTCGGGAACATCTGGTAACGGCGCGTTTCGATAATCGTCTGGTTCGCCATGCTCATTCCGCCACTTTGCCAGTTGTGGGGCACAGCATAGACCCGGCCGCGCCGGGGCCGCCATAGCAGCGGCGGCAGCGTGCTATCGTCGCATGCGTATTGGTTGATTCGGCGTTTGCATCAGGGCCGCGGGCCCGCAACTTCGGCGAGCCGGTACACATGTCCGCGCGCAACATACTTTGGCTGCTGGTCGCGCTGCTCGCCGTCGAGGAGCTGATCGGGATCGAGTACCGAACCGCGGCGCTCACCGTCGTGCACCTCGCCATATTGCTGAGCTTCACGTTCGTGCATGGGAGTCTGCGCTACGGCGGCAAGGGCATCGCGGCGTTCGCCATCATCTGCCTCGTCGTCAGCAACGCGATCGAGAACATCGGCGTCGCCACCGGCTTCCCGTTCGGCCCCTATCACTACACCGATGCGCTTGGCCCCAAGCTCGGCTACGTGCCGCTGATGATCGGGCCCGCCTACCTGGGTGTCGGCTACCTGTCGTGGGTGCTGGCCACCGTGCTGGCCGGCGACGTCAAGCGGGGCGCCGGCGCCGCGCAGACCTTCGTTACGCCGCTCATCGGCGCCTTCATCATGGTGCTATGGGATCTGTCGATGGATCCGATGGCGTCGACCGTCGCGCAGTGGTGGATCTGGGAGCAAGGGGGCGGCTTTTTCGGCGTGCCGTTGCAGAACTTCCTCGGCTGGTACCTGACCGTATTCGCCTTCATGCTGGTTTTCGCGCTGTACCTGCGCACCCGTGCGCCCGAACCCGCGCATCCGCAGCCACGCACGCACTACCTGCAGGCGACCACCATGTATGCGGTCGTCGGCCTCGACTTCGTGATGACCTACTTGATGAAGAGCGGCAGCGAGAACGTCATCGACGCTGCCGGCATGACATGGCGCAGCGGAGACATCATCGAGACGGCGGCGCTCACCTCCCTGCTGACGATGATGTTCGTTGTCGCGCTCGCCACGGTGACGATCCTCCGCCCCCCTAACGAGGCGCGCCGCGAACTCTAGCGGAACACACGGCTGAGGACGGCGCCGGCGACCTTTCCGGCTTTGATGTCCGGCAGGCTGCCACCGTAGCGGCCACCGTAGATATGGCGCACAAGGCTGGCGTGCATCTCCTGCGAGGGCGCGAATTGCACGGCAAATCCGGCAACGTCGATACGCAAGATCTTTGCCATCACATCGATGGCGCCGAGCTGCACGCGAACCTCTGCGCCGATGGCGGCGGGCGCCGGCCCGCTCAGCCGCATGCCGCTGACGGAGATGTTGACGACAGGCATTTGCCGCTGCGCATCGCCGACCGAGATGGTGGCGACGTCGCTGATCTGGAAACGGTCGCCGCGTCGCGCCTGCGAGGCTTCGACACAGACGAAGCAGGCCATGACGAGAATGACGATGTTATACCAGGTCCAGATGTAGGCGATGACGCTCGCGTCCGCCAAGGACCGCGTGTCGTCGAGCACGAAGGCCCACAGGATGCCGGCGACGTTGAGGGCGAGATAGGCGAGGAAGATGCGCAGCATCTTCCACTGCACGAAACCCTTGGTGCGATCGCCGCCCTTGGCCGTCACCTCGAATTTATGACCCTGCGGCTTGAACAGGCCGATGAACACCGACTTGGTGATGTCGGTGGCGCCGAGAAGCTGGCTGAGGTCGGCCATGAGTGGAATCACACGCCCGCGCGTCAGCCAGGTGATCATCGCCGCCTGCACGACGAAGAACGGCAGCAGGTGGGAGATGGCGTCGGGCACCTCGGCATAGACCGCCTGAATGTTGAAAAGCAGGTAGAGCGAGGGAACGACGAGCGCCATAAGGCGGAAGATATGCGTTGCCGACCAGTGCAAGAACGTCTCGCTCAGCATGACGCGTTCGATCAGCGGGATATTGGCTTTGGTCGACAGCGGCCCGCTAGGCCCGCGGCAAATCTGCATGAAGCCGAGCGCCCAGCGCGCACGCTGCGACACGTACTCCTTGAGGCCCTCCGGCGCGAGGCCGAGCGACAGCGGCTCGTTGAGATAGACGGTGCTGTAGCCGATCTCACGCAAACGCAGGGAGGCCAGATAGTCCTCGGTGACGGAATCGGTGGGGAAGCCGCCGATGCGCATCAGCGGCGTGTAGCGCAGCACCGACGAGGTGCCACAGCAGAAGGCGCCGCCCCAGGCGTCTTTCGACGCCATGACGATATCGAAGAAGAAGCGCTGCTCGTCCGGCCACACACGCACCAGGTTGAGGTTCGTCTGGATGGGATCGGGGTTGAAGAAATGCTGGGGCGTCTGCACGACGCCGACGCCAGGCTGGCGCAGCAGAGATACGGCGCGCGTAAGGAACTGCGACTTGGCAACGAAATCGGCGTCGAGGATGGAGACGAATTCCGGCTGCTCCGGCAGCTCGGCAAGGTGCTGCAGGGCGTGGTTGATGTTGCCGGCTTTGGCGTGGCTGTTGTCCGTGCGGGTTATGTAGCCGCAGCTATGGCGCTCGCACAGATCTTTCAACCAAGGCCGGCGGCCGTCGTCGCAAATCCACAACCGGTAGCGCGGGTAGTCGATGCCGAGCGCGCCGATGATAGTGCGTTCGAGGATCGTCTCCTCCTCGTTGTACGTGCAGATCAGCACGTCGACGAGCGGCTGCTCGGGCAGCGATTTCAGCCAGGCGACGTTGGCGTCGGCCTCAGGCGTACGATCCTTCGTGCGTGTCAGAAAAATGAGCGCCAACGTCGTGCCGAGCATCGACAGCATCTCGACGAGCGTGAACACCACGCCGACAAAGAAATCCAGCGGCTCCGACACCGGCGGCAGCGTTTCGCCGATGCGCCAGAACATGTAG
This sequence comes from uncultured Hyphomicrobium sp., assembly GCA_964581475.1. GTDB lineage: Bacteria > Pseudomonadota > Alphaproteobacteria > Rhizobiales > Hyphomicrobiaceae > Hyphomicrobium_A. The sequence continues at coordinate 3,704 of CAZOOS010000065.1, forward strand.
CGCCAGCCTAGGAACAGGCACACACCCACTGCCAGCGTGCGCGCCAAGGTATTGTTACGGTCGAGCCATGGCAGCACCCCAACCGCGATCAGCCCCATCACCAGGGCGGGAACCATGGCATCCCAATTGCTGATGCCGGTTGCGAGCATCATTTGGTGAGGCTCTGCTTGATCGCGTCGGCCGTCTTCACCGATTCATTTTCGACGGCCGCCGAGGACGTATCGAACACCACCTGGCCGGTGCGACCCACGTTGCATTCGCGGCGCGCGGCAAGACCGGGAACGGCGATGGTTACGTGGTACGGCTCGCGCGTGAGCGCCGTCTGCTCGATGGCGAGGTTGGAGCCGGCGGTGGCAAGGCCCGTCAGACCGACTACCGTGCCGGGATACTCGATGCTCTCGCCGCGCAGGTGGAAGTGGGCCTGCTGACCGATCCACAGCTTGTTGTAGACGCCCTCGCTCACCGTCGCGGTGACCACGGCCCCGGCGCAATCGAGGATGCGCAGCAGGTCCTGGCCAACGCGCACCTCTTCTCCGTTTGCTGTCAGCACTTCCCAGATCCGACCGCGCACGGTGGCATTGACGTCGGCGTGGGAGTGGGTGGCGAATAGCTCGGTCTCGGCTGCCATCTCCTGTTCGAGATAAGCGAGCCGACCCTTGTTCTCCTCGATGCGGGCGCTGCCGTCCAGGATCTGCTGACGCACTTCGTCGAGACGCTGCGCCGAGCGCGGCAGATCGTTGTAGCTGTCGCCGACAAAAAGGCCCTTCTTCGCCGCATCGAGCTCGATCTTGTTGCCCTGCAGGCGAATGCGAGCGGCTTCGATGCTAAGCTGCGTCGTCTTAAAGTCGCGCTCCGCGTGCAGCAGCGTTGCAATGGTTTGCGACCCCGTCGCACGGAGTTTCTTCGACCGCTCCATCGCCTCATGGGCGTCGGCGTGCATGGCTTCCGCCGTCGTGATCTGCACGGCGAGCTCGGCGGCGCGCGCCTCGAGCTGAAGAATGCGGCCCTCCTGGAAGGCGTTGCGCTGCGCCAGCAGGTTGGCTTCGATGCCCTTCAGCTGAGCCACGCGCTTTTCGGCAGCGTGCATGTCGGACGTCAAGCCGTTTATGGTGCGCCGCAGATCGTCGAGGCGGCCGCGGTCGGCACGCGGATTGGCGAGGGACAGCAGCGTCTCGCCGGGCTCGACCTCGGTGCCGGCGGCGAGCGTCGGCGCCACAAGCGTCACCTTGCCGTCGATGGGCGCGCGCAGGTTGATCAGTCGCGCATTGACGGTTGCCTCGGCGCTGGTCGTGGCGAGCAACCGTTGCAGCGGTATCCAGCCCAGCGCCAGCGCGACGGCGATGGCGATGACCGACTTGATGCCCTGGCGGCCCTTCAGCGCTTTGAGCCGGTCGATGAGACCTGGCTTCGGCGGCTCGATCGGCGCTTCGGCTGGCGCTTCCGTCGGGTGACGCAGCAGGCGGTCGCGCAACTCTTCGTCGAGACGCTGCAGGCGCGCTACGGCGCCTTGCTCGTCGGCAACCGCCTCGCCAGCTTGGGGAAGGGTTTCAACTTCTGGTTCCGCCGCACTTTGCCTGGGCGTTGGCTGCGACATCGACATTTCGGAACTCACTCAACTCACACCTAATGAAACAGCGCTGCGAACCGAATGTTCGCCGGCCCGTGCGCTCTCTGGACGTGAGCTGAATATTTAGCCAACCACTGGTTAATACGGCCGTCTGAATGATCGGCCTTTCGGCGTGTTCGCTTAAAATTGTCTGAAAACTGTTCGCATCCAGGCCGCAAACATTGGCGGCCCGGCTTGTTCGCCGAGCCGCCATCGGACCAAAGGAGTCAACCTTAGCGGCGTCAGTTGGCGCCTTCGAGCAGACGGCGGGCGATGACCTGCGCCTGAATCTCGGCGGCGCCCTCGAAGATGTTGAGGATGCGCGAGTCGCACAACACGCGGCTGATCGGATACTCGAGCGCGAAGCCGTTGCCGCCGTGGATCTGCAGCGCGTTGTCGGCATTGGCCCAGGCGACGCGGGCGCCGAGCAATTTGGCCATGCCGGCCTCCAGATCGCAGCGATGTCCCTGATCCTTCTCGCGTGCGGCGAAATAGGTGAGCTGCCGCGCCACCATGGTCTCCACCGCCATCATGACGATCTTGTTGTAGACGCGCGGGAAAGCGTAGATCGGCTTGCCGAACTGGTTGCGCTCGAGCGCGTACTTGAGCCCGAGGTCCATCGCCGCCTGGGCGACGCCGACGGCCCGCGCCGCCGTCTGGATGCGCGCCGCCTCGAACGTGTTCATGAGCTGCTTGAAGCCCTGGCCCTCGGTCCCGCCGAGCAATTGGCCGGCCGGCACCTCGAAGGCATCGAAGGAGATGTCGTACTCTTTCATGCCGCGGTAGCCGAGCACCTCGATCTCGCCACCCTTCATGCCGGGCGCCGGGAACGGATCGGCGTCGGTGCCGCGCGGCTTCTCGGCCAGCAGCATGGAGAGACCTTTGTACCCCTTCTCCTCCGGGTTGGTGCGCACCAGGAGCGTCATCAGGTCGGCACGCACCGGATGCGTGATCCACGTCTTCTGGCCGGTGACCTTGTAGGTGTCGCCCTCCTTCACCGCGCGCGTCTTGAGGGAGGCGAGGTCGGAGCCGGTGTTGGGCTCGGTGAACACCGCGGTCGGCAGCAGCTCGCCGGAAGCCAGCTTCGGCAGGTACTTCGCCTTCTGCTCGTCGGTGCCGTTGTTGAGGATGAGCTCGCCGGCGATCTCCGAGCGGGTGCCGAGCGAGCCGACCCCGATGTAGCCGCGCGACAGCTCCTCGGAGACGATGCACATGCTCTCCTTGCCGAGCCCCATGCCGCCGAACTCCTCCGGCAGCGTCAGCCCGAACACGCCGAGCTCGGCAACCTTCTGCACCACCTCGAGCGGGATGTAGGCGTTCTGCAGATGCCATTCGTGGGCATGCGGAATGACCTCTTGCTCGGAGAAGGTGTGCATCTGGTCGAGAATTGCGGCATGCGTCTCGTCGAGGCCCGGATCGCCGAAGCTGACGGCGTTGGGCTGCGCGGCGATGAAGTCGGCGAGGCGCTTCTTGATGTCCTGCGTGCCGCCGGCGGTGATCATGTCGGCGACCTCGTCCTCGTAGCGGCGCACGTCGACGCGCGACACGCCAAGCTGCTCGGGGCGCACGAGTTCGAGCTGGCCCATGGGAATGCCGCCGGCGATCTGCGCCAGGTATTCGGCGAAGGCGGCGACGAGGAGAAGCTGCTCGAACTCGCCGAAGCGTCCTTCACCGGAAATACGCGTGCCCCACACCTGCATCTGCCGCAGGCCCTCGACCGCGGTGGCGAGCCAGGCGAGGCCGTGCGCCTGATGCTGTGCGTTGTCGATGCCGCCGGCCGCGGCAACCGCCGCGCGCACGCCGATCTTGGCCGCCTGCAGCACCTTGTCGGCGGAGGCGACGGCGGCCTCGGCACGCTGCAGCAGCGCCTCCGGGCCGGCTGCAAGGAGATCCTGCTCGGCGAGCTTCACCGCAGTCGACATCGCTACCCTCCTGGGAAATCGTGCGCGACCGCCGTTGCCGGTGCCGCCCTAGTGTCCTGATCGCGAAATTCGTCTTAGTGTGCGGCAGACGGTAGAACGAATATCGCGATCTGAAGGACACTAGCCAAGTTGATGTTCTCTAGTGTGATTCAGATCGGGAAGTCCGCCTCACTACCCAGCCGAGCATGATGTAGCGGACTTCCCGATCATCACACTAGTGTTGCGTTGCAGAATAACCGGCCAGCCTGTCAAGGCAATCGGTGCCGCACCGCGGCTTAGTCGCCCGAGAGCGCCTTGAAGAAACGGCTGCCGACGGCGCCCCGCCCGGTAGCGAGCGCGATACGCTCGGCGAGGGAGGTGGGATTTAAGCGGTGCAGCTTGCCGGGCACATCGGGAGCGTCGAACGCGTGGGGCGCCTCGACGATCTCGACCGTCGCTTCCTCGCCGGCCCCGTTGAATGACTCATAGCCGTTGAGAAGTAGCCTCGGCGCCTCGTCGCGCGATTGCAGCAGCGACCGCAGCGAGCGTCCTTCATCCGCATCCCGCGCCAACGCCTCGGCGACCACATCGTAACCGGCCGATTCGATGATGGTGACCGAGGCCTCGGCGTTGAGATCGTCGGTATAGTCGGGCTCGAGACTGGTCAGCGTCTCCAGCGCCGCGAGCATGCGCAGACCGTCCTCGTCGGCGTTGCCGAACCCCTCGCCATCGTCGGCCCTATGCGGGGGGAGCGGCGGCGGTTCTTCACGCAGCCGCGCGGGGCGCGTCGGCTCATAGCCGCCGGACGCTGCCTCCCGCTTCCTGCGCTCAACCTCATCCGCCACGCCGGCCACCTCTGTTTCCCGAATGCGCCTGCCATTCTAGGTAAGGGCGCCGCTCGCGTCCACGCCGGTGGGCCAGCATCGGCTACCGCCGGGCCATTCTCGGAGACCGCGGCAATCCCGGCATAGACCTGGGCCGGGAGCGCGGATAGGTTCCGGCCAAAATAACCTAAGAGTTACGGGGATAAGGAATGCAGCGTTACCGCACCTTGCTTGAGGCCATTTACCGGCTCTACGAGCACAGCGGCTTCGCCATGGCGGGCGCAGTGGCCTTCTCGTTCGTCGTTTCCCTGTTTCCGTTTTGCATTTTTCTCGGCGCCCTCGCCGGCATCTTCGGCGGTCGCGACCTGGCGTCCCAGGCCGTCGAACAGCTGTTCCACATCCTGCCCCCGAGCGTCGCCGCCGGCCTTGCCCCGCAGGTGGAGGCCATCATGGGGCGAACGCGTATAGACCTGCTGACGGTCAGCGCCGGTCTGTCGTTGTTCTTCGCCACCAGCGCTATCGAGACGCTGCGCACGGCCCTCAACGGCGCCTACCGGGTCATCGAGACGCGGCCGTATCTGCTGTCGCTGCTGCGTAGCATGATCTTCGTCTTCGCCAGCGCCGTATCGATGCTGGTGCTCACCTGGGTGGTGGTCGTTGGGCCGGTGTTCGCGGCACGCTTCGACCCGACGTTGACGCAGTCGTTCACGTTCATGCGTTCAACTTGGATGGGCGCCTTCCTGCGCTATGCCTCGGCGGGCGGGGTCATAGCGGCACAGCTTCTGGCCTTCCACCTATGGCTGGCGGCCGGGCGCCGGCGCATCCAGGACGTCTGGCCCGGGGTTCTCCTGTCGACGGTGCTCTGGCTGATCGCGGCCAGCCTTTATTCGTACTACCTGAACTTGAGCGACTACACGCGCTTCTACGCCGGCCTGTCGCAGCTCATGGTGGCGATGATCTTCTTCCAGATGACGGCGGTGATCGTCATCCTCGGCGCCGAGCTCAACCGCGGCATCTTCGAGTTCAAGCGCATGAGCGCCGTGGGACTCGACCCGGTCGCCGCGCGCACCCCCATCCGCTCCCGCTAGGAACGCGCGAAGCCCGCCACAAGCCAGCATTGGCGCAACTGGAAGCCGTGCGGCCCCTTACTTCTTGCGCAGGCGCTGGCTGGCCTCGAGCACGTCCTCATAGGTCCGCAAACCGGTGGTCGGCGCCGACACCAGCACCGACATGTTCCCCGGCTTATGCTCGTTGCGCAGCATGCGCATGTGCGCCTTGGGGATCTGGTCCCACGGGAACACCTCGGACATGCACGGATCGATGCGCCGCTCGACGACGAGCTTGTTGGCCTGCGAGGCCTGCAGCAGGTTGGCGAAATGCGAACCCTGCACGCGCTTCTGATGCATCCACAGGTAGCGCGCGTCCATAGTCAGGTTGTAGCCGGTGGTGCCGGCGCAGATGACGATCATGCCGCCGCGCTTGACGACGAACACCGACACCGGGAACGTCGACTGGCCGGGATGCTCGAAGACGCAATCGACGTTGTTGCCCTTGCCTGTCGTCTCCCAGATGGCGGCGCCGAACTTGCGGGCGCTCTTGAACCAGGCGTCGTATTCCGGCGTGCCGACCTTGGGCAGCTCGCCCCAGCAATCGAAATTCTTGCGATTGATGACGCCGCGCGCGCCGAGCTGCATGACGAAGTCGCGCTTGTCCTCTTCCGACACGATGCCGATGGCGTTGGCACCCGAGGTCGCGCACAGCTGCACGGCCATGGAGCCGAGGCCGCCCGAGGCGCCCCAGACGAGCACGTTGTGGCCGGGGCGCAGGACGTGCGGGCGGTGGCCGAACAGCATGCGGTAGGCGGTGGCCAGCACCAGCGTGTAGCAGGCGCTCTCCTCCCAGGTGAGATGGCGCGGACGCTCGAGGAGCTGCCGATCCTGCACGCGGCAGAACTGCGCGAACGAGCCGTCCGGCGTCTCGTAGCCCCAGATGCGCTGGCTCGGCGAGAACATGGGATCGCCGCCGTTGCACTCCTCGTCGTCGCCGTCGTCCTGGTTGCAGTGGATGACGACCTCGTCGCCGACCTTCCAGCGCTTCACCTTGGAGCCGACCGCCCAGACGATGCCCGAGGCGTCCGAGCCGGCGATGTGGTAGGGGTTCTTGTGCCCGTCGAGGGGCGAGATCGGCTTGCCGAGCGAGGCCCAAACGCCGTTGTAGTTAACTCCGGCGGCCATCACCAACACCAGGACGTCGTGGCTGTCGAGCTCCCAGGTGGGGAGGACCTCCATCTGCATGGCCGTATCGGGCTCGCCATGCCGCTCCTTGCGGATGGCCCAGGCATACATGTTCTTGGGAACGTACCCGAGGGGCGGAATCTCACCGATTTCATAGAGATCCTTCTTCTCGGTGGTCGCCTGTGCGCCCATGGCAACTTCCGTCCTGGCGGCGCTTTGGCTCGTCATTCTTGGCTCCCGTGATGAATTGCCGGCAACTTGGGCCGGTGCTTGGCTGGCGGCATCTTGGCCCCATCTGCTGGCGTTTCAAGCACGTTTCCGCGCTGCAATGAAGAGGCTGTGGTGCCGCTATGCGATCGTGTCAACGGACCTTTAATCCACCCCGTCCTAAAAGGCTCGGTCGAACCCTGGGGTTTCGGGGTGCGGCACAGCCGGCAAAGCAGACCTGGGCAACGGGCGTATGCTTGATTTTCTGAACAGGGCCGTCACCGTCGACACCTACACTTTAGTCGTCGTGGCGATGCTATCTGGCTGGGCTGGCGTGCTGACCCTGCACGTGCTGTCGCGCACCCTTTTGGCGCTGGTGTTCATCCCGGGCTTCGTCCTCGGCGCCCTCATCATGAACTACACATTCGAACTGGCCGGCATCTATCCCACGCCCGACCGCCAGACGAACGTCGTCATTGCGTGCACGGTGGGCATGATCGTTGCCCTCTTCATCCTGTTGATCTGCCTGCGCGTGACGGCAGTAATGGCCGGCCTGCGCGTACAGCGGCACCAGTTCAGGCGCGCCTAGCCGACACGGCTGCGGTTGCGGCAAAGATCATTTTGCAATGCACCGACGGTTATGGGTACTTTACGGCAACAGCCATACCCAACCGAGGTTGACGCATGCGCGAAGGCAAGAGCGGGTCTGAGCGGGCGCCCGATCGCCCGTGGATTTTCCGCACGTATGCCGGCCACTCGACGGCCGCCAAGTCGAACGAGCTCTACCGTAATAACTTGGCCAAGGGCCAGACGGGCCTGTCGATCGCCTTCGATTTGCCGACCCAGACCGGCTACGACAGCGACAACGAGCTGGCCAAGGGCGAGGTCGGCAAGGTCGGCGTGCCGGTGTCCCACCTCGGCGACATGCGCGCCCTGCTGGACGGCATTCCGCTCGAGCAGATGAACACGTCGATGACCATCAATGCCACGGCTGCGTGGCTGTTGTCGCTTTACGTCGCCTTCGCCGACGAGCAAGGCGCCTCGCGCGACAAGCTGACGGGCACCATCCAGAACGACATCATCAAGGAATACCTGTCGCGCGGAACCTACGTTTTTCCGCCCGAGCCGTCGCTGCGGCTGATCAAGGATACGATCGTCTTCTCGTACAAAGAGGTTCCCAAGTGGAACCCGACCAACGTCTGCTCCTACCATTTGCAGGAAGCAGGCGCGACGCCGGTGCAGGAGCTGGCCTACGCGCTGGCGACGGCCATCGCCGTGCTCGACATGGTCAAAGCCTCGGGCGAGGTGCCCCCGGACCAGTTCGGCACCGTGGTCGGCCGCGTGTCCTTCTTCGTCAACGCGGGTCTGCGGTTCATCACCGAAATCTGCAAGATGCGCGCCTTCAACGAGCTGTGGGACGAGATCACCCTCGAGCGCTACGGCGTCACCAACCCGAAGGACCGCATGTTCCGCTACGGCGTGCAGGTGAATAGCCTCGGGCTCACCGAGCCGCAGCCGGAGAACAACGTCTACCGCATCCTCATCGAGATGCTGGCGGTGACGCTGTCGAAGCGCGCCCGCGCCCGCGCCGTGCAGCTGCCGGCCTGGAACGAGGCGCTCGGCCTGCCGCGCCCGTGGGACCAGCAGTGGTCGCTGCGCATGCAGCAGGTCATGGCCTACGAAACCGACCTGCTCGAGTACGGCGACATCTTCGACGGCTCGACGGTGATCGCCAGCAAGGTGGCCGAGCTGAAGGAGCAGGCCAAGGCCGAGTTGAAGACGATCGAGGCCATGGGCGGGGCGGTGGCGGCCATCGACTACATGAAGCGGCGGCTGGTCGAGAGCAACACGGCGCGCCTCTCCGGCATCGAGACAGGCGATCTCACCGTCGTCGGCGTCAACCGATGGACCGAGACCGAGCCATCGCCGCTGACGGCGGGCGAAGGCGCCATCATGGTCGTCGACCCGGCTGTCGAAGCCCAGCAGATCGAGCGCCTCAAGGCCTGGCGCGCAGATCGCGACCCCAAGGCTGTGAAGGCCGCCCTCGACGGCCTCGAAGCCGCCGCCAAGGAAGGCCGCAACATCATGCAGCCGTCGATCGCGGCTGCCCGCGCCGGCGTCACCACCGGCGAGTGGGGCGGCACGCTGCGCCGGGTGTTCGGCGAGTACCGCGCCCCGACGGGCG
>CAZOOS010000066.1:0-12521 GCA_964581475.1 uncultured Hyphomicrobium sp.
CGTATGAGTCCGCCGACGAGATCGTCCGCTTCGTGCAGGAGCAAGGCCTCAAGGTCGAGTGGCTTATCGAGACGCACGCCCATGCCGATCATCTGTCGGCGGCGCCTTACATCCAGGGCAAGCTCGGCGGCAGGCTCGGCATCGGCGAGAACATCAAGGTCGTGCAGGAGGTGTTCGGTAAGATCTTCAACGAGGGCACGGAGTTCCAGCGCGATGGCAGCCAGTTCGATCGGCTGTTCAAGGACGGCGACACCTACCAGATCGGCGGCATGACCGCTTTCGCCATGCTGACGCCGGGGCACACGCCCGCCTGCATGACGCACGTCATCGGCAACGCCGCCTTCGTCGGCGATACGCTGTTCATGCCGGATGGGGGCACGGCGCGCGCCGACTTTCCGGGCGGGGACGCACGCTTGCTCTATCGCTCGACCAAGCGCGTGCTCGAGCTGCCGGGCGAGATGCGCCTGTTCATGTGCCACGACTACGCGCCGGGTGGTCGCGACGTGAAATGGGAGACGACCGTCGCCGAGGAGCGCGCGCACAACATTCACGTGCGGGACGGTGTCAGCGAGGAGGAATTCGTGCGCATGCGCGAGGCACGAGACAAGACCCTTGAGCTGCCGAAGCTCATCATCCCGTCGATCCAGGTCAATATCCGCGGCGGCAACCTTCCCGAGCCTGACGAGGCTGGCAAGCGCTACCTTAAGGTACCGATCAACGAGCTCTGAACGGCAGCGGCGTTCTGCGGGCGACCGAAAGCGATCAAATGATACCGTTGCAAGATATTCTAGCCACCGGCTCGGGTGCACTGGTCGGGCTCGTGCTTGGCCTTATCGGTGGTGGCGGATCGATCCTTGCGCTGCCGCTCCTCGTCTATGTGGTCGGGGTCAGCTCGGTGCATGTCGCTATAGGGACAAGCGCTGTGGCGGTAGCCGTGAGTGCCCTCGCCAATCTCGCTGGTCACGCCAGAGCCGGTCGCGTCAAATGGCGTTGCGGCTTGGTGTTCGCAATGGCAGGCGTCGTCGGGGCAGCGCTCGGCTCGACCTTCGGCAAGGCGGTTGATGGAGAGAGACTGCTGGCTCTCTTCGGCGCCCTCATGATCGTCATTGCCGCCTTGATGTTCTGGAAGGGGAGCGAGGAAGGCAATGTTGCCGTCCGCCTCACACGCGCCACGGCGCCTGAGCTCATGCCGTGGCTTCTCGCCTATGGAGCAGTGGTCGGGGCGTTGGCGGGCTTCTTCGGCATCGGTGGCGGTTTCCTCGTCGTGCCCGGGATCATGGCGGCCACCAACATGCCGTTGATCTACGCCATCGGATCATCACTCGTCTCGGTCTCAGCGTTTGGTCTCACAACGGCCGGAAACTATGCACTCTCCGGCTTCATCGATTGGGAACTGGTCGTGTTCTTCATTGGTGGCGGCGTTGTGGGAGGAGGGGCAGGCAGATATCTTGCAGCGCGCCTCGCCGATGAGAAACAGGCTCTCGCGCGCATTTTTGCGGCGGTCATTGCCTTTGTCGGCATCTACGTCGTCTGGCGTGGTGTCGCCGCCTAACCACAATGATCGCCCTCGACGCTTGCGTGTCGAGCTAAAGCTCAAGCGAGGCGGCGGCGCAGCGCGGCGATCCTGGTGGCGAGGATCTTGTCGATCCGCCGCCCGTCGAGATCGACGATCTCGAAGCGCCACCCCAAAACCTCGACAAATTCGCCGGTCGCCGGCAGATGCTGCAGTTGTGCCAATACGAACCCCGCAGCGGTCTGATAGCCGGCGTTGTCGGGCAGGGCGATGCCGAGGGTGTCGGCCATCTCGTCGGCGGGCATGGCGCCCGACAGCAGCCAGGAGCCGTCGTTGCGCTCGACGGCATAGGGCTCGCGCCCCTCGGAGTCGGACTGGAAGACGCCGGCAATGGCCTCGAGAATGTCGGCCGGCGTGACCAATCCCTCGAAATGACCGTATTCGTCATGAATGAGCGCCATGGGCACGGGCGCATCCCGCAGCACCCGCAGAACGTCGAGCGCGTCCATCGTCTCGGGAATGATCGGTGCGACGCGCACGTGCGCTCGCACGTCGAGCCGATCGCCAGCGAGCAGCGCCGCCAGGAGCTCGCGCGTCTGCACGACGCCGATCATGGTGTCGGGCGTGCCTTCGCCAACGGGCAGGCGCGAATGGCCGGTGCTGATGAGGCGCGACCGGATGCTTTCCTCGGAGGCCGACAGGTCGATCCAATCGACGTCGGTGCGCGGCGTCATCAGCCCGCGCACGGCGCGGTCGCCCAGCCGCAGCACGCCGGTGAGCATCTGCCGCTCGCCCGTCTCCAGTACGCCCGCGCTCTCGGCTTCGGCGATGAGGGTCTTGATCTCGTCTTCCGTGACCCGCGCCTCGGGCTGCGGAACCTGCCCGGTCAAGCGCAGCACGATCTTCGTCGAGCGATCGAGCAGCGACACCAGCGGCGCGCCGACGCGTGCGAGGGCGGTCATCATCGGCGCCACGGCGCAGGCGATCCCCTCCGGATTGCGCAAGGCCAGGTTCTTCGGCACCAACTCGCCGATGATGAGCGACAGGTAGGTGATGGCGACGATGACGACGCCGAGACCGATGGCTTCGGCAGCATCGCGTGAGAGGCCCTGCGCAAACAGGATGTTCTCCAGCTTGACGCCGAGCGTTGCGCCAGAGAAGGCGCCGGCGACGACGCCGACGAGGGTAATGCCGATCTGCACCGTCGACAGGAAGCGGCCGGGATCGTCGGCGAGGGCGAGTGCTCTGCGGGCGCCCTTGCGGCCGGCTTCGGCCATGGCTTTGAGCTTGGAGCGCCGGGCCGACACGATGGCCAACTCGGACAGGGCAAAGAGGCCGTTCAAGACGACGAGGCAAAGTACGATGAGTATTTCGAGCACGGACCCTTAGGCCGGCTCATACACCGGGCCTCTCCTCTTTGAATTGGCGGCAACAACAGCAGAGTTGGCGGCGGGGGTCAACGGACCGCGGGGCACCCGTTGTCCTCCCGCGCCACGGCTGGCGGCCTATGCAAGCTGGCGTGCCTCACACCGGCGGCGGGTTGCGCTCGGCGAAACCGCGCTGATGCCAATAGGGATAGACGAGGGGCACCTCGCTCGCCTTGTCGAGCTTTGCCACCTGCGGCTGCGTTAGGTTCCAGCCGACGGCGCCGAGGTTCTGCTTCAACTGCTCCTCGTTGCGCGCACCAATGACGACGGTCGCTACGGTCGGGCGCTGCAACAGCCAGTTGAGCGCAATCTGCGGGATCGTCTTGCCCGTCTCCTTGGCCACCTCGTCCAGTGCATCGACGACCTTGAACAGATACTCGTCATCGACTTGCGGTCCCCATTCCGCCGAGTCGTGCAGACGGCTCTCCTTGGGGATGCCGCTGCCGCGCCGGATCTTGCCGGTGAGCCGGCCCCAGCCAAGCGGGCTCCACACCACCGCGCCGATGCCCTCCTCGAGGCCGAGCGGCATCAGCTCCCATTCGTACTCGCGCCCGATCAGCGAATAGTACGTCTGGTTGGCGACGTAGCGAGGGTAGCCGTACTTGTCGGCGACGCCGAGCGCCTTGGCGATATGCCAGCCGGAGAAGTTCGACACGCCGACGTAGCGGACCTTGCCGGCGCGCACCAGCGTATCGAGCGTCGACAGCACCTCCTCCGGCGGCGTCATGGCGTCGTAGCCGTGCAACTGGAAGAGATCGATGTAGTCGGTCTGCAGGCGCTTCAACTGCGCATCGACGGTCGCCAGCAAATGCTGGCGCGATGAGCCTACGTTGTTGGGCTCCTCATCGAAACGGAATGTCGCCTTGGTGGAGACGATCGAGCGATCGCGCTTGCCTTTCATGGCTTCGCCGAGAATGCGCTCGGACTCGCCGGCCGAATAGATATCGGCGGTGTCGAACATGGAGACGCCGGCATCGAGGCAGATGTCGAGCAGCCGCCGCGCCTCGGCCGTGTCGGTGGCGCCCCAGGCGGCGAACAGCTTGCCCTTGCCGCCAAAGGTGCCGGTGCCGAAGCTCAACACGGGCACTTTGAATCCAGATGCGCCGAGACGCCGGTATTCCATGGCTCTGATCCTGTGCTGGGTTGGGGTGGGGAGTGGTGGCGCGATCTTGCGCCGAAGCCTCGCGCAGGAAAACCCCTCGACCTGCCGCCATCCGCCGCGGTCATTGCCCCTCTAATTCAAGCAGAAAATGCTGAGAGCCCCATATCGGCGCTTCGATTTGTCGCCCGCATCCGCTAGAAAACAGCCGGGGGCCGGACGTAAGGCTCCGAGCGGCGCCGCGGGGCATCGCGCCGCCTATTCGAAGCCGAGTGGAGAGAACGCCGTGAAGGCGACACAACAGTTGCACGACGCCGGCCAGAGCCTGTGGATCGACGACATCACCCGCGACATGCTCGACAGTGGGCGCCTCGCCAAGATGATCGCCGAGCTGTCGGTCACCGGTCTGACCTCCAACCCGACGATCTTTGAAAAGGCGATCGGCAAGGGCACCGATTACGATGCCGCCGTCGAGGAGCTGGTGCGCGAGGGGTTATCCGACGAAGCGCTGTTCTTCGAGCTGGCGCTGCAAGACTTGTCGCGCGCCGCCGATCTGTTTCTCCCCGTGCACAACCGGACCGCCGGCGTCGACGGCTTCGTCTCGCTCGAGGTCTCGCCGCTGCTCGCCTACGACACGCAGGCGACGATCGCCGAGGCCAAGCGCTTATCCGCCAAGGCCGGCAGACCGAACCTGTTCATCAAGATACCCGGCACGCCCGAGGGCCTGCCCGCCATCGAGGCGGCGACCTTCGCCGGTGTGCCCGTCAACGTCACGCTGCTGTTCTCGACCGCCGACTATCTCGCCGCGGCGGAAGCCTACATGCGCGGATTGGAGAAGCGCCTCGCAGCGGGCCTCGATCCGGACGTGCGCTCCGTTGCCTCGGTGTTCATCAGCCGCTGGGATCGCGCCATCGTCGAGAAGGTGCCGGACGAATTGAAGAACCGGCTGGGCATCGCCGTCGGCCAGCACGCCTACCGCGCCTACCGCGATCTTATCGCGTCTGATCGCTGGCAACGGCTGGAGAATGCCGGCGCGCGCCCGCAGCGGCTGCTGTTCGCCAGCACATCGAGCAAGGACAAGCGCGCCACTGACACCCTCTATATCGAAGCGCTGGCGGCGCCGAACACCGTCAACACCATGCCGGAGGAGACGTTGCGCGCTTATGCCGACCACGGCACCTTCGAGGGTGTGTTGTCGGTGTCGGGCGGCGACTGCGATGAGATACTGAGGGCGCACGAGAACGCCGGCGTCGACGTCAACGGCCTGGCGCAGCAACTGCAAGCCGATGGCGCCAAGTCGTTCGTCGCCTCCTGGCAGGATCTGCTCAAGTCGATCGGCAGCAAGAGCAAGGCGCTGGCCTAAGGGATCCGATAATGAGCCGCGATACGGCCGAGGCGCCGCTCACCGCCAGCGCCACGTGGCAGGCGCTTGCCGCGCACCATGCGCACATCAAGGACGTATCGCTGCGCACGTTGTTCGCCGCGGACGCCGGTCGCGCCGCGCGCTTCAATGCCGAGGGCGGCGGGCTGGTGCTCGACTATTCGAAGAACCGCATCATGTCCGAGACCATGGCCCTGCTGACGCAACTCGCCGAGGAGCGGGGGCTGTCTGCCAAGCGCGATGCCATGTTCCGCGGCGATAAGATCAACCTCACCGAGAAGCGCGCCGTTCTGCACACGGCCTTGCGCGCCCCTGCCGACGCGGTGATCGAGGTCGATGGGCACAATGTGGTGCCGGATGTGCACGCGGTGCTGGCGCGCATGGCCGACTTTGCCACGCGCGTGCGGACCGGCGCCTGGAAAGGACACACCGGCAAGCGCATCCGCAACATCGTCAATATCGGCATCGGCGGGTCGTACCTCGGTCCGGAGATGGCGTACCTGGCGCTGCGCCCGTACAGCGACCGCAATCTGCGCTTCCGCTTCGTCTCCAACGTTGACGGCGCCGCCTTCACCGAGGCGACCCAGGATCTGGACGCCGCCGAGACGTTATTCATCGTCTCCTCCAAGACGTTCACCACGCAGGAGACGATGAGCAACGCCGACGTGGCGCGCGCCTGGCTGTTGCAGGCGCTGGGCCAGGAGAACGCCGTCGCCAAACACTTCGTCGCCGTGTCGACCAACGCTGCCGGGGTGCGCGCCTTCGGCATCGACACCGCCAACATGTTCGAATTCTGGGATTGGGTCGGCGGCCGCTACTCGATGGATTCGGCCATCGGCCTTTCCACCATGCTCGCCATCGGGCCCGACAACTTCCGTGCCATGCTCGATGGCTTTTACGGCATGGACGTGCATTTTCGGACCACGCCACTCGACAAGAACCTGCCGGTGCTGCTGGCACTGCTCACCGTCTGGTACGCCGATTTCTTCGGCGCCGAGACGCAGGCCATCCTGCCCTATGCGCAGAACCTCGCGCGCTTTCCGGCCTACCTGCAGCAACTCCAGATGGAGAGCGTCGGCAAGAGCGTCGACCTCACGCGCCGCCGCGTCGACTATCACACCGGCCCCATCATCTGGGGCGAGCCCGGTACCGACGGGCAGCATTCGTTCTATCAGTTGCTGCACCAGGGCACGCGGCTGGTGCCGGCCGACTTCATCGGCGTGCTCGCGCCCATGAGCCCGCTCGCCGAAACGCACGACCTGCTGATGGCGAACTTGTTCGCGCAAGCCGAGGGTCTGGCCTTCGGCAAGACGGCGGAGGAGGTCGGCGCCGAGGGCGTGGCGGCCGCCGATGTGCCGTTCCGCGTCATGGAGGGCAACCGGCCGAGCAACATGATCCTTGCGGAGCGCCTCGATCCGCGCGCGCTCGGTGCGCTCGTGGCGCTCTATGAGCACAGCGTCTTCGTGCAGGGCGTGATCTGGGGTATCGGCCCATTCGACCAATGGGGTGTCGAGCTCGGCAAGGTGCTCGCCAAGAAAATCGTCAATGAGATTCGCGACACAGGCGAGCCGAAGTTGGCGCACGATGCGTCGACCAACGCCCTCATCCGCCGCTATCGCAATCGTCCGCGTTAACGAGCGAAGTAACGCTGCCGAGCAGTGTGCCCGGCAGCGTTGCGTTCGTTGTTACGCCTTGCGCGCCAACAGGCCGGCGAGGGCTTCGGAGATGAGGCCGAAGATGTTACCGCCGATCATCGACAGTGCGATGATCACCGCTGGGTTGACCAGCGACGGCACCGTCAGATTGTTGAGCCCGTCCGTGGTAAGCAGCGTCAGCGCCACGGTGGCGGCGTAGCCGTAGACGGTCGCCGGGATCGCCGAGAAGATCGGGATCTTGGCGCCGAGGATCATTACCGCCACGCCGATGGCGACGCAGATGCCGGCCCACACCGGCAAGCCGAGCTGGTCAGCGAAGCCGAGGCGCGAGATCGCCAGCAGGGTGAGGGTCGCCATGACGACACCCCACAGGTTGGCGAACACGCTAGCGATGAAGCCCTGAATCTTTCCACCGCAGTGATAGAAGCTTGCCCAAGCAATGAAGGCTGCCCAAATTTGCAGCCCGAGCACGAGCGGATCGGAAAGGTAGAGGTAGGTTGCGACGCCTCCGAGAAGGCCGATGCTGAGTGCGAGTGCCGTGACGATATCCATTTGACTCTCCCCTAGGTCTTGCCCTGGCCGGGGCCGGCGATTTGCTCTGCGGTTCTCCCGGCGAACGCATCGTAACCTGGAGTTGCGTGGTATATTCGCAACACGGGAAGCTTTATGCCCAGAGTCAAGGCATTGGCCGTCAATGTTTCGGGCATCGCCGTCGCCGGCAAGGGCCGGGCACGTAAAAGTCGATCGATCTTCCAAAGCCGATGGCAAACAAGCCCACGTAAAGCTTCCTGCCGCCGGCGCGGGGCGTCGGGCCTGTCGGGAGCCAACCTATGCAACGCCATTCGATGCTGTTTCGCGCCGCCGCCGCTGCCGCGATGATGACGCTCGCTGCGGCGCAAACCGCCAGTGCCTGCACGGGCATCATGCTACGCAACGCCGACGGCTCGATCGTGCACGGCCGCACTGTCGAGTTTGGCATTCCGCTGGCCATCGATTTCGCCATCGTGCCGCGCGGCTACGCCTTCACCGGCATGACGCCGATGGGCGACGGCAAGAAGTGGACGGCGAAATACGGCGCGCTCGGCGCCATCGTCTTCGGCAACCTCGGCATCATGGACGGCGTCAACGAGAAGGGTCTCGCCATCGGCGCCTTCTATTTTCCGACCATGGCCGAATACACACCGACGACGGCCGACAATCAGGCGAAGTCGATGTCGTCGATCGACTTCTCCAACTGGATCCTGACTTCGTTCGCCACCGTCGATGAGGTGCGTGCCGCAGTCGAGAGCGGCGAGGTTGCCGTGGCGCCGACCCTGCTGCCGGGCTGGCCCCCGACGGTGCAGCCGTTCCATTGGATCGTGTACGACAAGAGCGGCAAGGCGCTCGTCATCGAGCCGCTCGGTGGCAAGCTCGTCGTCACTGATAACCCCCTCGGCGTGCTGACCAACTCGCCATCGTTCGACTGGCACATGACCAACCTGCGCAACTATATCGCGCTCAATCCGCGCGATGTGCCGCCGGTGAAGCTCGAGGGTCAGACGCTGCAGTCGTTCGGCATGGGCGCCGGCATGCTCGGCCTGCCGGGCGATTTTACGCCGCCGTCGCGTTTCGTGCGCGCCGCCGTGTTCAGCGCCACGGCCTTCCCCGTTGCCGACTCCAAGGCCGGCGTGTTCAGCGGCTTCCATCTGCTCAACAACTTCGACATCCCCTACGGCAGCGCCCGCACCACGGATCCGATGGGTGGGGTGCACGCCGACGAGACGATCTTCACGGTGATGCGCGATCCGCAGAACCTGCGCATGTACTACAAGAGCTACGAGGACCAGACGCTGCGCATGGTCGATCTCAACCGCTTCGACCTCGACGCCAAGGAAGTCATGCGCCTGCCGACAGCAACCGACACGCAGCCCGTCGTCGACATGTCGGGCAAGTTCCTCGTCAAGAAGACGGCGGCCGCCGCCGAGTAGCTGTTCAGTCGCCGTCGAGGGAGTTGAAGCCGAGCGACTGCCCGGTGAGGTCGCCGAGCGCCGCGCGTCCGGTCTCCTCGGCGTTCTTCAAGGCCAGCAGCATGGGCGCCAGGCGTGCGCGCGCCTTGTCGTCGGCGAGGGGATTGGGCGCCATCGCCACAGCCGCCTCGCCGGAGCGTAATGCAAACCCGAGATCGGTGACGACGCTGCCGAGGATGGCGATCGCCGAACGCTCCTTGTCGGTGCTCGCAAGGTCTGCGGCTCCGAAACCGCTCGGCCCTAGAATATCGCGTTCGCCCTTGATGGCGGCGAGGATGAACGGCAGGCCGAAGCCGCTATGCGGCAGCAGCGGCGCGGCGCCGTTGACCGCTCCGCCCAAAGCCGGGGCCAGTCTCTGCGCCCTGAGGACCTCGATCTGGGTGGCATAGGCGCGGTACAGGGCCTGCGTGGTTTCCTTCGGCGACAAGTAGGTCTTGTTGCCGGCGCCCGGTGCCAACCACGTGCGCCCGTAGTCGCCGGCCCATTCGGCGTGCGTCTCGGCGGCGATCTGCGCGATATCAACGGCGAGGGCGTGTACGTAGCGACAGCGGAACGATGCCTCCCCTGCGCCGCCCGCCAACGTGTCCGAGCCATGACCGTAGAGCGCCGCGTCGACGGCGCCGAAGCCCTGCACGGCGACGCTGGCACCGGCCAGCTTCCCCGCTTCGATGTCGGCGTCGTCGCGCTTGGCCAGCAGCTTGGCCGTCTGCTTGGCGACTACGCCGTGCTGGTCGGGATGAAACAGCAGCCGATCGAAGCGCTGCGTCTGCATCACAGGCCCGAAGCGCAGCGGCTCGATACGGCCCCAGGCGAACAGCGCTGCGCGCGCCGCCGTGCGGGCGCTGTCCAATGCCGCGGGCGAGGGGGCTTTGCAGAGAGCTTCGGTCTTGCCGACGAAGGCGCGGGCCGCGTCGTCGAAGTGCGCATAGCCCGGCAGGATGATGCCTGCGTACGCCTGCCGCGCCAGTGCTGCATCGTCGAAGGCGGCGGCGGGCTGCTGCGCCAATGCCGACATAAGCAGCGCGACCGCCAAGATGCACGCCCGGGCATTGGGCAACACCAACTCTCTCACAGCGACTCCACGAACTTGATCAACGCCTCGCGGTCGGCTTTCGACAGGGCAGCATAGCCGTCGCGTGCGGCTTGCGCCTCGCCGCCATGCCAGAGGATGGCCTCCTCGAGATTGCGGGCGCGTCCGTCATGCAGGAACAGCGTGTGCCCGCTGACGAGCTGCGTCAGGCCGATGCCCCAGAGTGGCGGCGTTCGCCATTCGCGTCCGTCGGCGACGCCCTCGGGGCGATTGTCGGCGAGGCCTTCGCCCATGTCGTGCAGCAGCAAGTCCGAGTACGGCCAGATCTTTTGGTTCGACAGGTGCGGCTGCCCGTCGGCCTTGCCGGTGGTGAACGAGGGCGTGTGGCAGCTCTGGCAACCGAGCGCATAGAAAATCGCCTTGCCGCGGGTGACTTGCGCATCGTTGAAATTGCGGCGCGGCGGCACGGCGAGGTTCTGCGAATAGAAGACGACGAGATCAAACAGCTTGCCGCCCACCTCGAGGCCGCCGTCGCGCTCGCTGTTGCCGTTGGGGGCGTTGAGGCAGGCCGGCTGCGCCTTCGTGCAGTCGCCGGCCGCATTGGGCACCACGGGCGTCGACAGGCCCATGTCGCCGGCGAAAGCACTCGCCGCCTGCTCGCGTATCGTCGGCTTGCCGGCCTTCCAGCCGAAGCGGCCGAGCACGGGCTTGTTCTGCTCGATGGACGGCACCTCGTTTGTCCGCCCGGAGATACCGTCCTTGTCCTTGTCGTAGGGATCGGCGCGCGCGCGGATCTGCTCCTCGGGGATGGCTTCCAGCAGGCCGACGCCGATCATCGGCGGGGCGATGCGCGGCGACAGCATCGTCCCGGGATGCAAAGGCCCATATTTCAGACCATCGATGCTGTAGGTCGGATGGCGCAGGTTGACCACGGTGCCGTCGGCGAGCGTCACCGGCTGCTCCTGGTAGTCGATGTGCATATGGCCTTCGTTGTCGAGGCCCTGCACGGCGATGTTCTGCAACTGCTCGCCGTAGGTCGGCTCATTGATGGTGTTGATGCGATGCTCGGCGAGCAAGCGCTTCTGCTCGTCGGTCGGCGGGGGGATGGAGAGGCGCAGGAACATCGATTCCGCCGTATCGGCGGGGAAGTTCGCCGCCGGCGGACGCCCGCGCCCGTCCTTCAGGTGGCAGCTCTGGCAGGAGCGCGAATTGTACAGCGGGCCGAGACCGTCGGAACTCGTCGTCGACGACGGCGCCGAGATCCACCGCTTGCGGAAAATGGCGTTGCCAACCTTGAACTTTGCTTCGCCCTCGAGGCCGATGCCCTGCGAGAAGTGGGAGAACGCTTCGCGCGTATCGATACTGTTACGCGTCGTGGCGCTGCCGCCGGGGTTCTCCTCGCCGGGTTCGTTGGGTATGGCGGCCGGGTCGCCCGCATGCACCGCCACCACGGCGAGGCACACCGCCGCCAGCCCGGGAATCAGGAGCAGCGGTAGGCGTCCGGTCCGGGGCTTCGGTTTGTCGCTCGTGGGCATGCGCGCTTATAAGCCAACGGCGGGCGGCTGCGGAGCCCGATGCTCAACTATGCCGCACGGGGCAGGCGCGGCGGCTTGCCCCGTACTCGCGATCACCGGACGGTGCCAGGATTGTCGAGGCTGTCGGAGCCCTCAAACTGGATCGACTTCAACTCCAGCGCGGCGATATCCCGCTCGAACTCCTTCGACTGGGCGATGAGCGCCTGGATGGTCTGCTCGACGAGCGCGTTGCCCTGCTCGTTCCCCTCGCCGATCAACTGGTCGTAGTGCTCGCCGCCTTCGGCGCGCTTCACGATCTCGCCCATGCGCTGGATGGTCTCGTCGAGCGCGGTGCGCGTGCGCATGTCGGCCTCGACGGACTTGGCGCGCACGAGGTCGGAGGGGCTGGGGCCCGATACCACCGAGCCGTCGGGGCGCTTGTAGCTGCCGAGGTAGACGTTGCGGATGCCGAGGGCGTCGTAATAGTGGGCATTGTGCGTGTTGTCGGAGAAGCAATCGTGCTCCTCCTCGGGGTCGTGGATGAGGAGGCCGAGCTTCATGCGCTCGCCCGCCATCTCTCCGTAGGAAAGGCTGCCGAGGCCGCGGAAGATGGCCGCGAGGCCGACGTTGCCGTTGTCCATCATCACGCTCTTGCGCGCGGCGCCGTCCGGTCCCCATTGCGCCGCCATCCAGGCAAGATCGTCGATCAGCAGGTCGGTGACCACCTCGAGATATTGCGCGCGGCGATCGCAGTTGCCGTGGGTGCAGTTCTTGACGTCGTAATCGGTCGCCGGCCGATTGCCGGCGCCGGGCCCCGTACCGTTGAGATCCTGCCCCCACAGCAGGAACTCGATGGCGTGATAGCCGGTGGCGACGTTCGATTCGACGCCGCCCGC
>CAZOOS010000067.1:0-12381 GCA_964581475.1 uncultured Hyphomicrobium sp.
TCCTGCGCATAGCGCTTGCCGAGGGCGCGGGCAATCTCGGCCTTGGCCAGCTCGTAGCCGAGATAGAATGCGTGCGCGCCATCCTTCTCCACGCCCAGCTTGTCGAACAGCGCAAACGGATCGGCGGCGACGTGATGGCCGTCGCGATTGTAGATGTGCAGGCCGTCGACGGCCGCCTCGATGCGGTAGTTGGCATCCTTCACCGTTTGCGCCGTTGCGGCGATCTGCTCGGGCGTGTCCGGGTACGGGCGCACGTCGTGCAGCGACAGGAGCTGGTTGCCGTAGCCTTTCGGCAGGTTGTTGTCCTCGCGCGCGCGGTACATGAGGCGGCGCGCGGCGTCGTGCTCTTCCACCGTGCGGCGCGTATGCGGCGACACCTGCACGATAAGCACGTTGCGGATGGCAAGTTCGGCGCAGATGCCGATCAGCATGGCGGTAACGCCGCCGCTGTCGGCGTCCGTCAGCTCGGTGAGGTTGCCGGTGCCCATCAGGATCTCGACGTCCGGGCGCGCGCGGCGAAGCTGCGCGTAGCGTTCCAGCGACGTCATGAAGCCGAAGTTGATCGGATCGAGCACAGGGTCGGCAATGTGCGGGATGCCCTTCGCCTTGCATAGGTCGATGGCGCGCAGCAGTGATTCCAAGTCGCCGTGCGGACGCGGCAGCAGGATTGGCACGCAGCTCGTGCCATCGATGGCATCGAGGTTCGACTCGTCCAGGCTGAGGACGTAGTCGGCGCCGGCCCGAGCGCCGCGGCGAAGCTCGTCGACTTCACCGGAATCGACGCTCACTTTGAATCCCTCGCGCTTCAGGGCGGCGACCGCCTCTTCAAGGTGCGGAAAGTCGACGTCCGGTTGGCAGCCGATGTCGACCACGTCCCCGCCCTTGGCGATCAGCTCGCGCCCGCGAGCAACCAGTTGCTCGACGCTGAACGTCGGCGCATCGACGATCTCGGCAAAGATGCGGATGTCTTGCTTCGAAAGGTCGGGCGGCTTGCCGTCGTGGCCGAAGAACTGCGGCAGGTCGATGATCTCGTCCGGGCCGCGCTCGAACGGCACGCCGTAGTGCTCGGCAAGGTGCCCGAGGTTCATGCGGCTGCGCCCCGGCACGATGACGCGATCGGCCTCGAGCGGCTCCTTCAATCGGTTGCGCACGATGTTCTCGGTCATCAGCGCCGCCACCTTGATGCCAAGATTGGCGATGCGCCACGACCCGTTCGGCAGCCCCATGGCCGCCACCGTCTCGGCGAGACGCGGCTCGGCGAGGCGCCCTGTCAGGAACAGTAACTTCTTGTCAGCCATATGCGCCGTGCCTCGACCGCATTCTCGCGCCGACGCCGCCTGCGGTCATCTCCGCCGCGCGATAGCACGGGCGGATGGTGCGCGTCGACCGGATCGATGGCCGGCGCCGAGCAAATCGGCCAGCTCCGCCTCATCGCCGTCGCCGAGCACCCGCCAGGAGAGGCGTGCGCGCTCGACGATGGCGGCGAACGTCGCATCGACAATACCGGTTTTGGCAAGACGCGCGGCAGAGGCCGAACGCGGCACGCGGCAGGATTTGACCAGCACCACAGGTGCGCCGCCAAGACGCTCGGCGAGGCGGGCCGCGAGGCCGTCTGAGGTGGTTTTCCAGTCGCGCGAGACGGCGGTATCGCCATCGACCAGCTTCAGCGGCAACCAAACGGGAATGCGCGAGTCGGTAATGGCCCGGCGGATGCCGGCCAGGGTCTCGACCGGCTGCAGGCGCGCATGCATGGCGCACAGCATCATGCCCGTCTGGTGCATGGCCAACAGGGCCATGCGATGGGCGACCGCTTGTGAAAACTTATGCTCGGCTTGCGCAGTGCGCACCGCGTCGGCGAAAGCGCCACCGCCAGGAACGATGACGCAGGCGACGCGGGCGCGCCCCATCGTCTTGACGATCGACCCGATGCGGCCGCTCTCGGAGAGGCTGCCGCCGAGCTTGACGATCATCGGCCGCGCGGCGGGCCTCACGGGTTGCGCGGGCGCACGATCTCGACGCCCACGGCCTCGGGCCCGCGTTCGAGCTTTTCGACGCGCACCAGGACGGAGACGATGCGCTTGTCCAGAAGACAGCGCTCGGCGATACGCGCCGCCAGCGTCTCGACAAGATTGATGTGCCCGGCCGCGACGACGGACTTAACGGCACCGACAAGGTCGTCGTAGGACGGCACCTCGTCGATATGGTCACCCTTCGGAGACACGCCGCCGGCGACCGACGCCTCGATGGTGAAGCGCACCTTCTGGGTGATGCCTTGCTCTTCATCGTAGACGCCGATGGCGATGGGCAGCACCAGGCCGCGCACGAAAATGCGATCGGAGATCAAGCCCTCGCGCCGCCCGGAGATGGTGTGCTTGTCGCTCATGCCACGTCTTCTGCCTGGCGCCGTGCTGCGCGTCCGACAAGTGGCACGCGGCTATCGCAGAACGGCACGGCGCGCCGCACCGCACGTACCGCATCGGGGTCAAGGGTGCCGTTGCGATCGCCGCGCCGGCACAGGCCGCCACGGAAACCGAGGACATCGGGTGCGAACTCGAGGAGGTCGGGCACGTGCTCGGCGCGCAGCGAGCCGGCGAAGCCGGCGAACATGTTGGCGCCGTGTGTCGCTGAGACGAACGCCTGCAGGGTAGCCGCCGGCACGACGTCCGGGAGGGCCCCGCGCTTCTTGTCGGCGGTATCGAGCATGAGACCGGCAAAGCCGGCGTCGCCGGCGCGCTTGGCCAGCTCCAACTCCAGCCCCTGGTCGGCCAGCAGCACACCGACGAGCAGAACGTCGCCGAGGTGCGTCTGCGCCAGTCGCCTGAGCACAAGCGCCGCTCCCGACTTCGCGCTGAGCCCGATCTTGACGATGTCGACACCGGCACCGGCCATGGCCTCGACCGCCCGCAGCGTCGCCTCGACGTCGTCGGTCGGGTCGCCAATCGTCGCGCTCACCGGGACGTGGCGGGGCACGCGCGCGCGGATGGCCTTGACGGTCGCCACGGGCAACGCGCCCAGCGCACCCAGAGAAGGGTTCTTGGCATCGATGATGTCGGTGGCGAGATGGGCACACAACAGCGCCTCCGTCTCGTTCGTCACGCTGGCGAGCAACCTCGCCGTTCGGCGCACGTTTTCCATCGCTTTTTTGAGATTCTTTTTCGAGGCCTACGCTTCGCCAAAGATGCGCCGCTGCTCCGTCCGCACCTTCTCGCGGTCGGTCCGGTCGGCCACAGACAGCCGTACCGGAACATCCTGGGCAATAGTCGCAGCTCCGCTCGACAGGCGCAAGATACGGGTCCCGAGCATCACCGCCTCGGGCCTGTCATGGGTAACGAAAAGGACGGTGGTCGGCCGCGCCGACCAAAGCTCGACCAGCAACTCACGCAGCGCATAGGCGGTCGGATCATCGAGGGAGACGAACGGCTCGTCCATCAGCAGCAGCTCCGGCTCCAGTACGAAAGCGCGCGCCAGCGCGGCCCGCCGTTGCATGCCGAGCGAGATCATCTCCGGATAAGCATTGGCGGCCTCGGCCAGGCCGACGCGCTTCAACAGCTCGGGAATGTTGGCGCGCCGCGGGTCGCCCTCGGGCAGCGGCAGCGCGATGTTCTCGTAGACGGTACGCCAAGGCAGCAGCCGCGGCGACTGGAACACGAAGGCGATGCGCGGGTCGTGGTCGCTGCCGAAATCGACCGATCCCGTGTAGTCGTGGTCGAGTCCGGAAATGATGTTGAGCAGCGTCGATTTTCCGCCGCCCGACGGGCCGGTGATGATGACGAACGAGCGCGGCTCGACTTGGAACGTGACGTCCTTGAGAACGAGATTTTGCGGCCGGTCGCCGACCGCCGGAAATATCTTGCTGTCGATCCTGACCGAGAGCGGCCGCGTCACCGGCGCCATTTGTTGGCCCTCGCGATGAGCGGTTGCATGATCGCCAGCTCGATGATCTGCACCACGACAATGAAGGCGAGCGCGTACGAAAGAATCATCGGCACGTCGAACAACTGGAAGGCGATGTTGAGCTGATGCCCAACGCCGTTGGAGCGGCCGAACGCTTCGACGACGAGCACGATCTTCCACACCAGCGCGAGGCCGGAGCGCGAGGCGGCCGCGAAGAACGGTGCCAACTGCGGCAAAGTCACGTGGCGCAGCGTCTTCCACCACCCGAAGCGATAGATGTGCGCCATTTCGTTGAGGTCTTTTGACAGGCTTCGCGTGCCTTCGCGCATGGTCACGGCGACATTCGGGATCTTGTTGATGGCGACCGCGGTGATCGCCGCCACTTCGGTCAGGCCGAACCAGATGTAGCAGAGCACGATGATCACGAGCGCCGGCAGGTTGAGGAAGAAGATCAACCAGGCGTCGAAGAAGCGGTCAGCCATCGGATAGCGGCCCAGTGCCACGCCGATGGCGGAGCCGATGAACATGGCAATGACGAAGCTGAAGGCGACGCGGATGAGCGTGGCGCCGATGTTGCCCCACAGCTCGCCGGCCCTGGCCTCGCGCACCATGACCTCGAACACGGCGACGGGACCCGGCAAATAGCGGCTTTGCGCGATGAGCGCGGCGAACTCCCAGAGCGCGACGAGCGCTAGGAGCGATATCAACGACCAGCCTAGGCGCCCGACCCGTGGGGCGCGCACCGGCGCGTTAACTACCTGCCGCATGGAAGAGCTTGGGGTCAAACTGGGTATCGCTGCCGAGAAGCTGGGCACCGCCGACGTCGACCAGCACCTGCGTCAGCTTCTCCGCCGATTTGGTCTCGGCGCCCGTCCACGGACGCGGAATACCGGCGCGATAATAGGCCTTGATCGCGGCGAACTCAGCTTCATTCTCCGGTTTCACGAGAGGTCGGATGCGATCCCAGGCGCTGTCGGACGTCGCCAGCACGACGTTCGTTTGCGTGACGGCGGTTAGGAAAGCGGCGATCTCGGCGCTCTTTGCCGCCTCCGTCTCCTCGCGCCAGATGAACCCAACCATGGATGGCACGGGATCGATGCCGAGGGCTTTCAGGACATCGTCCATGCCGATAATCGTGCGGTAGTTGTCGCCCTGCAGGCGCGCGGCATAGGTCCAGAAATTGAGTACCGCATCGAGGCGCCCCGAGCGCGTTTCTTCGGTGATCAGCGGCGCGGCGCCATATGAGGGGAGCGCAAACTGGGCAATGTCGGTGCCCAGCTCCTGACGCGAATAGGCGCGCAGCAGCAGCCAGCTCTTGTCGATGGCGCCACCGGCAACGCCGAGCCGTTTGCCCTTGAGATCGGCCAGTGTCTTTATTGGAGACTCCGGCGCTACCATCACCGCACCCAGGGCCGAGGAATACGGCGCAAACTTCACCTGCTCGCCC
This sequence comes from uncultured Hyphomicrobium sp., assembly GCA_964581475.1. Classification (GTDB taxonomy): domain Bacteria; phylum Pseudomonadota; class Alphaproteobacteria; order Rhizobiales; family Hyphomicrobiaceae; genus Hyphomicrobium_A. The sequence continues at coordinate 5,342 of CAZOOS010000067.1, forward strand.
AATGCCCGCTGGCGCAGCGCCCACGGCCAATCGCTGACGATGACATCGGCCTCACCCGACAGCAGCGCCACCGGGCCGGCCTGGTTGGTCGCCACATCGACGACGGTGATGGTCAGTCCAAGCTTATCGGCGATGCCTTCGGCGCGCATCGTCTCCAACAGCCAGCTCAGCGACCCGAACCTCAGCGAGGCGACGCGCAATGTGCCAGCGGCGCTGCCCCGGCGCGCGGGAAGGCCAAGACCCGCTAGCGCGAAGGCTCCTCCGGCCAGCAGAATGCGGCGGCGATCAATCATTTCGCGGTGCCTCTATCCGCATACAACCGGCGGTCGACGATGTAGTTTACGGCCCGCAGCCACATGGCGTCGGTGTTGCCGTAGATTTCGCTCGATCCCTGGTGAACCACTTTCTGGTTCTTCACGTCGCGGACGTAAATGCTCACCGTGAACAACACGTCGGAAGCCTTGCGGACGGTGCCGATGAAAGCGATGTCGGCGCCCACCTTGTTCGCCAGATCATCCTCGCAGCCGTTGCACTTGTACATCGGCGACTTGTCGTCGATGTCCTTGGCGATCGGCGCGGTGTCGACGATTTCGTAGCGGCCGCTTTCCTTCATCAGCCGCACCAACTCCTCGGTGATCACCTGCAGGCGCCGCTTCTCTTCCGGATCGATGCCCTTCGGCATTAACCCGATTTCGAACTGCTGGCTCTGATCTATGAGGTCGAAGGGAAAGATGACCGCCTTCTCGGCCGCCGTCGCAGCCGCCGGGAGCACCGCCAAGGCCAACGCGAAGATGACAATCCGTTTAGCAATCAAGACGTTTCCCCTGGACGCGCGAACCGCGTTCTCGGCTGCTTAGAGTGTTATAGTGTTATGGGTTAGGTGTGCCGAACGGGGGGGCAATTGCAAGGGGGTTATTGCCACGTGGCTGCACAGCCTGGGTCACAAGTACGCGAGTAAAATCGGGAGACCTTGACAAGGGTGGCACCCCATACCCTTTTACTGCAACATAGTAACAGACTGCCCCGGAGACGCCATAAAGGCGCAGCTCGCGGTTTCCGGCGAGCCGGGCAGACAGGAGGAACGAGCTTGATGGCAACAGGCCAATTTGCAGGGCGCTCGCGTGGCAGCGCGCTGGTCTCGGTCATTTCGCCTGCCCGGGCCTTTGCAGCCCTGGCAGCCCTCCTCGTACTGTTCAGCGCCCCCGCCGCCATGGCGCAGGAGGCTCCCGCGTCGCCGTCAGCAGCCACCCCGGCCGGCGAGCCGTCCGCTGCGGGCGCCGATGCGTCGAAGCCGGCTGCCGCGAAGGCAGAAGCCGCCCCAAATCACGTTGTCATCCCGATCGTACTCGCGCGTGAACTGCGTGAGGAGCCGCTGCCCCTATCGCTGCTCGACCTGCCGCCGAAGGATCTCGGCATCGCCGGCGCCAAATTGGCGATCACCGACAACAACACCACCGGCCGGTTCATGAACCAGGAGTTCAAGCTCGACCCGATCGAGAACTCCGACCCCGCCAAGCTGATTGAGGAAGTGGTCCAGAAGGTGGACGCCGGCGCGCACTTTATCATCGTCGATGCCTCACCCGAGACGCTTCTTAAGATGGCCGATGCCATCAAGGGCAAGGAGGCGATCCTGATCAACTACAGCGCTGCGGACGACAGCCTGCGCGAGGAGAACTGCCGGCCGCAGGTGCTGCACACGGCGCCGACGCGCTCGATGCTTACCGATGCCCTCGCCCAATATCTCGTCTGGAAGAAATGGCCGCACTGGCTGCTGGTGCTCGGGCCGACCGAGAGGGACAAGCTCTACGCCGAGTCGCTGCGTCGGTCCGCCAAGCGCTTCGGCGCCAAGATCGTCGAGGAGCGCACATTCAATTACGACTCCGGCAGCCGACGCACCGATGGCGGCTTCGAGCAGGTGCAGCAGCAAATCCCGACCTTCACGCAGAACGCACCTGACTACGAGGTGCTGGTCGTTGCCGATGAAGGCAACTTGTTCGGCGACTACCTGCCGTATCGCACCTGGGATCCGCGCCCGGTTGCCGGCACCGCCGGCCTCGTCGCCGAGAGCTGGCACCCGGCCATCGAGCTTTGGGGCGGTACGCAATTCCAGAACCGTTTCAAGCGCTTAGCGGACCGCACAATGCGCCCGATCGACTACAACGCTTGGCTGGCGACGCGCATGGTCGGTGAGGCCGCCTCGCGCACCAAGTCGGGCGAATACAAGGATCTCGTCGCCTACATGAAGGGGCCCAGCTTCGACGTGGCGGGCTTCAAGGGCGTCGGCCTCTCGCTGCGCAATTGGAATGGCCAGATTCGCCAGCCGGTGCTGGTGACGACACCGAAGCTGCTAGTCAGCGTCTCGCCGCAAAATGGCTTCCTGCATCAATCCAGCGTGCTCGACACGCTCGGCGTCGATAAGCCCGAGACCAAATGCCAGGCGTACACACAATGAGCGGCGCTCATCCCGGCTCTCGCTCCAGAAAATACCCAGGAGGAAGTTCGATAATGCGTTCAAAGGTCGCTTTCGCCGCGCTGCTCGGAATGGGTTACGCACTCGCGCTGCCGGCGCCAGCGGCCCTGGCGTATACCGCATTCGTCACCAACGAGAAGGACAACTCGGTTTCCGTCATCGACACCGAGAAGCTCGAGGTGATCAAGACGTTCCCCGTCGGCCAGCGGCCGCGTGGCGTCATCTTGTCGAACGACGGCAAGTGGCTGATCGTCTGCACCAGCGACGACAACATCATCCAGGTCTACGACACCAAGACCTATGAGATGATAAAGACGCTTCCGTCCGGCCCTGACCCCGAATTGCACGTCCTGCACCCCTCCGGCAACCCTCTGTACGTCGCCAACGAGGACGACAACCTCGTCACCATCGTCGATATCCAGAGCGGCAAGGTGCTCGGCGACATTCCCGTCGGCGTCGAGCCGGAAGGCATGGGCATGAGCCCGGACGGCAAGGTGTTGGTCAACACGTCCGAGACGACCAACATGGCCCACTTCATCGACACGACGACCCACAAGACCTTCGACAATGTCCTCGTCGACAGCCGCCCGCGCGTTGCCATCTTCAATCCCACCGGAACGCAGCTTTGGGTCAGCTCGGAGATCGGCGGCACGGTGACCGTGATCAACCCCGCGGACCGCAGAGTGATCAAGAAGATCGGCTTTGAGATCCCCGGGATCACCAAGGAGGCGATCCAGCCGGTCGGCGTGCGCATCACCCCCGATGGCAAGTACGCCTTTGTCGCGCTCGGCCCGGCAAATCGTGTTGCCGTGATCGACACGTCGACTTTCGAGGTCATCAAGTACCTGCTCGTTGGCCAACGCGTTTGGCAGATGGCGTTGACGCCGGACGGCAAGCAGCTTCTGACCACCAACGGCGCATCGAACGACGTGTCGGTGATAGACGTTGCGGCCATGAAGGTGATCAAATCGATCCGTACCGGCCGCTATCCCTGGGGCGTCGTGGTTGCCCCGTTCTAAGTTTCGCCGGCCCTGGGCTCGGCGGCCTTGCGGACCAAGGATGACATTCGGAGTGGAGCAAAAAGACGAACGGCCGCCCGCTGATTTGCGTGGCCAAGCCCGAGAGTAACGATCAACGTTGCCAATGGCTTGAAGTGCATGCGCGCGGTCTAAATCGTCGTATGGATATGGCATCTGAAACGCAATCGATTGACGCCGCGCCCGCGCTCGTCGTCAAGAACGTCAGTCACGCCTTCGGCGAGAATCTGGCTCTCAACGACGTGTCGCTGGAGATCCCGCGCGGCCGCTTCGTCGTGCTCCTGGGGCTCAACGGCGCCGGCAAGTCGACGCTGTTCGCGCTGATCACCCGCCTCTACGACAACGTCACCGGTGAAATCCGCATTTTCGGGCACGACATCCGGCGCCGCGCCATGGCCGCCCTGCAACGGCTAGGCGTGGTCTTTCAAAGCCGGACGCTGGATCTCGACCTGACCCTGCGGCAGAACCTGCTCTACCACTGCGCGTTGCACGGCATGCGCGGTCGCGAAGCCCGCCGGCGCACGGAGCGCGCCTTAGAGCTCGTCGGCCTCGCCGATCGCGCCCGCGAGAAGGTGCGCAACCTTTCGGGGGGACAGGCCCGGCGCGTCGAGATCGCACGAGCGCTGCTGCATCAGCCGTCTATCCTGCTGCTCGACGAGCCGACCGTCGGCCTCGACATCGGCTCGCGCGAGAGCGTCGTCAATATCGTGCGCTCTCTGGTGGAGAAGGAAGGGCTCGGCGTCATGTGGGCGACGCACTTGTTCGACGAGGTGCGACCCACGGACCTCGTCGTCCTCCTGCACAAGGGCCGCATCCTGTTCACCGGGTCGGTGCCTGAGCTGTTGGCCAAGACGAGCACCCAGAACGTCAGCGACGCGTTCCGCCAAATGACCGGCACCGAGACGACGGAGCGCGCAGCATGACCGCCCTTACCGCCGCCGCGCCCATACCCGCGACGCCCAACATGACCGGCCGAGCTTGGGGTAGTGACCCGCCGCGCCTGGGACCGCGCGCCTACCTGACATGCTTGAGCGGCATCGTACGGCGCGAGGTGCTGCGCTATCTGCACCAGCGTGAGCGCTTCATGTCGGCGCTGGTGCGCCCGCTCATCTGGCTATTCATCTTCGCGGCCGGTTTCCGCCAGACGCTCGGCGTATCCATCATACCGCCCTACGAAACATACGTGCTGTACGAGGTCTACGTCGTGCCGGGTCTGCTCGGCATGATCCTGTTGTTCAACGCCATGCAGTCGTCGCTGTCGATGGTCTATGACCGCGAGACCGGCGCCATGCGCACGCTCCTCGTCAGCCCGTTCCCGCGCTCGTTTCTGCTGGTCTCGAAGTTGATCGGCGGCGTCGCGGTGGCGGCTCTGCAGGCCTACGTCTTCCTTGCCATCTTCTATTTCTGGGAGGCTGAGCTTTCCGGCTGGGGCTATTCTCTGCTGCTGGCGACGCCAGCGGTACTTGTCGCGCTCATCATGTTCAACTCGGCGACGGAGAAGCTGTCCGAGCGCTTCATGCAGAACGCGCTCGTCGTCGCAGCCGTGATCGAGCTCGCCGCGGTCGCCTATGTCATCTACGCCTGGAAGCTGCAGCCGCCGTCGATGAACTATCTGGCGGTGGCGCCGGCGCTCGTCATCTCCGGACTGATGCTCGGGTCCCTCGCCCTCTTCATGTCGTCGGTGATCAAGCAGCTTGAGAACTTCGCCGGCGTCATGAACTTCGTGATCTTTCCGATGTTCTTTGCCTCCTCGGCGCTCTACCCCCTGTGGCGCGTCAAGGAATCGAGCGTGCTGCTCTACCAGCTGTGCCTGTTCAATCCGTTCACGCATGCGGTGGAGCTGATCCGTTTCGCCCTCTACGGACAGGTGGACTGGCCCTCGCTCGGTATCGTCGTCGCCTGCACCGCGGTGTTCCTCGGCGCAGCAATCTTTGCGTATAACCCATCAAAAGGCCTGATCGCACGTAGAGGCGGTCCGGGCTCGGGAGTTTGAGGACATGTTCACGTCAACGAAAAAAGCTTCGGCCAGCGCGGCAAGCAACCTGAAGCGTACCGTCAGCATCATGGCGCTCACGGCGGTCATCTCATTCGGCACCAGCGCGGCGCTGCAGGCGCAGACGCCGGCCCCGGCGGCAGACGCTCCGGCCAAGGTCGAGGCGGCGCCGGACCTCGCACCCGGCATTGCGCCAGGCGTCGTCCCCGGCGCCCGTCCCGGTGGCATGGACGACCCCAAGCCCGCGGCGCAGGAAGCGCAGCCGGGTATCGCGCCCGGCGTTGTGCCAGGTGCCCGCCCGGGCGGCGCGGACGCGGGCCCGCCCCCAGGAACCAATCATCCTGCCTTCACGCCCGACGCCGCAGTCACCCCCGGGGACAACGCGGCGGTGAAGTTCTCGCCGTCGGAGATTCTCAGCAGCCCCGACTGGCCGTGCATCCAGCGCAAGGTGCCAACCATTTCGGCCGCGCAGGTGTGGGACGGCCCGCCCCTCGACGGGATCAAGGAGTTTAGCCCGGAGATCCGCGACTTGACCGAAGTGCTGGAGAGCCGTCGCGTCTCTGCCGAGGACGCCGAGAAGGCGATCAAGGAGTACGCCGCCAAGGTGCCGGAGGCGGAGCGCGACAAGAAGCTGACGGAGCTGTTCGCCAGCGTGCTCAACGAGATCAATACCGACCGCGCATTCGTGATGAGCCGCGTCGAGGAATTTCAAAAGCGCCAGAAGGGGCGTGCCGCCGAACTGGAGCGCGAGGGCCAGAAGCTCGCCGAAAAAGGCATCGCCGCCACCGACGAGTTGCTGCCCACCGAGACCAAGCTGACGCCCGAGCAGCAGGAATACAACTGGAACGCCCGTATCTTCCAGGAGCGCCAGCAGAACCTGACGATGGCGTGCGAAATCCCGACGCTCATCGAGCAGCGGGCCTACGAGATCGGTCGCCTGATCCGCGCGCAGATGAAGAGCTGACCGGCGCCGACAGCTGACGGCCAAATCGCCTCGTCAGGAGGCGCACCCGCAAACGCGTGCTCGGCGGGACGCCATCACCGCGCGCATCACGGCAGCTTCTTCACCTCGGCCAGCGGATATCCGAGCTGCTGCCAGCCGTCGGTCCCGTCGCGGAACCACATGACGTTGGTATAGCCGTACTCCAGCGCCCGCTTGGCTGCGTTCCACGACATCCAGCAATCCTTGAGGCAGAAGAAGACGACGGCCGCGTCGCGCTTGCCCTTCGACAGCGCCTCGAGCCGCGTGCGGAAGTATTCGTCCATGGAGGCCGACAGCGCGCCATAGCCGACATTTGGCAGCCACTGGGCGCCCTCGATGGTGCGATGCGCCGGCTCGCGCCAGAAGGTGCCGGCGGGCAAATTCGGTGGCTTTGGCGCCTGCGGGTAGACGTCGATGAAAATGGCGCCGTTCTTGTTCCAGATATCGGCGGCCTCATCCTCCGAGAGCACGCGAGCGCCGCGCAGCGTCGCCGGCACCGGGCTGCGGAAGTCCTCCATGCGGTAGGTCGATGGCTCGGCGACGGGCCCGGACGGCGGC
>CAZOOS010000068.1:0-2435 GCA_964581475.1 uncultured Hyphomicrobium sp.
CCGGCCTCAACGCCGTCGTCGTCGGCCGCTCCAACATCGTCGGCAAGCCGATGGCGCAATTGCTGCTGCGCGAGAATTGCACGGTGACCATCGCCCACTCGCGCACGAAGGACCTGCCGGACGTCGTGCGCGCCGCCGATCTCGTCGTCGCCGCCATCGGCAAGCCGGAGTTCGTCAAGGGCGATTGGATCAAGCCGGGCGCCATCGTCATCGACGTCGGCATCAACCGCATCCTCAAGCCCGACGGCAAGGGCAAGATCGTCGGCGACGTTGACTTTGCCGAGGCGGTGAAGGTGGCGGGCGCCATCACGCCGGTGCCGGGCGGCGTCGGTCCGATGACCATCGCCTGCCTGCTGAAGAACACGGTCGAGGCGGCGCTGATGCAGCGTGGCCTAAAGGCTCTGGCGGCCTGAAGTCAGGCAATGGGCAGTAGGCAGTGAAGTCCTACGCCTCTGCCGTCGTGCCGGCTTCGGTCTCGGGGTTTCTCGATGACCGAACGGCGCGAATGAGCGCGTTCAGCATTTTGCCGACGCCTTCGAGCTTCATAAGAAGCTTGTCGGCCTCCCCATTGGGAAATGCTCCGACGCGTTGCGCCAAGATAAGGTGGCTCTCTAGCTCCTTGAGCGATCCGCGTGCGATCTTGAGGAACTGTGTGTAAGAGCCGGTGCTGTCGCGGCCGTAGCCCTCGGCGATATTGGCTGGCACCGAGGCCGCCGCGCGCAAGGTTTGGCTTCCGAGCGCATATTTCCAATCGCCGGGTGCGCGTACCGACGCGCGGTATACAGCTTCGGCCGCGTCCATCGCCTCTCGCCAGACGCGCAGGTCGCGGTATGAGTCGATCTTCGCTAAACGACTGCCTGCTGCCATACTGCCTACTGCCCTCTTACGCTACTTTCGTCTGCCGCAGCGTCTCGCCGCGGTAGCTGAGCGCCTCGGCGATGTGCGCCCGGCCGATGCCTTCGGCGCCGTCGAGGTCGGCGAGCGTGCGTGCAACGCGCAAGGTGCGGTGAAAGCCGCGCGCGGAGAGGCGCAGCGCATCGGCCGCCTGCCGCATCAGCGTGGCGCCCTCCGCATCGGGACTGGCGATCTCCTCCAGCAGGCGCCCGTTGCATTCGGCATTGGTGCGCATGCGCGCGGCGCCGAGCCGCGCAAAGCGGGCCCGCTGCACTTCGCGCGCCTGCGCCACCCGCGTGCGCACCTGCGCGCTGTCCTCGGTCGGCGCCGGCAGAATGAGATCGGCTGCGCTCACCGACGGCACCTCGATCTGCAGATCGATGCGGTCGAGCAGCGGCCCGGAGATGCGCGCCTGGTACTCGGCGGCGCACCGCTCTCCGCGTTTGCAGGTGACGCCCGGTCCGCCGCCGCCGCACTTGCACGGGTTCATCGCCGCGACGAGTTGGATGCGCGAGGGGTAGGCGATGCGATGGTTGGCGCGGGCAATGATCGTCTCGCCCGTCTCCAGCGGCTGGCGCAGCGCGTCGAGCACGCCCGGCTGGAATTCGGGCAGCTCGTCGAGGAACAGCACGCCCAGATGCGCCAGGCTCACCTCGCCCGGCCGCGGGCGCGTGCCGCCGCCGACGAGTGCCGCCATGCTGGCGGAATGATGCGGGGAGCGGAACGGCCGCTGCGTCGCCAGCTTGCCGCCCATCAGCTCGCCGGCGAGGCTGTGCACCATCGACACGTCGAGCATTTCCTCCGGCGACAGCGGCGGCAGGATCGACGGCAGCCGCGCGGCGAGCATCGACTTGCCGGCGCCCGGCGGCCCGACCATCAACAGGTTGTGTCCGCCGGCGGCAGCGACCTCGAGCGCCCGCTTGGCGCTTTCCTGGCCCTTGACGTCGGCGAGATCGGGCAGCACCCCGCCTTCCCGCTCCAGGCCCGGCTTCGGACGCGCCAGAGTCTGCAGCCCTTTGAAGTGATTGACGAGAGAGAGGAGGTGCGGCGCCGCCAGGATGTCGACGTCCTCACCGGCCCACGCAGCTTCTGGTCCGCAGGCCGCCGGACAGATCAGCCCCTTGCCCATGGCGTTGGCGCCGATGGCGGCGGGCAGCGCGCCCGGCACCGCGCGGATCGACCCGTCGAGCGCCAATTCGCCGATCGCCGCATAGCCGGCGACGGCGTCGGGGGCGACGGCCTCCATGGCCACCATCATGGCCAGCAGGGTGGGCAGGTCGAACTGGCTGCCTTCCTTCGGCAGGTCGGCCGGCGCCAGGTTCACCGTCACGTGCTTGTAGGGCAGGGCGAGGCCGACGGCGTGCAGCGCGTTGCGCACGCGCTCGGAGCTTTCCGCCACCGCCTTGTCGGGCAGGCCGACGATGACGAAGGCGTGCCGGCCGGGCGTGATGCGCACCTGCACCTCAACGGGGCGGGCCTCGATGCCAACGAACGCGAGCGTGGAAATCTGCCCGTACATGCCGACTGACGCCCGCCCCTAT
>CAZOOS010000068.1:2535-12303 GCA_964581475.1 uncultured Hyphomicrobium sp.
GGGCGCACGGCGAGCACCGTGGTGTTGTCCTGGTGCGGATCGCGGATGGCCTCCACGGCACGGATCAGCGCATTGGCCACCGACTCGGCGCCGTCATCGGCGTAGGCCGAGACGATGCGCTGGATCTCGGTGCCCTCCAGCGTGTGCAGCCCGTCGCTGGCGAGGATGACGTAGTCTCCCTCCTCCAGCACCAGCGGCCGGCGCGAGACATCGACGAGATCGAGCTCATCGCCCGTCACCGCCGAGCGCAGCATGTGGCGGCGCGGGTCGGACTTCGCCTGCTCCGGCGTGATCTTCCCCAAGGCCGCCAGCCGGTCGAGTTCGGGTGCCAGCGAGTGGTCCTCGTTGAGCAGCGCGATCTCGCCGCGGCGGAACAGCAGCAGTGGACTATCGCCGACGCTCACCCATTCGACGCCTTCGTTGCCGAACACGGCGGCGACGAGGGTCGTGCCCATGCCCGCCAACGTCGGGTTGGCGCGCACCTGCGCGGCGATGGAATCGTTGGCCGAGGTGAGCGACTTGAGCAGCCGCTCGGGGCGCGCGCCGTTGAGGCCCGCGTACGTGGAGATGAAGCTGTCGCACACCATGCGGCTGGCTAGCGCCCCGGCGGTGTGTCCGCCCATGCCGTCGGCGAGCACGGCGACGAGTCGCGTGTTGTTGGCAGTCGGCGGCACGTCGGCGCCTCCGGCCGCCCGCTCTTTAGGCGGCCAGAACGCGCTCGAGTCTTCCTGGTAATCCCGCGCCCCCTTGGTGGCGCGAGCGGCGTGGTCGTATGCCTGCATCAGTCCTTGGCATCGCTGAGCTCGGCCCAGTCGAACTCTGCCCCGCAGAACGGCACGAACACGAGCTGGGTACGCCCGATCGTGATCACGTCCATCTGGTGCAGCTCGACCGCGCCGGTGGGTCGCTTGTCGTTGATGGAAACGACGTTGGTCTTAGCTAAGTTCGGCACGAAAAGAAAAGATCGTGCGGCAGAATCATAGCGGATGTAGGCCTGTTCCTCGGAAGAAATCGAATCGTCGCCGAAATCCAGCGGAATGCGCTGCGTCGCGGCCCGCCCGACGGTGTTGTTGCCCTCGAAAATGGGGCGGTAGGCGCCCATGCCGGCGCCACCGACGATTACGAGCCAGCCGACCACCGGATCCTGCTCGAAGGCGCCGCGCTTCACCTGCACCTTGCCACGCACGAGCTGCGTGCGCGGTGCGTCGGCCTCAACCTTCGGAGGACCGCCGCGCACGACGCGGGTGGTGGGAGGCGTGCCGAACTCGACGTGCTTGTCCTGCGGCTTCAGCGACGTCTGGCCCTTCACCTCACGCGCGGCTTCCGCGGCGCTGAGCCCGGCGCCGGCCGGCGTCGCGGAAGGCGCAACCTCGGCCTTCGCAGGCTCGGCTGCCGCCGCGGTCTTGGGCGCCTCGGCCTTGGGTGCGAGTTGCGTCGCGGGCTCCGCCGCGGCCGGCGCACGACCGCGCTGCGTGTCGTCGCGGCTCGCCGCCGCGAGTGCATCCTTCAGCGAGCCGAGAAACCGGCCCGGTTTTGCAGCTTGCTGAGACATGGGGACCTCCGTTACGCCTTGGCGTTCTTCAGACATATGCATTCTCCCTACCATGATTGGCGGCCAAGACCCGCATATCCGCTTTCACCGCGCGTCGCGCGGTCGGGCGGCCATTGCTAAACGGGCCTTGCATCGAATCTCAATTTCACTTCGCCGATGCCGATGACATCGCCTTTCGTCAGACGGCCTTCGCCGACACGCGTGCCGTTGATCAGCACGCCGTTGCCGTCGGCGCCGGAAAGATCGGTGACGACAACCTCGCCATCGGTCGTGCGCCGGACCACCGCGTGGTAGCGGTGCACGGTCTTTTCCGACAGGCAGATGTCGTTGTCGGCCTCGCGGCCGATGCGCAGCATGGCGCGGCCGATGACATGGCGCTGCCCGGAGCCGGCCAGCTCCACCCAAGCCTCGGTCGGCCAGGCGGAGACCTCGGTGCGTGCTGTAATCCCCGAGCGCAATGCGCTGACCCCGCGCGTTGACGAGCGCGACAGCAATACGGTGGAGTCGGGCGAGCGGCGCTGGCGACGCATCATCAAGCCGGCGAGGGCCAGCGGCGGCAGTGCAACCAGCACCGCCAGCACCATGATCAAGGCCGGTGCCCGGTCAAACGTGTCGCCGAGCCACGACGAGAACATTGGCAGCGCTGCAGCGGCCGGCACGGCAAGCACTATTATGTGGGAGGTCACGACTGCGCGCCTCGGCTCGGAAATGCCCGCTGCAAATGCAACATTGGTTTTGGAGATCGCGACGATGGCAATCGACGGGCTCGGCGGTGCGACCACGGCGATCTCATGGTCTTCGTCTCAGGACAAATCAAAGTGCAGCCTCGGGCTGCATGACGGCAGGAACATGGCATTCGGTGCCGCAGCTCAGATTTGTTCGCAGCTTCCGCATGCTCAACGCGTCGCCACATTTGCCGGGCATAAATGTGTCGGAGGCAGTACGGCAATTGACGAGCGGCGCGGCACGCATGCGAGCCTGACGACCCACGTCACGGAGAGCCATGACGAATCTCATCGCCCTGCCAAGCGGAACCGAGCTGGTTGGCGACTATCGCATCGAGCGGGTGCTGGGCGCCGGCGGCTTTGGTGTGACTTATCTCGCCGACGAGATTGCGCTCGCGCGCATGGTCACCATCAAGGAGTACTTCCCGAGCGACATCGCCGCGCGCGACGGCGGCATCGATGCGGCTCCGCGTTCGCAGGACTGCGCCGGCGATTACCGCTGGGGCCTTGATCGCTTCATCGAGGAAGCGCAGACGCTCGCCAAGTTCGATCACCGCAACATCGTGCGCGTGTACCGCTATTTTCGTGCCAACAACACCGGCTACATGGTCCTCCATTTCGAGGAGGGCCAGAGCCTCAAGGGCTGGCTCAAGGGCCTCGGGCGCGCCCCGCGGCAGAAAGAGCTCGACGCCATCATCGCGCCGCTGCTCGACGCGCTGGAGCTGATCCACAACGCCGACTTCCTGCACCGCGACATCGCCCCCGACAACATCATCATCCGCAAGTCGGGCGACCCGGTGCTCATCGATTTCGGCTCGGCGCGTGGCGAGATCGCCTCCGCCACCAAGACCGTGTCGGCGCTCGTCAAGCCGGGTTACAGCCCCTACGAGCAGTACGCCGAGACCAGCCGCCAGCAGGGTCCGTGGAGCGACATCTACGCCCTCGCCGGCACGCTCTATCATGCGATCACCGGCAAACGGCCCCCCGATGCGCCTTCGCGCATGGTCAAGGATGAGCTGGTGCCGGCGCGCGACGCGGCGCTCAGCTCTTACCGCGCCGGCTTCCTCAAGGCGATCGACCGGGCGCTGGCCCTCAACGTAGAGGCACGGCCGCAATCGATCGCGGCCTGGCGCGGCGATTTGCTGGCGCCCGATCCGGTGCGCGCGAGCTGGCTGACGCGCACGACGGACCGGCGCAAGAACCGCAAGAAGGAAAAGGAAGAGGCCGAGCCGGCCGTTGCCGCTACGGTCGCGATCACGCGGCCGCCGACAGCGACGCCGCCGCCGCCGGACGCGCCCGGCCCCAAGGGCGGTCTGCTCGATTTTCTCGAGGGCCTGCGTAAGAAACCAGATGCCGAGGGAACGCCAGCCGCAGCACCGGCGCCCATCGTGATCGCTGCCGCGTCGACGCCCAGTCCCGCCGCCGTCCCAACCGTGAAACTCGAAGCGCCGCCGGCGCCGGTGCTCAAGAAGAAGCTGCAGTCGAAAAAGCCGATCCCCAAGGAGCGCGCGCTCGTCGTCGTCAAAACGCCGGCACGCCCGCGTCCTCGCCGTCTCAAGGGCAGCCGTCCCAGCCTGATGCCGCTGGTGTTCAAGTTGCTGGTCGGCGTCGGCGTCGCCAGCGCCGCCGTTGCCATGCAGGACCGCTTCCCGCAGTTCGAAAGCCGCGGCTCGGCAGTGACCACCGGCATCACGACGGGCACCACAAGCCCGCTGCAGCCGCAAGCGCAGGCGCCGGTGCTCGTCACGCCCATGGCCGACATCGAAGCGCACCGGGGCTCCATATCCGGCGCCGCCTATACCGCCGACGGCCGCCGTATCGTCACCACCGGCGCCGACGGCACGATGAAGGTTTGGGACGCCACCTATCGCAACCTCGTGCGCACCATCGAGCTCGACGACGGCCCGGCGACAGCGCTCGCCCTCGGCGGAGCGCGCGCGCTCACCGGGCACGCCAACGGCAAGGTCGTGTTGTGGGACATCGATCGCGCGGAGAAGATCGCCACCGTTCAGCGCAACGAGGCGAACGTCTGGGCGGTCGCGTTCACCGGCGATCCCGACCATTTCGCCGCCGCCAGCCACGATTGGAAAATCACGTTGTGGGATGCGCGCCAGACCGCTGCGCCGCTGCAAGTGCTGGATGGCCACGAGAATGCCGTCCAGTCCCTCGCCTACTCGCCGCAACAACTGCTGCTCGCCTCGGGCAGTGCCGATAAGACTGTGCGTGTGTGGAACCTCGACACCCTCGCTCTGAAACGCAGCTACCGCGGCCCGCGCGACTTCGTCACCTCCGTTGCCTTCTCGCAGAGCGGCAAGCTCCTGGCGGCAGGCTCGCTCGATGGCCGCATCCAGATCTGGTCGGTGCTGTCGTCGCGCCGTCTGCGCGCCCTCAACGGTCACCGCGGGCGGATCGCCGATATCGCTTTCTCGCCGAGCGGCGATCAGCTCGCCTCGGCGGGCGAGGACGGCACGGTGCGCGTGTGGGATTTACAGCGTGGACGCATCGTGCGCGCACTGACGGGACACGTGGGCGGCGCCACCGCCGTCGCCTTCGCTCCCGATGGGCAGCATCTCGCATCGGCCGGCGTCGACGGTCACGTGCGCCTGTGGGCTGTCCCGCTCGGCGCGCTCGCGCGGGAATAGAGCGCCCTCTCCGCACCTTAGACTCAGCCCGTCGGACGTTGCGAACTTACTACGCACAACTTGTCACGCGCGACGGGGCGCGGCAGCCAGCCGTCTCGACGCGGTCGCCGAACCGCGGCACAATGCTGCGAGCGATCCGAAAGAAGAAAGCGAAGCGGGTGCCATGGAATTAGACGCCGTTCTGCTGGCCCGGCTCCAGTTCGCCTTCACCATCACGTTCCACATCATTTTCCCGAGCTTCACCATCGGCCTCGCGGCCTTCATCGCGACGCTGCTGGTGCGCTGGCGATTGACCGGGCGCGAGCACCTGCATCGTCTGGCGCGCTTCTGGACGAAGATCTTCGCCGTGTCGTTCGCCATGGGCGTCGTCTCCGGCATCGTGCTGTCGTACCAGTTCGGCACCAACTGGAGCAATTTCTCGGTCGTCGTCGGCAACGTGCTGGGACCCCTGCTCGGCTATGAGGTGCTGACCGCCTTCTTCCTCGAGGCGACCTTCCTCGGCATCATGTTGTTCGGCTGGCAGCGCGTGCCGCCCAACCTGCATGTGCTGTCAGCCGTGCTCGTCGCGGTTGGCACCTCGCTCTCCGCCTTCTGGATCCTCGCCGCCAACAGTTGGATGCAGACGCCGGCCGGACACGAGGTGGTCAACGGCATCGCCTATCCGGTTGATTGGATCCAGATCATCTTCAACCCAAGCTTCCCATACCGCTTCGCGCACATGTTCACCGCCGCCTATCTCACCACCTCGCTGGTGGTGCTGGCCGTCGGCGCCCGCTATCTGGTCAATGGCCGCTTCCACGAGGAAGCGAAGACGATGATGCGCATGGGGCTCGGCATGGTCGCCATCCTCGCTCCACTGCAGGTGCTCATCGGCGATCAGCATGGTCTCAATACCTTGAAGCATCAGCCGGCCAAGGTGGCGGCCATCGAGAGCCATTGGGACGGCACCAAGCCCGCCCCGCTCGTGCTCTTCGCCATTCCCAACGAGAAAGAAGAGCGCAACGACTTCGAGATCGCCATTCCCAACGGCGCGAGCTGGATCCTGACGCACAGTGCCGACGGGCTGTTCCCCGGCTTGAAGGAGTTCGCGTCGAACGACCGTCCGCCGGTGTTCCCGGTGTTCCTGTCGTTCCGTCTGATGGTCGGAATGGGCGTGCTGATGCTGGTTGTAGGCTTCGTCGGCGCCTGGTTGTGGTGGCGGGGCCGGCTGTTCGACACCCGCTGGTACCTACAGTACGTGCAATACGCTTGGCCGCTGGGATTCATTGCCATTCTCGCCGGCTGGTACACGACCGAGATCGGCCGTCAGCCGTGGATCGCGCAGGGCATCCTGCGCACCGCCGATGCCGCCTCGCCGGTGCACGCGGGCGCCGTGCTGACGACACTGGTCCTCTTCGTCGTCGTCTACGGCATCGTCTTCGCCATGGGCATCTACTACATCAATCGCCTGATCGACTACGGACCCAAGGGCACGGCGGCGGCGACGCCGGACGGCGTGCCGTCGCGTCCACTCACCGCCGCCGAGCCGGCCGCGCACGACGCCATCGAGGGAGCCTGAGCCATGGATGCCATCGCCTACTGGCTTCCCGTCGTTTGGGCCGCGATCATCGGCATCGCCGTCGCGCTATACGTCATTCTCGACGGCTTCGACCTCGGGCTCGGCATCCTCTTTCCTTTCACGCCCGAGGAAGAGCGCCGCGACGTAATGATGAACTCGGTGGCGCCGTTCTGGGACGGCAACGAGACGTGGCTGGTGCTCGGTGGCGGTGGCCTGCTGGTCGCTTTCCCGCTCGCCTATGCGGTGATCATGCCGGCGCTCTATCTGCCGATCATCATCATGCTGCTGGGGCTTATCTTCCGCGGCGTCGCCTTCGAGTTCCGCTGGACGGCAAAGCCCAGCCACGAGTTTTGGGACAACGCCTTCGCCTACGGGTCCATCGTCGCGACGTTCATGCAGGGCGTCGTGCTCGGCGGCTATGTGCAAGGGATCAACGTCCAGAACAATCAATTTGCCGGCGGCACGTTCGACTGGTTCGCGCCTTTCCCGCTATTCACGGGCGTAGCGCTCATCGTCGGCTATGCACTGCTTGGCACCACATGGCTGATCATGAAGACGGAGGGCGAGCTCGCGGTGAACGCGCGCCGCTGGGCGCAGCACCTGCTGCTTGCGGTGCTCGTCATCATGGTCATCATCAGCCTGTGGACACCGCTCGCCTTCGATCGCATCGCCGAGCGCTGGTTCACTTGGCCGAACATCCTCTACCTGTCACCCGTGCCGCTGCTCACGGCGGTCGCCGCCTTCGCCTGCTGGCATGGGCTAAGGACCGGACGCGACGTGATGCCGTTTCTGTCGGCCGTTGCCCTGTTCCTGCTCGGCTTCATCGGGCTGGGCATTTCCACCGTGCCCTACCTCGTGCCACCGACACTGACCTTCTGGGATGCGGCGGCGGTCCCCAGCTCGCAGATCTTCATGCTCGTCGGCACGCTCATCATGCTGCCGATGATCCTCGGCTACACGGTGTTCGTTTACTGGACATTCCGCGGAAAGGTGCGCGAAGGCGAAGGCTACCACTGAGCTTCAGCCTGTGACTTCCGGCACGGTCAAAGCCCTGCCATCATCGCATGCAGGTTCGAAGGACCCCTGATTCGCTGCGGCGGCAGCGCCGCCGTCGCTCGTTTCCACACTTCCGGAGGCCGCATGCTCGGCTGGCGCAAGCGCAACGACGGCTTTGAATGGCGCGACTACGTGCGCACGACCATCCTCGTGCGGCGCAAGAAGCGTCGCGACCGCGTCGGCGAAGCCGCCAACGCCGCCGTGGAAAATCTCAAGGCCGTAGGTATCCGCGGTGCCGCCGCCGGTGCCGGGGGTGCCAAGGCAGTCGGCCGCGGTGCCGTCAACGCCGGGCAGCAGGGCGCCGTCATCGGCGTTGCCGGGGCCAAGGCCGTCGGGCGCGGTGCGGTCTACTACGGATACCGGGGCGCAGTAATGGGCATCTCCGGCGCCAGGCTGGCGGCGAGCAAACTGCGCGCCGGTGTTCCCGTGGCCGGCAGCTACCTGCAGCGGTTCGGCGCCGGTCTGATCGCTGCGATCGCCTATGTGCTTGCGGTGCTGCGCACGATCGGCGGGATCATCGGCGACTACCTCGGCCCGGCGTTTGCGCCGCTCGGTCGTATGTTGCGGCAACCGGCCATCCGGTTGCCACTGCTCATCGCCGGTGCGGTGGCGCTGGCCGGTGGCATCATCCGGGCCTACGCCAACGGATTTGAGCGCGACACGTGGATCGCCCTTCTGATCGGCATCGCTCTGCTCGGCGCCCTGGCGTTGGCGCATGCTGGCGGAGGCCTGCCGGCCTGGCTGTCTTCGCCCCTCGCAGCGGCGGGCGGCAGACTGGGCCGCGGCGCGCGCAGCCTCGCAGGCAGGCCGCTAGTGCAAGGAACATTTGCCGTCGTCGTGCTGGCCTTGCTCGCCGCCGGCGCCGTCATGGCCTGGCGGTCTGGCTCGGATGGCCCGCTCGCTACCGCTAGCCTGTCGCGCCAGGAGCGGCGCGAGGCCGCCCGCGAGGAATCGCGTGCGGCCGTCGACAGCGGCGATGTGGAAGGACGCGGCACTGCCGTTTCGGGCGACACGTTGCGCGTCGGCTCGACCGCCGTGCGCTTGAGCGGCATCGAGGCGCCGGAGCCCGAGCAAACCTGCACCGGCGCGGATGGAGGCGAGTGGGCGTGCGGGCAGGCGGCGAAACAGGCGCTTGCGCGTCTGCTGCGCGACGGCCGCGTTGCCTGCAACATCTCCGGCAGCGCCGATGGGATCAACAGCGGCGACTGTAAAGTCGGCGAGCAAGACGTGGCGGCTGAACTCGTGCGCGGCGGGCATGTGTTCGCCGCAAGCGGATTGTTTGCCGCCTACAGCGGCATCGAGGACGAAGCGCGCACCGCCAAAGCCGGCATCTGGGAAGGATCGGCGACGCATCCGTCCGAATATCGCGCGCTGAAATGGGAAGCGGCCAAACGCGACGCACCCGATGGCTGTCCAATCAAGGGCAGCGTGCGCGGCAATCGGCGCTACTACACCGTTCCGTGGGCGCGCGACTATGAGCGCGTAAAGGTGAGCCGCGATCGCGGCGGGCGCTGGTTCTGTTCCGAATCCGAAGCGCAGGAGGCCGGCTTCAAGCCGTCGCATCAATCGTAAGCAGGCAGAAAAGGAAAGCCCGCGCTCCGGGGGAAGAGCGCGGGCTGCGATGCGTGACGCCACTTAGGGGGGACAGGTGGGAGGGCGCCACGTTCGGACCACCATGAAATACCACCGCGGGGGCTATTGCAAGGAATTCCGCCGTGGATTCAAGTAACAGTTAAGAAACAACTTACAATAGCGTAATGCTTTTACTTAGCCGTCGTTGTTTTCTCGCCAATGCACAATGGCAGACAGAGGGCGTTTTGGCGCCATTTCCGCGGGTTTCCGCGCGCAACGTCACAGCTCCCGGTCAATGGGTCGCACCGCAATATCCGTCAGTCCGCTGCTGCGCACAACGGTGACCGTGACCGGCCGGTCTATTCGCCGTTCGTCTAATAGGCGAAACAGATCGTCGACCCCGGTGACCGTGTCTCCGTCGAGGCGCACGAGCAGATCGCCGACCTTCAACCCCGCCGTGCCCGCCGGACTATGCGCCTGCACTTCGCGCACGCGCACGGCGCTCGCCTGCGACAAGCCTGCGCGGTAGGCGATGCGCGCCGGCAGCGGCATCTGCTCGGCGACGATACCGATGCGCGCGCGCCGCACGCGGCCGTGCGCCAGAATTTGCGTCAACACGTGCAGCGCCGTGTTCGACGCGACCGAGAAGCAGATGCCCTGCGC
>CAZOOS010000069.1:0-9981 GCA_964581475.1 uncultured Hyphomicrobium sp.
CGCGCCGCCGTGCGCGAGGCGCTGATGGCCGAGACCTTCGACCAGGCGAAGTTCAGCGCCGCCCTCGACGGCGTCGTACAGGCCGAGACCAACGTGGCGCGCGCCAGGACGGCGCTGTTCGGTGAGACCGTCGGCCAACTGACGCCGGAGGAACGCCGCCAATTGCACGACTGGCTGGAGGAGCGCCGCCCGCTCCGCTAGATCAACAGCGCTAGACGGCCGCCGCGAGCTCGCGGGGTTGCCGCCGGCCGTCTTCGGCGAAAAAGTCGGTTTGCGCCGCACGATCAAGGACGGTGACGGCACGCCAGCCGCCAGCCGCGGTTTCGATCTCCAGCAGCGATGTACCCTGCATCTCCAGCAGCGTGCGCGCCAGGCAGATGGCCAGGGAGCCGGCCCTCGGCGCCGCGTCCGGTTGTCTGTCGCCGGCCGAGAAGACGATTTCGACAAGCTCGCCGTCGGCGACGGCAAGGACGCAGACGCAATCGCCGGGAGCGGCGCGGGAAATGGCCTCCGATAGCATGTTGACGAGGATCTGGCGCAGCGTGCGCGGCTCGGACAAGACCTCGACGCCCTCGGGAAGTATCAAGTCGAGTTGCACGTCACGACCGGCGGCCTTGCGCGCGACGAACTTCCAAGCATCGGCGATGGCGAGCTCGAGCGTGCAGGCGACGGCGGCCTCGGCCGGACGCGCATGGGTGAGCAGCGCCGTCAGGGCGAGCGTGTCCTCGGCCGACTTCAGCAGGTCGCTGGCACTCTCACGGATGTAGCGCACGTAGTCCTGGTAGCGCTCGCTGCCGAGCGGGCCGAACATCTCCAGCGCCATCACTTCCGAAAATCCGATGACGGCATTGAGCGGGGTACGCAGGTCGTGATTGACCCGTGACATCAAATCCGCCCAGTCGTGGTGGGCGGCAAGCACAGGGGCGTTGCGGCGCGGCCGGGGCGCCTTGAGGACGGGAATCGGCTGGCGATCGGGCGCGGCGTGGAAGGCGGCGAAGCCGGAGAGTGCCACCGGTTCGCTCATGGCGACCTGCTCGGTGTGCGACATGGAGACAGCGTCGGCGAGATTGGCGCCGGCGGCGTAGACGGCCACCGTGACACCGGAGAGGACGAGGGTGGCGGCGATGAAGCCGGTGGGGAGGAGAAGGGCGAGGATGCCGAGGGTGACGGCGGAGGCGGCGAGGAAGGCGGCGGGATGTGCGCGCAACACGGAGCGGCGCAGCGTGGCATAGCGGTATTTCGCGCGTTTAAAACGTGCGTCGGCAAACTCCGCAATGGTCGGCCGCGCGCATGCGCTGGCGGACGTTGTCCACGCCATCCTTTTCCCCCGGAATGTTCTTGAGAGACTTGCGGATCCCCGCGAATCCGCTACCCCGAATCACAAGTATCAGTTCACACCATAGCGAATCGGCTGTCGAGACCGAATAAGCCCTTCGGCGCCATAAATTATTCGAGGTTACCCTTCGAGCACGCGGGAGGCGATTTCCTGCACGTCCAGGGACAGCGGCTTGGTACGTGCAACGCGTTGCAGTGCCTTGCGGGCCTTGGCGCGCCGGCCAGCTTCGAGCGTGCGCCAGGAGCGCATGGCGCCGAGCATGCGGGCGGCGATCTGCGGATTGATGCGGTCGAGCGCCAGTACCTGATCGGCGAGAAAAGCGTAGCCGGCGCCGTCGGGTCGATTGAACTGCACGGGATTGGTGGAGGCGAAGGTGCCGACGAGCGCGCGCACCTTGTTGGGCGCCGTCAACTGGAACAGCGGATGAGCGGTCAGCGCTTTGACACGGGACAGCGTACCGGCGAGCGGCGACTGCGCCTGCGCGGCAAACCAGGTATCGATGACGACGTTGTCCGTGTGCCAGCTCTCGTAGAAATCGGCCAGCGCCTGCTTGGCCTCGCCGCCGCCGCGATAGGCGAGCTGGAAGAGCGCCTGCGCGCGGTCCGTCATGTTGGTGGCGGTGGCGTAGTGCTTGGCAAGCCGCGCGATGTCGGCGGGCGTGCCGCGGGCGGTGAGCAGCGTCAGCGCGGCGTTGCGCAGAGCCCGGCGGCCGGCGCTTTGCGCGTCCGGCGAGAAAGGCCCGCGCGCGTCCATCTCGCCATAGAGGTCTTCGAGCTGCCGCCCCAGCGTCTTGCCGATCAGCTTCATGAGGCCCCGATGGGCGCGATGCACCAGCGCCGGGTCGACGTTCTTGCCGATGATGCGGGCGACGTCGGCTTGGGTGGGCAACTTGAGCAGCTCGGCGCGGTAGGCCGGCTCGAGGCCGTCGCCTTGCAACGCCGCGCCGAGGGCGCGCGCGTAGCGCAGGGGCCGGTTCGATTTCTTGCCCGAGGCAAGGTGGGCGACCGCTTCGACCAGCGTGCGCGCCGCATAGGTGTTGGCGGCCTGCCAGCGATTGAACAGGTCGCTGTCGCTGGCCATCAGCAACTCGGCGTCCTCGTCGGGAAGGTCGAGCGTGACGTTCACTGGCGCCGAGAAACCCCGCAGCAATGAGGGTACCGGGCGCGAGGGCACATCGACGAAGCGGAAGCTCTGCCGCCGCTTGGTGAGCGAGACGACGCCGTCGGCCGGCTCTTCGCCGTTGTCGAGCTTCAAGGCGATGTCATGGCCGTTGCCGCCGAGCAGGCCGAGCCGGATGGGGATGTGCATCGGCTTCTTGGTCGCCTGGCCGGGGGTCGGCGGCAGGATCTGCTCGACGTCGAGCTGCGCCGACTTCTTGTTCTTGTCGTAGCGCAGCTTGGCGATGATCTCCGGCGTGCCGGCCTGCGAATACCACAGCCTGAACTGCCCAAGATCGGCGCCGCTCGCGTCCTCGAAGCAGGTGACGAACTCCTCGACCGTCGCCGCTTGCCCGTCGTGGCGCTCGAAGTAGAGGTCCATGCCTTTGCGGAAGCCGTCGCGGCCGAGGATGGTGGCGATCATGCGCACGACCTCGGCGCCCTTCTCGTAGACCGTCGAGGTATAGAAGTTGTTGATCTCGATATAACTCTCGGGGCGCACCGGATGCGCCAAGGGGCCGGCGTCCTCGGCGAACTGATGCGTCTTCAAGGCGCGCACATCGATGATGCGCTGCACGGTTGCCGAGCGCTCGTCGGCCGAGAATTCCTGGTCGCGGAAAACGGTAAGGCCTTCCTTCAGGCAGAGCTGGAACCAGTCGCGGCAGGTGATGCGGTTGCCGGTCCAGTTGTGGAAGTACTCGTGCGCGACGACGCTCTCGATTGCCTCGAAGATGGTGTCGGTCGCCGTCTCGGGCGAGGCGAGGATGAGACGGTCGTTGAAGATGTTGAGCCCCTTATTCTCCATCGCCCCCATGTTGAAGTCGGAAACGGCGACGATATTAAAGACGTCGAGGTCGTACTCGCGGCCGAAACGCTGCTCGTCCCACCGCATGGAGCGCTTGAGCGAGTCCATCGCCCAGGCGGCGCGCGCCTGCTTGCCGTGCTCGACATAGATGGCGAGGTGGACCTCGCGCCCCGACATGGTGCGGAAGGTGGAGCTGATCGGCGCCAGGTCGCCGCCGACGAGCGCAAACAGGTAGCAGGGCTTCGGGTGCGGGTCGTGCCACACGGCGTAGTGCCGCTTGCCGCCGTCGAGGGTGCCGCGCTCCTGCAGGTTGCCGTTGGAGAGCAGGATGGGCGCTGCGTGCGGGTCGGCATCGATGCGCACGGTGTAGGTGGCGAGGACGTCCGGTCGATCGAGGAAATAGGTGATGCGGCGGAAGCCCTGGGCCTCGCACTGGCTGGTGTAGACGTTGTTGCTGCGGTAGATGCCCTGCAGCGCCTTGTTGGCCTCCGGATTGACGAAGGTGGTGATCTCCAGCGTGAAGGGGCCGGCCGGCGTCTTGGTCAGCGTCAGCGACGTGTCCGTGACCTTGTAGTCCTTCTGGCCGAGCGGCCTTCCGTCGAGCGCAATATCGCCCAGCTCGAGCTGCGCGCCATCGAGCTTCAACGGCTCGCGCCGGCCGCTGGCGTCAGGATTCGGCCGGATGGCAAGCTTCGAGCGCACGCGCGTGCGCGCCGGCTCGAGCGACACGTCGAGGTTCACCCGGTCGATGAGATAGGCGGGGGGCCGGTAGTCCTTGAGATGAACCGGCCGGGCAGTCTCGGGCTTCATACGATCACCGTTACGCTGCACCCGTGGCAGAGGTGCAGAACCAAGTCGGACGGCGAGTATAAAGGGATGGGCTTAGCGCGTCATGACCGGGCGCCGACGGTGGTGAAAAGCCTACAAACGCGGGATTTGCGCTGGGCGATCAGCGTGCCGCCGTCTTCGCGGCCGCTTTGAGGGTCATATAGAGCAGATCGTCGGAGACGGGCTTCGACAGCACCACCTGGTGATCGTCGCGGCGTACCAGCACGCGCGGATAGCCGGTAAGCACGACGAACGGAATTTCACGCGTCTCAAGCGCCGCCTGCAACTCTTCGCTGTTGCGGTCGGCGAGCGCGTAGTCGAGCAAAGCCACGTCGACAGGTTGTGTGTCGACGACGCTCAGCGCTTCCGATACCGAGCCGAATGGTCCGACGATCTCCGCCCCCGCTCCCGTTAAACGATCGCAATAGTCGAGTGCCTCGAGCGGCTCGTCCTCGACGACCATCACTTTGCAGCCCTGCAACTCCGCGAGACTATCCGTTGCCGGCATTGTGCACTCCGTATGCATTCGCATCCGGTATGCCAACGGCGCCCCGAACAAAATCGTTCCGGCTCAAAGCGATGATGCGCGCAAGTGGCGCCGCCCGCCGCCAGATAACGGCCGTGCGGCAATTGCCCTCGCCGCGAGGCTATCGGGAGGAACCGCGCCTATTGGCGGACGTTTCGGTTACAACCATTTTAGCATTAAGCGGGATACGCGCGAACGGCGGCTCGCCGCGCGACACAGAGGGATGACGTGGCCATCAAGCGAAAGGCATTCTTCTATCTGCGCGGCGCCATGATCTTCCTGGCGCTGTTGCTGCCGATGATTTCGCTGCTGCCGCTCGGCTGGCTGTGGCTGTGGGAGCGCGGCTGGGCCTTGTACTGGCTCGGCGCGGCGTTCAGCTTGAGCATCATCGGCTATGCGGTGCAGGCATTGGCACTGCGCAAGTCGCTGAAGCAGACTCCCGCGCCGGCGCCGCAGGAGATCGAGGCGTCGGTGGCCGCCGATCCGTCGTGGACGGCGCGCGAGCAGGCGGCGTGGACGGCGGTGGAGGCAATCGCCTCCAACGTCCGCCCGTCCGAGCTCACCGATCGCGATCAAGTTCTCAACCTCGGCATGCGCACCATCGAGGCGGTGGCGCGGCAAATCCATCCGCAGGATCGCAGCCCGCTGTGGAAGTTCACCATCCCCGAGGCGCTGGCGCTCATCGAGCGGGTCAGCGCCGACCTGCGCCCCTTCGTCATCGACAACATCCCGCTCGGCGATCAGCTCACCGTCGGGCAGGTGCTGAAGATCTACGGCTGGCGCTCGGCCATCGGCATGGCGGAGAAGGCCTACGACATCTGGCGCCTCATCCGCCTGGTCAACCCGGTCACCGCCGCGGCGCAGGAAGCGCGCGAGCAGATCACCAAGCATCTTTATGCCAACGTGCGCGATCAGATGGCGCGGCAGCTTGCCGGCGCCTATGTGCGCGAGGTGGGCCGCGCCGCGATCGATCTCTACGGCGGGCGTCTGCGCGTCACCCAGGCGCAGCTCGCCGGACACGTCAGCGCCCAGACGCTGCGCGACCGCGGGCAGGCGAGCGGGCGCGCCGAGCCGCTGCGCGTTCTCATCGCCGGGCAGGCGGGGGCCGGCAAGTCGAGCCTGGTCAATGCCCTGTCGCGCGATGTGCGCGCCGTCGTCGACGCGCCGGGCGGCACGCGCGACTTCCAGGCCTATGAGGTGGAGCTCGAAGGACTTAGTGGCTCCATGGTGATCGACAGCCCGCGCGTCGGTGCCACGGAAAAAGAGCAGAAGGCCTTCGCTACCAAGGCCAATGATGCCGATCTCATCGTGTGGGCGATCGCTGCCGACAAGATGGACGCCCGCTGCGATCTGGCGGCCATCTCCGGCGTACGCAAGCACTATGCGGGACGCCCGCACCGGCGCCAGCCGCCGATCCTCGTGGCGCTGACGCACATCGACAAGCTGATGCAGCGCATGCCGGGGCCGCACAGCGCCATCGATGCCAGCGATCCGGCCGTCGTGGAGGTGGTGCGCGTCGTGGCCGAGGGGCTCGGCGTGCCGAAGAACGACGTCGTGCCCGTGAGCCTCGCGCCCGATCTCGCACCCTACAATATCGAGCAGCTCTCGGGCCGCATCGCCGCGCGCGTGCCCGAGGCGCGGCAGGCGCAATTGTTGCGCTTGATGGAGGATGCGGCGCCGCGCTGGAGCGTCCGCCGGTTGCTGGGGCAGACCGGCAACGTGGCGTGGTCTGCCGCCAAGTCGATGGCGCCCACGAAGCTGCTGCGCCGCTAGACGGTGGCGTTTCTAGGAGGCAGCGCGGGCTTCGACGCCCGCATCCACGCTCTCAACGCGCATGGCCTCGACCTGCGTGGCGGCGGTTTCATCGCTGTCGGCGCGCGCCTGATCCAGGCAGAAGCGCAGCGCCTCGCGCAGTGAGGTGGCGGTGGCGTCGACGGGGATGCTCTTGATGATCGCCGCGTCAGCGCTGGACTCCGCATTGAGCTTCCAGAACCCGCCGAGCACGAGAGCATCGGGCAGGCTGCGTTTCAGCCGGCGAACCAAAAAGCGCGCGTGGGCGCTCCTTTCGCGAACATCGAGCGCCGAGACGCAGATCAGCCGGACGCCTTCGAGATCGTCGCCGCTCAAGTTTCCGTGCTTGAGCGTTTGCGGATCGATGACGGTGGCGCCGATGCCGAATTTTTCCAGCAGCCGCGCCAGTGCCAGCGCGGCCGTTTCGTCGAGCGCGGTGCGGCTTGCGACGCACAGCACCGCATTGGCGACCTTCCAGTCCTCGGACAGCGGGATCTGCGTCGGCTCGTCGATCTCGCGATTGTCCTCGACCTCTTCCAGCTCCTCGGCAGTCGGCGGCTCGCTGCCCTCGATGCTTTCCTCGGCAGCCTTGGCCGCTTGCGCCTTGCGGTTGGGGACCACGTCCTGATCGGCGAGCGCGTCGATGACGATATCGCCGGTATTGCGAATATCCGCGAGCCGCGACGGCTCCAGCGTCCCGCGATCGGCATCGGCCTGCGCCAGGCGCAGCCCTTCGATGACGACCTCGTCGTAGTAGTCGATGAGCGGGCGATCCTTGATGTACTTCTCCGCCTGCTCCACCGCCTCGGCGGGATCCCCCGCCAGCATGCGCTGATAGAAGCGTTCGGGCGGCGATAGCGGCGGGGAGTCGCCGAGCACGACATTGAGAAATTCGAGACGCTCGACGTGGCGGCCCAGAACGACGAGCACCACCGTCAGCGGGATGGCGAGCAGCAGGCCGATCGGTCCCCACAGCAGCGTCCAGAAAGCTGCCGCAAGGATAATGGCGAGCGGCGATAGCCCGGTGCGGTGGCTTTGCACCAGCGGCTCGATGATGCTGCCCATGATCGGCTCGGAAATCGCATAGAGGGCGAGCGTCCACAGGAACATGCTCCAGCCCGGATCGACGGCCGCCGCCAGCATCAGCGGGCATGCCGCCGCAATGAAACCACCGATGAACGGCACGAAGCGCATGAGCATGGCGAGCACGCCCCACAGCACGGGGCTCGGCACGCCGATGATCCACAGGCCGACGCCGATGAGCACGCCGAAGCCGGCGTTGATGGCGGTCATGCCGAGGAAGTACTTGCTGAGCCGGTCGCCCGCGTCATCCATCGCCGTCGTCGACTTCTCGAGGTCATGCGACCCCATGAGGCGGATGGCGCGATCGCGCACATCCTCGCGTTGCAGGAGCAGGAAGAGCACGAACAGCAGCACGGCGCCGAAGGTGGCCAGCGGCTCCAGCACGATGCCGATGATGGTCTGCAACTGATCGAGCGGCGTCGGTGCCGGCGTGCGCAACTCGACGGGGATAGGTTTTCCGCTGCTGGCGGCATTGCCGCCTAGCGGACCGGGCAGCGGCGTGACGGTGACCGACCCCGACGGGGCACCGGCGCCGGCGCTGGGCGTTTCGAGCTGCTTCTGCAGGTCCTTGAGGGTGTCGCTGGCTTGCTGAAAGGCGCCGCCGCTGCCGGCCGTTGCCTCGCGCAGCGCGACGATCTTCTCCTTCAGCGTGATCTGATAGCGCGGCAGCTCCTTGGCGAGGGTGCCCACCTGCTGGGTGATGAGCGCGCCGACACCGAAGATGATGGCGAAGGCGACGAACACGACGAGGATGACCGAAGGAGCGTTGGGCATGCCCGCGCGCTTGAGCAGGCGAATGGCGGGCGCCAGCACGAACGACAAGATGACGGCCAGCGCCAGCGGAACGAACACCACCTGGCCGAAGTACAAAGTGATGACAATGATGAAGCCGACGATGGCCATCTCGGCCGCGGTCGGCGGCGCGCCGGTTGCCGGGATGATGCCGTCGGCGGCGGCTGCAGGATTTAAGCGATTGTTGTTTGTTATGTACATCCCGAAGCTCGCCTGATGTAGTGACGACGACGATGCGAACGCGCGCCTGTCAGCGCTTCAGGCGGCGCGCCGCACCAAGTCCGAATAGGAAGGCCGTACCGACGACCTGCATGGCGCCGAAATAGTCGACGGCCTGCTTGGCCTCCGCGTCGACGGCGGCAGCGGCCGTTGCTACGGCCGAGCCTTTATCGCGCCGTCGCGCCTCCACCTTGTCGATTATCGCCGGCACCGACATGCTGACGAGAGCCACCAGCACGCAGACACCGGCAATCATGGCGATGGCATGCAGGGAGCCAAAGCGCGGCTCAGCCAGCATGTACGCCGCGATGATGGCGAGCACCATCGCGGCGGTGAGGAATACGCCGGCAATCACCGCCCACGTCACGCGCCTCGAGACGTTCTCAAAAGCGCTGTGCGTGGCGCGGCTGGCGGCGTAAAGTACGGCATCCCCGATCATACCCGTGCCCTCCGGCGCTTAGCGTCGCGCCAACAGCGCCAGGACGAAGCCGATGCCGGCCGCGATGCCTGCCGCCTGCAGCGGGTTGCGGCGAATGCTGGCGGCCATCTTGTCGTACTGCTCCTGGGCGAAGTCCTGCGCTTGCTCGACAGTCTCGTTGAACTTGTCCTGCGCCGTGTTGGCGAGGTCGTTCACCTGGCGTGACGCGTTGGATGCGGTGCTGCGGCCGGGCGTGTTGGTGTACTGGGAGCTCATGGCGATCCCTCCTGGTTATGAGTTAGCGCGAAAGAATGAGGCCGAAGACGAAGCCGATGCCGGCCGCGATGAGCGCCGCTTGGCTCGGATTGCGACGGATGGCAGCCTCGACATCGCTGATTTTTTCCTTGGCCATGTCCTGTGCGTCGCCGACGCTCGAGCCGAGCTGCTCGGTCGCCAGCCGCTTCACGGATTCGGCAAGGCTGGAGATGTCCTCGCGCAGCGCCTGAACGTTGTCGCCGACCTCGGTGGCGGCGGAGCGTGCGCTTGGCGTACCTTGATCGGAAGCACGGGTGGTCGACGAGAATTGCATTGGCGGTCCTCCTCTTTACGGGGTTGAACGTCCCCGCTGCCCTACTGCGTAGAACGCGGAAATCAATGACCTGGGCACAACGCCGTTCCGGGCAGCGCAGTTCCCGAGAATTTCGCCTTTGCCGCAGATGTTTGCTGCGGAACCGATCATTCAATCAAAACGTTCAAATGCACACGGATGGCGCCCGACGTGGGCGATCTGAAGTCACCGCCAGCGCAGAAGAACAAAGGAGACGAGGGCAATGATCAGTCCTGTGAAGGAAGTCAGCTCGGCCGCGCGCGCAGTGCAGGACACTGCCGAATCCACCATCGCGGAGCTGCGGGAAAGCATCACTGCCCTCGCCAAGGACGTTGCCGATATCGCCGAGCGGCGGACGCGCGCGGCACGCCACGCCGCTGCCGATACGGCGGAAGCGGGCGCGTCAGAGGTCCGCCGTA
>CAZOOS010000069.1:10081-12187 GCA_964581475.1 uncultured Hyphomicrobium sp.
GCACGCCACGCCGCTGCCGATACGGCGGAAGCGGGCGCGTCAGAGGTCCGCCGTACGATACGCCGTCAGCCAGTGGTGGCCATGGCCGTGGCTGCCGCAGCAGGCGCCCTGCTGGCGCTGCTGGTCGTCCCTCGCTTCGGTGCCCGCGCAGCCATCCCCTCGCGCTGGGACCGCTGGACGCCGAACGTTACCCGCGCCGACCTGCACGACTTCGCCGACAACATCTCGCGTTCCGTTTCGCGGGCCGCCCAGTCGGGGACCGCAAGCATCACACCGGCGTTCGAGCGGATGGTCGACGCCTTGAGCCGCGTCGACACCGGGTCGTCGATGAGCTCGCTGGTCGACAAGGCGAGCGGCTGGTTCCAGAAGGCGCAGGACAAGGCCAAGCAAAAGATGGGCTGATGCGCCCGTCCATCGCCCGCATTCTTCGCGCCCCGGCTCGCCGCCGGGGCGTTTTGCGTTCAGGCTGGCCGGTCGTCGGGGAGGGGGATGAACTCCTCGCCGTCGCCGGGGACCTTGCCGAAGCGCTTGGCCTTCCAGTCGGCCTTGGCCGCATCGATACGGTCCTTCGAGGAGGAGACGAAATTCCACCAGATGTGGCGCGGGCCATCCATCGGCTCGCCGCCGAGCAGGATGAGGCGCGCCTGCGACGCCGCCAGCACGGAGATGCGGTCGCCCGGTTTGAACACCAGCAGCCGCCCGCTGCCGAAAGCCTCGCCGGCGATGTCGATCTCGCCGGAGACGACGTAGATTGCCCGCTCGTCGTAGTCCGGGTCGAGCGGCAATACCGCGCCCGGCGCCAGCACCGCTTCGGCATAGAAGCTGGGGTGCGGAAACTCCGCCGGCGACGTCTGCCCGTACATCTGCCCCATGACGAGGCGCACGGTCTTGCCGTCGCCGCTGATGCGCGGCAGGCGTGCGGCGTCGTAGTGGGCGAACGTCGGCGCGCGCTCCTCGTGCGACTTGGGTAGCGCCGCCCACGCCTGAATGCCGAACAGCCGCGACCCCAGGGCGCGCTGCTCCACTGAAGTTCGCTCCGAATGCACGATACCGGACCCGGCCGACATCAAGTTGAGCTCGCCCGGCTTGATGGCCACGGCGCTGCCGAGGCTGTCACGGTGCATGACCTCGCCGTCGAATAGATAGGTGACGGTGGCGAGCCCGATGTGCGGATGCGGGCGCACGTCGATGCCGGTGCCGATGAGGAACTCCGCCGGGCCCATCTGATCGAAGAAGATGAAGGGACCGACCATCTGGCGTCCCGCCGCCGGCAGCGCGCGGCGCACGGAAAAGCCGCCGAGATCGCGGGCGCGCGGCACGATGACCTGCTCGATGGCGTCGCAGGCGCGGTGGTCGCCCGGCTGCGGATCTTCGGTGGGGGTCCAGCTCATCTTTTCACGCTCCTAACCCGCGCCTACCTGTATAGGTGCTGCAACAATCGCGCACACATGAAGGAGAGTGAAATGCCGGGCAGTCTGGAAGGCAAGGTCGCCATCGTCACGGGCGTCAGCCATGACGGTCAGGTGGGACAGGCTGTGGCCAAGGCGCTGGCCGCGCAGGGCGCATCACTCGCCATTTGCGCGCGCAGCCGAGATGAAGTGGTGGCGCGGGCGGCCGAGCTGAAGGCGGAGGGCGCCAATGTCATTCCCGTCGTCGCCTCGCTGACCGAGGAGGCCGACGTGAAGCGCCTCGTCAGCGAAACGGTCTCGGGGCTCGGCCGCATCGATATCGTCGTCAACCTCGCGGGTGGCCTCACCGTCTACAAGCCATCGGCCGAGGTGACGATCGAGGAGTGGACGCGCGAAGTGAACAACAACGTGCTGAGCGCCTTTCTCGTCACGCGTGAAGCCTTCCCGCACATGGCCAAGAGCGGCGGCGGCTCGATCATCAACTTCGCGCGCGCCGGCAACGCCCAGGCGAACATGCTGCCCTACAACGTCGCCAAGGCGGGCGTCGCCGCGCTCACCCGCACCTTCGCGCTGGAAGGCAAAGACGCGCACATCCGCGTCAATGCGGTGGCGCCGGGCCTCGTCGATACGGCGTCGAACGTCGCCATGATGAAGCCGAAGGACACCTCGAAGTGGGCCAAGCGCGACGAGATCGCCG
>CAZOOS010000070.1:0-3938 GCA_964581475.1 uncultured Hyphomicrobium sp.
CCGACATGATGGAAAAGAGCTTCTGGGAGCTCTCCGGCCACTGGGAGAACTATCATGAGATGATGTTCTCAACGGTGCTGCCCGACGAGCGCACCTTCTGCTGCAAGCCGATGAACTGCCCGGGCCACGTGCAGATCTTCAAGCACGGCCTCAAGAGCTATCGCGACCTGCCGCTGAAGATCTCCGAGTTCGGCAAGGTGCACCGCTACGAGCCTTCGGGCGCCATGCACGGGCTCCTGCGGGTGCGTCATTTCACGCAGGACGACGCGCACATCTTCATCACCGAGGAGCAGCTGGCCGAGCAGTGCCTCGAGGTGAACGACCTGTTGCTGTCGATCTACGCGGACTTCGGCTTCAAGGACATCGTCGTCAAGCTGTCGACGCGGCCGGAGAAGCGCGTCGGCACCGACGAGCAGTGGGACCACGCCGAGGCGATTATGGCCAAGGTTTTGGCCGAGATCGAGAAGCGCGGGCAGGGGCGCATCAAGACGGCGATCAACCCCGGCGAGGGCGCCTTCTACGGCCCCAAGTTCGAGTACGTGCTGAAGGATGCCATCGGCCGCGACTGGCAGTGCGGCACGACGCAGGTCGATTTCAATCTGCCCGGCCGTCTCGGCGCCTTTTACATCGACGAGCACTCGGAGAAGAAGACGCCGGTGATGATCCACCGCGCCATCTTCGGCTCGCTCGAGCGCTTCACGGGCGTGCTGATCGAGAATTTCGCCGGACATTTCCCGCTGTGGCTGGCGCCGCTGCAAGTGGTCGTCGCGACCATCGTGTCGGATGCCGACGCCTACGCGCTGGACGTGGCGGCGCAATTACGTGCCGCCGGCCTGCGCGTCGACACGGATCTGCGCAACGAGAAGATCAACTACAAGGTGCGCGAGCACTCGCTGGCCAAGGTGCCGGTGATGCTGGTGGTCGGCAAGCGCGAAGCCGAGGAGGGCAAGGTCTCCATGCGCCGCATGGGCTCGCAGGATCAGACCGTCATGCCGCTCGCCGAAGCCATCGCCGCCTTGGCCGCCGAAGCGACGCCGCCCGACGTCAAGCGCAGTTCCACCGGTGAGGTCGACAAGGCGGCCTGAAACGTTCGCACGCGAGGCTGGTGGCTCACATCGCGCTGGGCAATCTGCGCATGAACTTGCGCGGGATCTGGCGCGGGCTGATCTTCTGCTGCGACGGTTCCTCAGCCACGGGCGTCACTCCGGCAAGCGGCGGCACGAAGCGCGGCAGCACGGCAACGCTGGCGCCGAGCGCGAGCGTCACTCCGCAGGCGGCGATGGCCGCTACCGTGATCGTGCTGGGCCGGAGCATGCGTGCGCCTTCCATTGACGGAAGGGTCAACGTAGGTGCGCGCGACGCCACTGCCTGTTCCGGCAGGAACAGCTAGCCCTACGTCTTGCGGCGGCCACCGCCCGGCTTGGCGGGGAGGGTGTGCAACCACGCCATCTCGAGGGCGGCGCGCAACTCGGCGGCCGAGGCCTTGGCGAGGGTGACCGTGGTCCAACCCTGCTTGCCCCAAGCGTTCGGCACCGGCGCGAACACGTCCGGCGCCAGCAAGCATTTGAACTCCTGCTCGTCCGGGTCGAGCTTGAGGTTGGCGGTCTTGCCGTCGGCGGCGAGCGTCGCGTAGATGCGCTTGACCTTGAACGCCGCGCGGTCGAAGTGCGGCGCCTCGCTCGTGCCTGAGAGCGAGAGGGCGGCGCGACGGAGGTCGCTCGCTCTTGCCATGCGTCGTTCTCCTAACTCAGCAGCGCCAGCGTAGTTGGATCGCGCGCGCCGGCGAAGTACTTGTCGAGCGCAGCGACAAAGTCGGCGTTGTCTGACGTCACCTCGGCGACCAGTGTCATCGACGAGCGAAACTTCATGTCGTCGGGCTCACCGAAGATCTCCCGAATGCCGCTGTCCTCGATGGCGCTCACGAGCCGCGTGCATTCGCGCAATCGGGGGCCAAGCAACGGGTGATCGAGGTAGGCTGCGGCCTCATCGCGCGAGGCGATGGCGTACCGCTGCGCCATCGGGCTTGAGCCCAGCCCGGCGATCTGCGGGAAGACGAACCACATCCAGTGACTGCGTTTGCGGCCGGCGCCAAGCTCGCTCAGCACCTGGGCGTAGACACGCCGCTGCGCATCAACGAAGCGCTGCAGATCATACGGGTCTTGCTCGCCTGCCGACATCGAACGTCTCCAACGCTTGGAGGATACCCCGCTACCAGACGACAGGATAAGGGGGTGACGAGCGTCGGCGCCTAGAAGCCCCCGCCGAGGGCATTGCCGACGATGTCGACGATGGTCGCCGGTTGCTTGGAGCGCCTCTGACGTATCGCAGAAGTCGTCGCCGGCGTGAACTCGCTCGGGTCGGATGTCTCGACCGGGGCGAGGTGATTGCGGCCGACGTCGATCTGCTCCCACTTACCCTCGAGCGCCAGAGCGATGCGCTTCTCGTGCCCGTAGATATCGCCGAAGGTGCGCAACTTGCCGTCGTCGCCCACCCAGGCGGTGAAGTAGACGAGGTGCATGGGGATCTTCTTCTCCAGCACGACCTCGTTGTTGTCGCCCCCCTCACGCATCATCGCCTGCACCTTGGCGGCGTCCCAGCCCTTGTCCTCGGCCAGCACCAGCTCCGCCATCTGCATCGGATGGCGCAGTCGCAGGCAGCCGTGGCTCAACGTGCGCACGCTTTGCGCGAACATCCACTTGTCGATGGTGTCGTGCATGAAGATCGTGTGCTGGCTGGGGAACGTGAACTTGACGACGCCCATGACGTTCTTCGGCCCGTTGTGCTGCACCACCTCATAGTCGAGGATGTTGGCGGTGTTCCAGTCGATGGCGCGATAGTCGAGGGGCTTGCCGTCCTTGCTTTCGAGCTGCAGGTCGTGCTGGCGGAACATGCTGCCGCCGCGCCGAAGATTGGGTTGCAACTCGTGCGCCTTGATGGAATCGGGCACGCGCCACATCGGCTTGAAGACGATGGTCTTCAGGTTGCGCGAGTAGATGGTCGTTTGCTTGCGTGTCTCGCCGACGACGATGCGCTCGGCGTGAATGCGGGCGCCGTCCTTGACGAGGTAGACCATGAACTCGGGGACATTGGCCATGACGTGGACCTGGCCGAGGTCTTCCGGCATCCATCGCCACTCTTCCATGTTGGCGAGGATCTTCCTGCCGAGCGGCTTGCCCTTGTTGGCGAGATAGACCTGGCGCAGCTTCTCGAACTGCGGCTGCTGCGGGTGCAGGCCGCGCACGTATGCGCCGATGTCGGCGGCCTCGGCAGCGCCCTTGATGACGACCTCGGGGTCGACGAGCTGCGGCTTACGATCGAGGTTGGAATTGAGCAGGATCGACGGCTCGATAATGCGACCGCCGCGGGCGTAGCGCGCGTACTTGAGTAGCGCCAAGGAGATTTCGACGTCGGCTTTGCCGATCGTCTCGGCATCGAGCTGCGCCGCCGGCGGAATGGGTGGTAGGTCGAAATCCTTGGCGGTGAGGCCCCAGTCGTCCGCCTTGAGGATCTCGGCGCCCAGCGCGGCGCCGTTGTCGGTCAGGCCGGCCTCGCTCAACCATAGCGGCGCGTCGCGCCGGGCGGCGTAGAAGTCGGAAAGCACGGCGCGCTCTTTCAGCTCCTGCGCCGAGCCCTCGACGGAAAGGCCCGCGAGCTTCGAGCGCACGGCGCTGGCGACGGGATTGGCGTCCTTCGGCGCCGCCATCGGCGGCGTGATCGCCGGATCGGTGGCGCCTGGAATTTCCGCGGCCGGCGGCGCGACCGCCCCGGCGTCCCCGGCTGCGATCAGCGCCAGCA
This sequence comes from uncultured Hyphomicrobium sp., assembly GCA_964581475.1. Classification (GTDB taxonomy): domain Bacteria; phylum Pseudomonadota; class Alphaproteobacteria; order Rhizobiales; family Hyphomicrobiaceae; genus Hyphomicrobium_A. The sequence goes on from CAZOOS010000070.1 coordinate 3,796, forward strand.
GGACGGCGAGCGTTAGAAACGTTGAGCGAATCATTCCCCCTCCGGAGCGCGGAAGCTAACCGAGCCATGCCAATCTGGCCAGGGTACGGCGGACCGCGCGCGGCCGAGTCTCGGCGGGGTGTGGCCCTGCCTCCGCGGCTTAT
>CAZOOS010000070.1:4038-12161 GCA_964581475.1 uncultured Hyphomicrobium sp.
GTTTTCCGCGGGCTCGAGATGCTGTTTCGAGCCCGCGAGAAGCGCCTTCCGATCCTCCGCCACGGATTGGCGACCGACGCCGCGTACTGGCTGTTCACGCCCTTCGTCACCAAGGCGATCACGCGAGCCTGCGTCGCCGCTATCGCGATTCCGTTTGCCGTGCTCGTCTACGGAAAGTTCGATCGCGATTTGCTCGAGCACGGCTTCGGCCCTGCCGCGCGGCTGCCCTTGTGGGCGCAGGCCGTGGCCATCCTCATCATGGGCGACTTCGTCGGCTACTGGATGCATCGCGCTTTTCACGGCCGGCGGCTTTGGCCGTTCCACGCCGTGCACCATTCGTCGGTCGATCTCGATTGGCTGTCGGCAGTGAGGGTGCATCCGGTCAACGATGCCCTGATGCGCGTCGTCGGCGTGCTTCCCGTTCTTGCGCTCGGCTTTGCGCCGATCGCCGTTGCCGGCATCGTGCCGCTGCTGACGTTCATGGCGATCCTCGTGCACGCCAACTTGGACTGGGATTGGGGTCCGTTGCGGAGCGTGATCGCCTCGCCGCGCTTTCACCGATGGCATCACACCTCCGAGCAGGAAGCGCGCGACAAGAATTTCGCCGGCCTGCTGCCCGTATGGGACGTCCTCTTTGGCACCTACTACATGCCGAGGGGTAAGCGGCCGACGGAATTCGGAACGTCTACCGATGTCCCTGCCGGGCTCCTCGGCCAGCTCGCGTTCCCCTTTCGGCGGGGCAGTCGTGAGGCGGCATAGAAAATCACCGGCAACCCCGTAGGGCGCCACATAACTGAGCTTGGGCTTCAGGGCGTGCGCCAGACGAGGTATAAGGATTGAGCCCCATACTCTCCCATGCCGGTCGCGCGCGTGAGATTTCCTGAGCTTTCCTATGCCAACGTCGACGACCCGCCGCTGAAGCGGGGGCTCATCCGTTTTCTCGAGCGGATCGCAGGCCGCGACTACTTCGCGCCGATCTACGACCAATGGCGCCGGGAAACGGTGCCGAAAGGACTACCGATCATCCGCCCCATGCTGGGGTTGATGGACGTGGAGCTGGAGATCATTGCCCGCCAGTGGCCGCCGCGGCTGCCGCCAGACCGCGCCGTCGTCCTCGTCGCCAACCATCCCTTCGGCATTCTCGATGGCATCGCCGCGATGACCATGGCGGAGGATCTCGGACGCCCCTTCCGGGTTTTGATCAACATGGAGTTGATGAAGGTCCCCGAGGTGGCGCCGTTCTCCCTGCCCGTGGACTTCCGGGAGACCCGCGCCGCGCAGGCGACAAACCTTGCAACGCGCGACGAGGCCATCCGCCTGCTCGGTGAGCGTACGACGATCATCGTCTTTCCCGCAGGGGGCGTCGCCACCGCGCCAACGCCGTTCGGCCACGCAGTGGAGTTACCATGGAAGCCGTTCACCGCGCGCATGGTGCAGGCCGCGCGCGCGTCCGTACTTCCCGTCTACTTCGAGGGTCAATGCGGACCGCTCTTTCACTTCGCCTCGCAACTGAGCATGACTTTGAGGTTGTCCATGTTCATCCGCGAGTTTCGCCGCGGCGTCGGCCAAAAGCTCGTCGCGCGCGCCGGCGATGTTGTGCCCTTCGAGGCGCTGCAGCACGGCAAGGATCGTAAGGCCCTAATGACCGAGCTCTATGACCTTGTGCACGCCCTGGAGATGCAACGCGAGACACCGCCGGCGTTGCCGGCAGGGTAACCTTCAGCCGCGGCCACGGTAGGGCGCGACGCCCTGGTCGGGCAGCCACACGCCCTCCGGCAGCTTACCGGTCTGCCAGAACACGTCGATCGGCATGCCGCCGCGCGGATACCAGTAGCCGCCGATGCGCAGGAACTGCGGTTCCAGCAATGTCACGAGGCGCTTGCCGATGGCCAGCGTGCAATCCTCGTGGAAGGCGCCGTGGTTGCGGAACGAGCCGAGGTAGAGCTTCAGCGACTTCGATTCCACCAGCCAGTCGCGCGGCACGTAGTCGATGACGAGATGGGCGAAGTCCGGTTGACCCGTCACCGGGCACAGTGCGGTGAACTCGGGCGCGGTGAAGCGCGCCACATAGTTGGAGTCGGGATGCGGGTTCGGTACGCGCTCGAGCGTCGCCTCTTGCGGGCTCTGCGGCAGCTTCGCCGCCTGGCCGAGGATGGTGACCGTGGTGTCCTTCTTGCCCATGCGCGTTATTCCGCTGCCATGCGTGACGGCGACGGCCCCGAATAGATGGCGCCCTCGCGGCAGCTATCGCGGGCGATCTCGATCTCGGCGAGGCCCGGCACGCGGTTTTGCAGCCGGTTCCACAGCCACATGGCAATGCGCTCCAGCGTCGGCGCCTCGAGGCCCTCGACCTCGTTCAACAGGCGATGGTCGAGCGCCTGCTGGGCTTCGACCATGGCGCCGGCCAGCTCGTCGAAGTGGAAGACGTAGCCGGTGTCGGTGCCCGGGGCACCCTCGATGGTGACGCGGGCGCGGAACGAATGGCCGTGCAGGCGCGCGTTGGGCGACCCGGCGGGGGCGCTCGGCAGGTAGTGGGCGGCTTCGAACTGAAACTCTTTGTAGATGCGCATGTGGGGTCTCTAGGCGATTTTCCGCTGCAATTCCAGTGCCCGGCCCCCCTTACGGGATGCCGAGCAGCTTGTGGGTCTGCACCGACAGGCGCCAGCCCGGGTGGGCTTTGCAGTAGGCGATGGCCCGGTCGGCGTTCGCCTGGGCGTCGGGCCCGTCCATCGGCTGCAGGTAGCGGTGGGTGAAGGCTAGGTCCTCCACCGCCTCCGGTCCGAGGCCAGCTTGCGGATAGACGAGCTTCAATTCGTCGCCCGAGCGCTGTTTGAGATCAGTGCCGGCCTTGGGGGAGACGCAAATCCAGTCGATGGCGCGCGGTACCGGCAGCGTGCCGTTGGTCTCGATGGCGATGGTAAAGCCGCGCGCATGCAGCGCGGTGATCAGTGCGTCGTCGACCTGCAGCATCGGCTCGCCGCCGGTCAGCACGATGAACGTCGCGCCGGCGTTGCCGGCAACCTTGGCGCAGGTGTCGGCGAGCGCGCCGGCGGTGGCGAACTTGCCGCCGCCCTCGCCATCGGTGCCGACGAAATCGGTGTCGCAGAAGGGGCAGTCGGCGCCGGCGCGATCCTGCTCACGCCCCGACCATAGATTGCAGCCGGCAAAGCGGCAGAACACGGCGGCGCGACCGGCATGCGCACCCTCGCCCTGCAGCGTATAAAAGATCTCCTTTACGGCGTACATGCGGGCATCCCTAAGCTTCCGCACGCGCTCGTTCAAGCCTAAGTGCCGCGGCTCAGCGCGCCACTTCGACCGGCAGGGCCGGGCCGGCGCCGGCCCCCGTGCGCTCGATGGTCCGGGCGATCTCATCCAGATCGACCTGCCGCAGGTGCAGGGTTGCCGCGTCGATCCAGCCGTCGACCTGGCCCGGTTCGCGCGCCCCGGCGATGGCGCCGCTGACGCCCGGCCAGGCGAGCGTCCAAGCGATGGCGGTGGCGGCAGCGGACGTGCCGTGGCGCATACCGACGGCCTTCATGGTCTTGGCCAGCTCCAGGTTGGCTTTGAGCTTGCTGCCGGTGAACTCGGCGTTACGCGAACGCCAGTCGTCCGCGGGGAGCGACTTGGCCCGCTCGGCGCTGAAGGCCCCGGTGAGCAGGCCGGCCTGCATGGGGCTGTAGACGATGACGCCGGTATCGTGGGCGAGGCACCACGGCAGCTCGTTGGCGGCGAACTCGCGGCGGATGGCCGAGAAGGGCGGCTGCAGCGTATCGACGTGGCCGACGTTCTCGGCCGCCGTGAGCTGCGCCAGGTTGTGGTTGGAGAGGCCGACGGCGCGCACCTTTCCCTCCGCTTTGAGGTCGAGCAGCGTCCGCCAATAGACCTCGATGGGCGTGCCGTCGCGTGCCGGCCAGTGCATCTGGTAGAGGTCGATGCGTTCCAGGCCGAGGCGCTTGAGCGAAGCTTCGCACTCGGCGCGGATGCTGGCCGGTGCGCCGACGTTCTGCGGCGGCGCCATGCGGTTGTCGTCGTCCCAGCGCAGACCGCACTTGGTGAACACGAACGGCCGTTGCGCCGACGGCATGTCCTTCAGCGCCTGGCGCACGATCTCTTCCGAGTGCCCGAGGCCATAGATGGCCGCCGTGTCGATCCAGTTGACGCCGCGCTCGACCGCATGGCGGATCGCCGCGATCGACTGCGTGTCGTCCTGGCTGCCCCAGCCGACGGCCCAGTCGCCGCCGCCGATAGCCCAGGCGCCGAGGCCGACGGGCGTGATGAGCATGTCGGTGCGACCGAGCCGCCGCTTCGGCAACGCGGTCTTACCGGCAGCCGTGTCGGTTTGGGTGAGGGACATGGGACTCTCCTCGCTGCGGCGCGGAAGGCGCGCGGGAACGGATGCGGCGGCAAAGCATGCCGCCGCTGCGTTGGGTGAGGTGGACTTGGCTTTAGGGCGAAACCTGCCGGTCGCGCGTGGCTTCGAACAGGAACCAGACGCGCCGCTCGGTCTCGTCGATCCAGTTCTCGATGAGCGAGGCGGTGGCGACGTCCTTCAGCTCGTCGCAGAGTTCGTGCGCCTCCATCAGACGGCCGACGAGGTCCTTGTTGTCGTCGCGGAGCTCCGAAAGCATGTCCTGCGGCGTCACGTAGGGTGCGTCGTTGTTCTCTACACGCTGCAGACGAGCGATCTCGCCGATGGAGTGGATCGTCGTGCCGCCGATCTTGCGCACGCGCTCAGCCAGCGGATCGGTCATGGCAAAGAGCTGGTCGCCCTGCTCGTCGAGCAGCAGGTGGTAGTCACGGAAGTGCGGACCGCTCATATGCCAGTGGAAGTTCTTCGTCTTCATGTAGATCGCGAAGGTGTCGGCGAGCAGCGCATTGAGTGCGCCGGACAGATCGCGGATAGCGTTGGAATCGTAGACGCTCGGTGTCTGCAGCGGCGCTTTGCGGCGCTCGGCAGCCTTGCTCATATCGCCCATGGGGAATCTCCTCGGCCTCTTGGTGCCGTCGAGTATATGCGATCGTACATATGCGAACGCACACACAAGCTTGCGACCCACCTAATAGCGGGTTGAGATGCACCGATTGACGCACGCACAATAGGAACGTTTCGGAAACTATTGCCGGAAACAACGCCTAGGGCGAGAAGTGCGCCCGCTCCTTTTCCGGATCGGTGGTCAGCCAGGCGGTTTCCTCGTCCAGCATTTTGCGGCCGAGGTCGAGGCAGCGCGCGGCGATGTCGTTGGGGATGACGTCGATCATGATGTTGTGACCGCCGGTGGTGACATTCGATTTGTGGTCGATGCAAGCTTTGACCATCGCCTGGAAGCTGCTCACGGCGGCGGCGGTATCGAGCCGGTTGTCTTCGCCGATCACTTTGGCGAGCGCCTGGTAGCTCTTCTGGATCGCCGCGTAGACATCGACATGGCGCTGGCGCGCGCCGCAGACGTCCTTGATGGCGTTGGACATCTCCGGCTCCGGCCATTCGACGTTTTCATTCACGTAGCCCTCGCACCCGGCGGGCGAGGGATCGACCGTGCCCTCTTCCTCGTAGCCGAAGCTGAGCTTGTCTGGCATCGGCGTCCCGTCCTCAGCGGAGGCCGACAGTGCGGCGACAATAAAGGTGGCAAAGACGACGAGAAGTCGGGTCATGGGCGACAATCCACCGAGCTAAGAGCCAGCGATCAGCTTGCGCCGGACCGTTGCACGCGGCAATGGCGGGCACGGGTCGAGATTAACCGGTGAGCTGCGAACGAATGGCGGCGAGCTCGCTGGAGGGATCGCCGAACTCCTCGAACGTGTGGGGCGTGCGCCGGTACCAATAGCGGGCGTTGCCCGTGTCGCCTTCGATCTTGTGCAGCACGGCATGCAGCCAGTCGGCAGCGGGATCGCCCTCGTGGCGCTGGGCTATGGCGTGTGCCGTCTCCCAGTCGCCGGCGAGAGCGGCATCGACGGCGTCCGTCAGCTCTTCTTGCCGGCGTGCCATGCTTCCCATCCCTTGGCGCGCAATGCACAGGCGGGGCAATGGCCGCAGCCGTAGCCCCAGGGGTGCCGGCGTGAGCGGATGCCGAGGTAGCAGGTGTGCGTATCCTCGAGGATCAGCTCGACCAGCGGCGTGCCGCCCAGCGCCTCGGCCAGCGCCCAAGTGCCGGCCTTGTCGATCCACATCAGCGGCGTCTCGAGCACGAACGTGGCGTCCATACCGAGCGAGATCGCTTGCGCCAGCGTCTGCAGCGTGTCGTTGCGGCAATCGGGATAGCCGGAAAAGTCCGTCTCGCACATGCCGCCGACTAGCGTGCGTATGCCGCGCCGGTAGGCGAGCGCTGCGGCATAAGTGAAGAACAGGAGGTTGCGGCCGGGCACGAACGTCGACGGCAGACCCTTGTCGCTGAGGACGATCTCCGCATCGCGCGTGAGCGCCGTGTCGCTGAGGCGCCCAAGCTCCGGCAGTTCCAGAATGTGGTCGGGCCCGAGTCGGCCGCCCCAGTGCGGCTTCAGGGCGGCGAAGGCTTCACGCAGCTTCTCGCGCACCGAAAGCTCGGCGACGTGCCGCTGGCCGTAATTGAAGCCGACGGTCTCGACGCGCGGATACTTATCGAGCGCCCAGGCGAGACAGACCGCCGAATCCTGGCCTCCCGAAAACAAAACCAGTGCTGCGTCGTCGGCCATGTGCGTCCGTCAGAGGCTGGCGCCGTCGAATGTCTTGATATTGAGTGCGTCGAGATCGACGCCGTCGAGGCAACGGACGTTGAGCGCCACGGTCTGCACGCCGTCGGGCCGCGTACCGCGCGCGAACGGCTGCACGCCACATGTCTCGCAAAACTGGTAGCGGATGACCTTTTTGTTGAATTCGTACTGCGTGAGCGCATCGGCGCCGCTTTTCAGCCGGAACTTGTCATCGGGAACGAAGGCCAACAGCGAGCCTCGCCGGCGGCAGCTCGAGCAGTTGCAGGAGATGACCTGGCCCAAATCGGCGTCGGCCTCGTAGGTGACGCGCCCGCAGTGGCAGCTGCCCTGATAAGTCTTGGTCTCGGACATTGTTGGGCTCCCTTGCGATGGCCGGCGACGCGGCCGCGGCGGCTCCTACCGGCGGCGGATTTTCAGCCCTTTGCGCCCGCGGCAAGAGCGGTTAAAACGCGCCGGACCCTCCCATGCCCGTCCGCGGCCTGCAACTCATAAGGTAACGACAATGACCGCCATCATCGACATCATCGGCCGCGAGATCCTCGACAGCCGCGGCAACCCGACGGTGGAGGTGGATGTCGTGCTCGAGGATGGCGCCATGGGCCGCGCCGCGGTTCCGTCGGGCGCCTCCACCGGTGCGCACGAGGCGGTCGAACTTCGCGACGACGACCCCGCTCGCTATCTGGGCAAGGGCGTCGAGAAGGCGGTGGCGGCGGTCAACACCGAGATATTCGATGCGCTGGCGGGCATGGACGCCGAGGACCAGCGCGGCGTCGACGCGGCCCTCATTCAGCTCGATGGCACCCGCAACAAGTCGCGCCTCGGCGCCAACGCCATTCTCGGCGTGTCACTCGCCACGGCGAAGGCCGCGGCAGAGTCGAGCAGCCTGCCGCTCTACCGCTATCTCGGCGGCGCGGCGGCGCACGTCCTGCCGGTGCCGATGATGAACATCATCAATGGCGGCGCGCACGCCGACAACCCGATCGACATCCAGGAATTCATGATCATGCCGGTGGCGGCCAATTCCATCGCCGACGCCGTGCGCATGGGCGCGGAAATCTTCCATACGCTGAAAAAGTCGCTGAAGGACGCCGGCCTTTCGACCAGCGTCGGCGACGAGGGCGGCTTCGCGCCCAACTTGAAGTCCGCCGACGAGGCGCTGGGCTACATCACCAAGGCCATCGAGCGGGCCGGCTACAAGCCGGGCGATGACGTGATGCTGGCGCTCGACTGCGCGGCGACGGAGTACTTCAAGGGCGGCAAGTACAACCTCGAAGGGGAGGGCAAGTCGCTCGATTCCGCCGGCATGGTGAAATACCTCGAGGCGCTCGTCTCGCGCTATCCGATCATCTCCATCGAGGACGGCATGTCCGAGGACGACTGGGACGGCTGGAAGGCGCTGACGGAAGCGATCGGCGCCCGCTGCCAGCTCGTCGGCGACG
>CAZOOS010000071.1:0-12114 GCA_964581475.1 uncultured Hyphomicrobium sp.
ATTTCTTCTATAAGAACGGCCGTCCGCTCGGTTTCCCCGAAACCGGCTTCCCAGCACCGCAGGGCCCGTACTACACCGGCGTCGGCTACCAGGCCGTCGGCGATATCGCCCGCCAGATCGTCGAAGAGCATCTCGACCTTTGCCTCGCCGCCGGCATCAACCACGAAGGCATCAACGCCGAGGTGGCCAAGGGCCAGTGGGAATTCCAGATCTTCGGCAAGGGCTCGCGCCGTGCCGCCGACGAGATGTGGATGGCCCGCTACCTGATGGAGCGCCTCACCGAGAAGTACGGCATCGACATCGAGTATCACTGCAAGCCGCTCGGAGCGACCGACTGGAACGGTTCGGGCATGCACGCCAACTTCTCGACCACCTACATGCGCGAAGTGGGCGGCAAGGACTATTTCGAGAAGCTGATGAAGGCCTTCGAGGACGCCCGCGCCGACCACATCGCGGTGTACGGCCCGGACAACCACATGCGCCTCACCGGCCACCACGAGACGGCCTCGATCAACACCTTCAGCTACGGCGTCGCCGATCGTGGCGCCTCGATCCGCGTGCCGCATAGCTTCGTCAAGAACGGCTACAAGGGCTATCTGGAGGACCGCCGTCCGAACTCGCAGGGCGACCCCTACCAGATCGCCTCGCAGATCCTGAAGACGATCTCGACGGTTCCGCTGGAAACGTCCGCAGCCAAGGCCGCGTAAGCGCACACGACACCTTGCGCGGCGCCGTACTCCCGTCCGGCGCCGCGTTCATTTTCGCGCGCGCCGCGCGGCTACACGGGCGTCCGTAGTCGACGGTATTGCAGGCCCCGCAGCCCCCAGCTTGCGAACGTGAACGTATCGGCCTCCGCCAGCGGCGGCACGCGCAATACGATGCCCTCGTCGGTGGCCAGCTCACCCTCGGCGCCGGCCCGCAACGGGCGCACCTTGCCGAGCAGGTCGGCGGTGAGATGGTCGCCTTCCGTTCCGATATTCAAGTGGCCGTCGCACTCGTCGCTCACGTAGCGACCGGCGTAGTGCGCCACATCGGTTGCCGGGGCTTCAACCGCCACATAGTCGGCGACCTCGTCGTTGAGTTGCACTAAGAAGTGGAGGCGTCCGTCGGGTGCGGCGTGACTGACGGCCAGGAACGCATCGCCGCCGGCCGTGAACTGCAACAGTCCGTCGGCACGCAGCGTAATGCTGTGCTCGCCACCGCCCCAGGCAATCGCGTGACCCTCTCCGCCCGCCAGGATGCGGACGTACTGGCCGAATTCTCCGCGATAGCTGCCAGCCTCGATCGGGCGATGAGCGTCGCCCCCGCAAAGCGCGGCCAGGTGCGGCAATGGCTGCGTCCGCGCCGCTTCCGGCAAGTCGAGCTCAATCTGCGCGACCTTCTGGGCCAGCGCACACGCATCCACGTCGTCGCGATTGCTCAGCACGATGACGCTGAGCTGCCGCTCGGGGAAGCGCAGCAGTTCGCTGCGGTAGCCGGCCCAGCCGCCGCCGTGGCTGGCGGTTGCGAGGCCGCTGCGCGATGACAGAAAGAGGCCGCCGCCGTAGCCGACCGCGTGGCCGTCATGCAAGACGCCCGAGCACTGCATCTCGTCCATGATGGTGCGGTCGCCAACGCGCGGCGCGTAGAAGTTGGCGTCCCAAAGGGCGACGTCGCGCACGCTGGTGTGGACCTGGCCGTCGCCGGTCTGCTCCCACGCCGATTCGGCGATGCTCGCTCCCCCCTGCGAGACCGAATATCCGCGCGCCAGTCGCGCAATTTCCGCCGGGTAGCGGTCGACGATCGAGGTGCTCGTCATGCCGAGCGGGGAGAAGATATTGGCTTGCGAGAAGTCCTTCAGCGACTGGCCGCTGACACGCTCGATGACGAGCGACATCAGGAAGTAGCCGGTGTTCGAGTACGCGAAGGCATGGCCCGGCACGTCGTCGAAGCCTCGCTGGCGCGCGATGGCGGCAAGCGCATCCTCGCGCGTGGTGCGCTCCTTGAACGTGCGGCCAGAGAGGAGCAGCAACTCGATGTAGCTGCGCAGGCCGCCGGTATGGTGCATCAGCTGGCGGAGCGAAACGGCGTCGGCGTAGCCCGGCAGCTCGGGGACGAACTTGCGCACGCTGTCGTCAAGGGCCAGCCGACCATCGCCGGCGAGCAGCAGCAACGCGAAAGCGGTGAACTGCTTGGACGTCGACGCGATGTTGAACACGCTGTCGGCATCGATGCGTACTCCCCGCTCGATGTCGGCGAAGCCATAGCCGGCAGCATGCACAAGCTCGCCGCCGCAAATGACACCAACGGCGCAGCCCGGATGCACGCCGCCGGCGAACCTCGCAAACACGGCTTCGGTGCTGGCGCGGCGTTGCGGCATGTGCCGAGGAAGGCTCCGGTGTGCTCTAGAGGGTGGTGCCGACGAGGGCGCCGATGGCGGCGGTGACGGCCATGGCGAAGGCGCCCCAGAAGACGACGCGCGCCGCCGCGCGCCAGATGTTCGCGCCCCCGGCCCAGGCGCCGACGCCCCCAAGCCCGGCGAGGGTGACGAGCGAGGCGACGGTGACAATGGGGATGATCATCCCGGCCGGCGACAGGACCACTGCCAGCAGCGGCATGGCGGCTCCCGATGCGAAGGTGGCTGCCGAGGTCAGCGCCGCCTGCACGGGGCGCGCGGTGGTGATCTCGGAGATGCCGAGCTCGTCGCGCGCGTGGGCGGCGAGCGCATCCTTGGCCATCAACTGCACGGCGACCTGGCGCGCCAGCTCCGGCGCGACGCCGCGCTTGACGTAGATCTGCGCCAGCTCCTCGCGCTCGCCCGTGATGTCGGTGCTGAGCTCCTGGCGCTCGCGCGTCAGCTCGGCGTCCTCGATGTCGGACTGCGAGCTGACCGAGACGTACTCGCCGGCGGCCATCGACATGGCGCCGGCGACCAGCCCGGCGATGCCGGCGATGAGCACGTCGCTGTGGGCGCTGCTGGCGGCGGCGACGCCGGAGATGAGGCTGCCGGTCGACAGGATGCCGTCGTTGGCACCGAGCACGGCGGCGCGCAGCCAGCCGATGCGGCCGATCAGGTGGTGCTCAGGATGCCGGCGCGGTCGCATTCTTGGCTATTGTTCCGAGCCGTTATGATTTGGTTTTGACGTAGGCGCCGGGCGCGTCCTCGATGACGCCCATCGTCTCGCCCGGCTCGCGCGGCACGGTCCATTCGCCGGAATGCTCCGCCAGCCACTCCGTCCAGTGCGGCCACCACGAGCCCGGGTGCTCCTTCGCCGCCGTCAGCCACTGCTCCAGCGACTTGGCCTTGCGCTTGCCGCTGGTCCAGTACTGATACTTCATCTTGTCGGGCGGATTGACGACGCCGGCGATGTGGCCGGAACCTGAAAGGACGAACTCGACGTCGCCGCCAAATAGTTGCGCTCCGGCAAAGACCGAACGCGCCGGCGCGATGTGATCCTCTTTCGTCGCCAGCTCGTAGACCGGCAGCTTGACCTTGTGCATGTCGAGGCGCGTGCCGGCGATGCTCAAGGTGCCGGCGGACAGGCGATTGTGATTGTAGAACTCGCGCAGATAGAAGGCGTGATTGGCGGCCGCCATGCGCGTCGAGTCCTGGTTCCAATACAGCAGGTCGAACGGGAATGGCTTCTTGCCGAGCAGGTAGTTGTTGACGATGTAGGGCCAGATGAGGTCGCGCGGGCGCAGCATGTTGAACACGTTGGCCATGCGCGAGCCGTCGAGGTAGCCGCGCTCCGACATCAGCGTGTTGAGCGCCTCGAGCTGGTCTTCGTCGGTGAACAGCAGGAGGTCCCCGGCATTGGTGAAGTCAATCTGCGTGGCAAGGAACGAAGCGGAGCTGAACGGCGCCTCGCCGCGTGCCGCCAGATAGGCGAGCGTCGTTGCCAGCAGCGTGCCACCGACGCAGTAGCCGACGACGTTGACCTGATCGACGCCGGTCTCGCGCTTCACGGCATCGGCGGCGGTAAGGATGCCCTCCTGCATGTAGTCCTCGAAGGACTTGTGCGAGAGGCGCGTATCGGGGTTCACCCACGAGATGATGAAGACGGTGAACCCCTGGTCGACGATGAACTTGATGAGGCTCTTGGCCGGCGTCAGGTCGAGGATGTAGTACTTGTTGATCCACGGCGGCACGATCAGCACCGGCAGCTCGCGCACCTTGTCGGTCGTCGGTGCGTACTGGATCAGCTGGAAGATGTCGTTCTGATAGACGACCTTGCCAGGCGTCGTGGCGAGGTTGCGGCCGATCTCGAACGCGGTCGTGTCCGTCTGGCTGACCTTCAGAAGATCACCCGACTTGCGCATGTCCTCGGCGAGCAGCGACATGCCCTGCACGAGATTTTCGGCGTTGGTCGCCAGCGTCTCGCGCAGCACTTCCGGGTTGGTGAGCGGGAAGTTGGAAGGCGACAGCGCGCTGGCCACCTGCCGCAGATAGAACTCGGCGCGCTGGCGCGTGCGCCCTTCCAGTCCCTCGGTGTTCTCCAGCATGTCCTCCGCCCACTTGGCGGTGACGAGGTAGGCCTGCTTCCAGAAGTCGAAATAAGGGTTGGCCGACCACTCGGGGTCCTTGAAGCGGCTGTCGCCCGGCTCGGGCTCGGCGACCGGCGTCACCTCCTGGCCGAGCATGCGGTAGACGGTGTTGTTCCACAGCTCGCCGTAGGACCGCAGCAGCGTGCCTTGCGCCTCGGCGAAGCGGGCCGGGTCTGCGAACCACTGGCGGGCGAGGTCCGAAAGGGTGGTCGTCGCCTCGGTGATCTCGTTGGCCGCCGAGTAGGGGCCCATCTTGGCGTCGTTGCGTTCGATGAACTCGGCGAGGACGTTGCCTCCCTGCTCGAACAGGCGCAGCAGGTTGCGGGCGAGCTCCTCCGCATTCACCGCCTGGAACGGCAGCAAATCAGTCTCTGGCTCGGGTTTCAGCTTGGTCATTGGACCCTGAACGCTCTTTCGGCCGTGCCGGCCAGTTATCTATACCGATGCCTAGGTTTTGCGACATTGCCGCGGCAGTGTCACTTGTCCGTGTGGACAACCCCGCCCCGAGGCACCTGTGCCGGGGTGGGCCGAATCGGATTAATCCTCGGCGCGCGCATGATGGAAGACGGTATGCAAGATGGGCCGCCGTGGGAAGTCTGCCGCGGAAGAAGGCGTCGCCAAATGGCACTCCGGCGCATACCGCGTTGCAAGGTGGCTGTCGCCTGTTTGGCCCTCGCCGGCGGCGCGTGCTCATCGACCATCAAGACACCCTTGCCGGATCTGACGCCGACGGTCACGTCGTCGATCTCGCAGCCGGACCGGCAGAAGGCGATGGAAGAGCTGAACAAGAAGGGCGCGACGCATGAGCAGGACGCCGAGAAGGAGATCGAGGCGGCGCGCTGATCGCGTGGGCGCGCCAATCCCGAAAGACCATCGTTGACCATCGCGGCATCTAGCAGACGCCGCCGGCGCCGCTCTTGTCCGAGATCAATCGGCAAGTCTGTCCGCATTTACCGTCCTTGGGTGCCACGGGGGGTGCCACGGGCCTGGACTGAGGCCGCCGCTAGGGCGTAAACACGGGACCCGGCCCCGCAATAGCCATCGTCAATGGTCGCACTGCTAGGCCGCACAAGCACAAGCCGAGGAAGAGGCGTCCCTTGCACGAGGACTTCCACCGCATCAAGCGTCTGCCGCCCTATGTTTTCGCCGAGGTCAACCGGCTGAAGGCATCGGCACGCGCACGCGGCGCCGACATCATCGATCTCGGCATGGGCAATCCTGACCTGCCGACGCCGCAGCACATCGTCGACAAGCTGGTCGAGACCATCGCCAAGCCACGCACGCACCGCTATTCGGCGTCGAAGGGCATACCTGGTCTGCGCCGCGCGCAGGCCGCGTATTACGAACGTCGCTTCGGCGTGAAGCTCGACCCGGAGACGCAGATCGTCGCCACCATGGGCTCGAAGGAAGGCTTCGCCAACATGGCGCAGGCCATCACTGCGCCCGGCGACGTCATCCTGGTGCCGAACCCGACCTACCCCATCCACGAGTTCGGCTTCCTGTTGTCGGGCGCCGCGATGCGCCACCTGCCGGCGGGAACGGGCGAAGATTTCCTGCGCTCGGTCGAGCGCGCCTGCAAGCACACCATCCCGGCGCCGCTGGCGCTGGTCCTGTCATATCCGTCGAACCCGACGGCGATGACGGCCGACCTCGACTTCTACAAAGAGGCGATCGCGCTGGCCAAGAAGCTCGATCTGATCGTCCTCTCCGACATCGCCTATGCGGAGATTTACTTCGACGGCAATCCGCCGCCGTCGGTGCTGCAGGTGCCGGGTGCCATCGACATCGCGGTCGAGTTCACCTCGCTGTCGAAGACCTACAACATGCCCGGCTGGCGTATGGGTTTCGCCGTCGGCAACGAGCGGCTGATCGCGGCGCTCGCCCGCATCAAGTCGTACCTCGACTACGGTGCGTTCACGCCCATCCAGGTGGCCGCGTCGGCGGCACTGAATGGCCCGCAGGCGTGCGTCGAGGAGATCCGCGCCACCTACAAGAGCCGCCGCGACTGTCTGGTCGACAGCTTCGCGCGGGCCGGATGGAACATTCCGCCGCCGCCGGCGACGATGTTCGCGTGGGCGCCGGTGCCCGAGCCGTTCAAGGAGTTGGGGTCGGTCGAATTCGCCAAGCTGCTCATCGAGAAGGCCAGCGTCGCCGTCTCGCCGGGGCTCGGCTTTGGCGAATACGGCGAGGGCTTCATCCGCATCGCCCTGGTGGAGAACGAGCATCGCATCCGCCAGGCCGCCAGGAACCTCAAAAAGTTCCTCGCTCAGGCCCCGGAAACGATGCATAACGTGATCCCGATTCAGCATAAAGCCAGCCGTTAACTCCTAGCGATTCCATGCAAAAGCCTCTTACCCTGGGCATCGCCGGCCTTGGCAACGTCGGCGCGGGTCTGCTTGAGCTGCTCCACCTGCACAAGGAACGGCTGGCAGAACGCGCCGGCCGGCCGCTGCAGGTGGTTGCCGTATCGGCGCGCGATAAGGGCAAAGATCGCGGCGTCGACACGAGCGGGATCACTTGGTTCGACGACCCGGTGGCGCTGGCGCGCGCCCCGAGCATCGAAGCCTTCGTCGAGCTGATCGGCGGCGCCGATGGCGTCGCCAAGGACGCGGTGGTGACGGCGCTGAACGCCGGCAAGCATGTCGTGACCGCCAACAAGGCGCTGCTCGCCAAGCACGGCGTGGCGCTCGCCAAGCTGGCCGAGGAGAAGGGCGTTGCACTCAACTTCGAAGCGGCGGTGGCCGGTGGCATCCCGGTCATCAAGACGCTGCGCGAGTCGCTCGCCGCCAACGAGGTGCGGCGCGTCTACGGCATCCTCAACGGCACCTGCAATTTCATCCTGTCGACCATGGCCGACCAGCATCGCTCGTTTGCCGATGCGCTCAGCGAGGCGCAGGAGCTCGGCTATGCCGAAGCCGATCCGACGTTCGACATCGGCGGCTTCGATACCGCGCACAAGCTCGCCATCCTGACGTCGCTCGCCTTCGGCACCGAGCTCGACTTCGAGAAGATCGACGTCGAGGGCATCCAGACGATCAGCGAAGCCGACATCGAAGCCGCCGAGGACATGGGCTATCGCATCAAGCTGCTCGGTGTCGCGGCGCGTACCGACAGCGGCATCGAAGCGCGCGTGCATCCGGCGATGGTGCCGCAGCACTCGGCCATCGCCGAGGTCTCCGGGGCGACCAACGCCGTCGCCATCGACGCCGATTTCTGCTCCAGCCTCCTGCTCATCGGCCCAGGCGCTGGCGGGCGCGCCACGGCGTCGGCCGTCGCCAGCGACATCCTCGACATCGCTCGCGGCACGGTGATGCCGCCGCTTGTCACACGCACGAGCGCATTGAAGCCGTACACGAAAGCCAAGCTCGGCGCGCACCAGGGAGCCTACTACGTGCGCCTTTCGGTGTTCGACCGCCCCGGCGCCATGGCGGCGATTGCCAAGCGGATGGGTGATCGCGAAGTTTCGATCGAGAGCATCGTGCAGCGCCGGCCGCGCTCGGCGTTGCCGGGCATCGGCGCGCGGCAGAAGCCGGGCGCGCCGGCCCTGGTCGTCATGATCACCCACGAGACGACCGAGGAGCGGATTCGCGCCGCGGTGGAGGCCATCGAGCAGGACGGCAAGGTCTCCGAGCGTCCGCAGGTCATACGTATCGAGAAGCTCGGCGAAGGCGACCGGGCTTAGCCGCGGAAGGAAGACACGCATGAAAGTCAACGGCGGCAACTCGGGTCTTGATCGCGTGCTCGTGCTCGAGGTGACGCGCGTCACCGAGGCGGCGGCGATCGCGGCGGCGCGCCTGCGCGGACGCGGTGCCGAGAAGGCGGCCGACAAGGCTGCCGTCGACGCCATGCGCAGCGAGCTAGCGCGGCTGGCCATTCGCGGCACCGTCGTCATCGGCGAAGGCGAGATGGACGAAGCGCCCATGCTCTATATCGGCGAGAAGGTCGGCTCGGGCGAAGGGCCCGAGGTCGACATCGCCGTCGATCCGCTCGAGGGCACGACCATCTGCGCCAAGTCGATGCCAAACGCGCTGGCCGTGTTGGCCATCTCCGAGAAGGGCGGCCTGCTGCACGCCCCCGACATGTACATGAACAAGATCGCCATCGGCCCCGGCTACGCGCCCGGCCTCGTCGATCTCGATGCGCCCGCGGGCGACAACATCACCGCCCTTGCCAAGGCCAAGGGCGTGCCGGTGTCGGAGATCACGGCCTGCATTCTCGACCGGCCGCGTCACGCCGATCTCATCGCTGCGGTGCGCGCCGTCGGCGCCGCCATCCAGCTCATCCCCGACGGCGACATCGCCGGCGTCATTTGGACCACCGACCCCGACGAGACCGGCATCGACATCTATCTGGGATCGGGCGGCGCGCCCGAGGGCGTGCTGGCGGCGGCAGCGCTGCGCTGCATCGGCGGCCAGATCCAGGGGCGCCTGATGCCGACCAACGAGGAGGAGCGCAAGCGTGCCGCAAAGATGGGCATCCCCGACATTAGCAAGAAGTTTCTGCTTGAGGATCTCGCCTCGGGCGATGTGATCTTCTCGGCGACCGGCGTCACCGACGGATCGCTGCTCGACGGTGTGCGCTTCCGCGGCGACAGCGCCGAGGTGGACTCGGTGGTGATGCGCTCGAAGACCGGGACGGTGCGCCGCATAAAGTCGACCTGCCGCGTCGGCTAACAGACTCAACAGTCGTCCTTGAACCGGCGGCTTGCTTCATCGACAATGACGGCTCAACGCCAGGCGTCCTACAAAAGGGGGCGGACGTGGACGAGCGCGATGCCGGAGGCTACTCGGTCACCTACGGTCGTGAGGAGATCCAAGCGCCGGTCTACTTCATCGCCTTCCTCGCAGCGGTACTGCTCGCCGCCGCCTTCGTATGGGGCAGCTCGGTAGCTTTGGCGCTGGGTATCGGCGCAGCCGGCGTCGCCTACTACAACTTTCCGCTCATCGAGCGCCGCCCGATCGTTGGTGCCAACCAGTACGGCATCTTCGTGCAGGGCCTCGGGCTGATCCGCTGGGGCGCGATCGATCGCATCGACCTCGTCGAGATCGCGGTGCGGGCGAGCACCATTCACGAGCTGCAAATCGGCCTGAAGTCGCGTTTGTCCACCGCGCTGGTGGCCGATTGGCGCAAGCTGCCGTTCCACCGCTCGTTGATGCGCCTGCCGTGGTCGATGGCGCGGACGAATGTCGTCGGCATCAATCTGGAGCCGTTCAACACCGAGCCGGACGACATCCACCGCACGCTGCTGCGTCTGTGGAAGCATTACCGCAGCTAACCGCCACGGCCTGTTGATAAGCCGGACCGGCGTATCGCCAACTCGGTGTGTCGATGATGAACTTCGCCTGAGGCGAATCATTGCGGGGGGCGAGCCATGGGCGCGGTGCGCAAGCGGCGGGACGATGCGGCCGGCTCGGCGCCCTTCCTCGGGGTGTCGGTCTCGGCGCGCGGTTATCAATGGCGCGAGCGGCTCTCCGGCGAGGCGCAGTTGCGCGCCGCCGCCATCAGCCAGCGGTATGGGCTGCCTGAGTTGCTCGGCCGCGTGCTCGCCGGGCGCGGGGTAGCGCTCGACGACGTCCCGGTCATGCTCAACCCCACCCTGAAGGCGCTGATGCCGGATCCCGGCAGCGTGCGTGACATGCAGGCAGCGGCCGCGCGTCTTGCCGACGCCATCGAGAAGCGCCAGTCGGTGGCCATCTTCGGCGACTACGACGTCGACGGTGCCGCGTCGTCCGCCTTGATGTGCCGCTTCTTCGCGCACCACGGGCTGCAAGCGCGCATCTACATTCCCGACCGGCTGTTCGAAGGCTACGGCCCGAACCCGGCGGCCATCGAAGGCCTCGTCAAGGACGGCGCGCAACTCATCGTCACCGTCGACTGCGGCACCACCAGCCGCGAGCCGTTGGCGCGCGCCGGCGAGCTCGGCTGCGACGTGATCGTCATCGATCACCACCAGGCCGACGAGGAGCTGCCGCGCGCCTGCGCCGTGGTCAATCCCAACCGCCAGGACGACGTGTCGGGGCTCGGGCACCTGTGCGCGGCCGGCGTCTGCTTTCTCGTCTTGGTGGCGACGCGCGGCGAACTGCGCCGGCGCGGCTTCTACGCCAAGGACATGGCCGAGCCCGATCTCATGGCCGAGCTCGATCTGGTGGCGCTGGCCACCGTCGCCGACGTCGTGCCGCTCATCGGGCTGAACCGAGCCTACGTCACGCAAGGTCTGCAGGTGATGCGCTGGCGGCGTAACAAGGGGCTCAAGGCGCTGAACGATGCTGCCGGTCTCAACGAGGCGCCGACGCCGTATCATCTCGGCTTCATTCTGGGCCCGCGCATCAACGCCGGCGGCCGCATCGGCGATGCCGCGCTGGGCGCGCGCCTGCTGGCCGGCGAGGACGAAGCGGAGGCGGCGCGCATTGCCGTGCTGCTCGACCGGCTGAACAAGGAGCGGCGGGCGCTCGAGAAGGAGATGCTGGAGGAGGCGCTGGCGCAGGCCGAGGCGATGATCGCCGCGCGTCCCGATGTGGCGGTGCTGATGCTCGGCTCGCATACCTGGCACAAGGGCGTGGTTGGGCTGGTCGCCAGCCGGCTGACGGAGCGCTTCCGCCGCCCCGCGTGCGTCATCGCCTGGAACGCCGAGACGGGCGGGGAGGGCACCGGCTCACTGCGCTCCGTCATGGGCGCCGACATCGGCGGGGCCGTGCGTGCGGCGGTCGCCGCCGGACATCTCGTCAAGGGCGGCGGGCATGCCATGGCGGCGGGATTGACCGTGACGCGCGACAAGCTCGCGCTGGTGGAGGCGTTTCTGCATGCCAAGCTCGCCGAGAGCGTCGGCCAGGCACGGACCCGCGATGG
This sequence comes from uncultured Hyphomicrobium sp., assembly GCA_964581475.1. Taxonomy (GTDB): domain Bacteria; phylum Pseudomonadota; class Alphaproteobacteria; order Rhizobiales; family Hyphomicrobiaceae; genus Hyphomicrobium_A. Next base: position 11,371 of record CAZOOS010000071.1, read on the forward strand.
CCTCGACATCGACGGCGCGCTGACGCCGGGCGGGGTCACCGACGAACTGCTCGACCTCATCACTCGCGTCGGTCCTTACGGTCAGGGCAACCCTGCGCCGCGCTTCGCCTTCCCGGCGACCAGCGTAAAGTTCGCCAAGATCGTCGGCGAGAACCACGTGCGCTGCGTGCTGCAATCGGCCGACGGGGCGAAGCTCGAAGGCATTGCCTTCCGTGCTGCCGGCGAGCCGCTGGGCGAGATGTTGCTGAATGCGGGCGGCATGCCGCTGCACGTCGCCGGCAGCGTCAAGCGTTCCTCGTTCAACGGCCGCGAGCGCATGGAAGTGCACATCGAGGACGCGGCCGATCCGCGCCGGCAGGGCTGAGGGCGTTAGGGTCCCGGTGGCGCACGGAAGGCCGGCAGGTTCAGCACGACGACGGCGCAGACGACGCCGATGATGCCGGGCACCAGGGTGTCGGGCCAAATGAAGCGGTCGATGAGGAAGACGACGGCGATGCCGGCGGCGAGGCTCACGGCAATCCGGGCGATTGGGTGCATGAAACCTCCGGTTTGGAGATCGTTCCTAGCTGCGACATGGCCTGGCAACAGCGTAGCCGCATGCGCCCAATCGCGCACCGGGGGCTTGCTTGCGCGGGGGTGCAAACGCCCCTATACGGATGGCCCTGCCGGTCCCTTCGTCTATCGGTTAGGACGCGAGATTTTCAATCTTGAAAGACGGGTTCGACTCCCGTAGGGACCGCCACC
>CAZOOS010000072.1:0-2157 GCA_964581475.1 uncultured Hyphomicrobium sp.
GCTTCCAGGGCGCCATGAAGCGCTGGAACTTCGGCGGCCTGCGCGCCACGCACGGTGTGTCGCTCAGCCATCGCAGTCTCGGCTCGACCGGTCAGCGCCAGGATCCGGGCAAGGTGTTCAAGGGCAAGAAGATGGCCGGCCACATGGGCGACGAGCGCGTCACCACGCAGAACCTCGTTGTGGTCAAGACCGACGTCGACCGCGGCCTCCTCATGGTGCGCGGCGCGGTCCCCGGCTCGAAGGGCGGCTGGGTGCTGGTGCGCGATGCCGTTCTCAAGCAGCCGCACAAGGATGCGCCGCGTCCCGGAGCGTTCAAGGCACGCGGCGGCGAAGCCGCTGAGGCGAAGGAGCAAGCGTGATGAAAGCCGATGTCACGACGCTCGGGGCCTCGAAGGCCGGCACGGTGGAGCTCGCGGATGCGATCTTCGGCCTGAAGCCGCGCCCCGACCTCATCCAGCGCATGGTCCGCTATCAGCTCGCCAAACGGCGCGCCGGCACGCATCACGCCCAGGACCGTTCCGAAGTGAACGTCACGGGCAAGAAGATGTACAAGCAGAAGGGCACCGGTGGCGCCCGTCATGGCGACAAGTCGGTGCCGCAGTGGCGCGGCGGCGGCAAGGCGTTCGGCCCCAAGCCGCGCGACCACGCCATCGAGCTGCCCAAGAAGGTGCGCGCTCTGGCTCTGCGCCATGCGCTCTCTGCCAAGCAGCAGGCAGGCGAGATCGTGGTGCTCGACAAGGCCGAGGCGAAGGACGGCAAGACCGCCGGCCTGCGCGATCAGTTCGCCAAGCTCGAGTGGAGCAACGTGCTAATCATCGATGGCGCCGACCTTGAGGTCGGCTTCGTCCGCGCCGCTCGCAACCTGCCGAACATCGACATCCTGCCGGTGCAGGGCATCAACGTTTACGACATCCTGCGTCGCCGCAAGCTGGTGCTGACCAAGGCCGCCATCGCCGCGCTCGAAGAGCGCTTCGCTGATGCCGTGAATGGGGCCAACGCCGAGGGGAGCAAGCGATGAGCAAGCACCACAGCCACTACGACGTCATCGTCTCTCCGGTCATCACCGAGAAGTCGACGCTCGTCTCGGAGGCCAACCAGGTGATCTTCAACGTCTCGCCGCGGGCGACGAAGGCGGAGATCAAGGCGGCGATCGAGTCGCTGTTCAAGGTCAAGGTGAAGGCCGTGAACACGCTCGTCCGCAAGGGCAAGCTGAAGACCTTCCGCGGTCGCCGGGCGCTGCAGAGCGACGCTAAGAAGGCGATTGTCACTCTCGTCGAAGGCCACCACATCGATATCTCGACGGGCCTTTAAGGTAACGGACCCAGGTACTCACCATGGCACTGAAGACATTCCGTCCGACATCTCCCGGCCTGCGCCATCTGGTGCTCGTCGACCGTGGGCAGCTCTGGAAGGGCGCGCCCATCAAGGTGCTGGTCGAAGGCAAGTCCAAGTCGGGCGGCCGCAACAACGACGGCCGCATCACGACGCGCCACATCGGCGGCGGCGCCAAGCGGTCGTATCGCATGGTCGACTTCCGCCGTCGCAAGTTCGACGCGCCAGGCAAGGTCGAGCGCATCGAGTACGATCCCAACCGCACCGCCTTCATCGCCCTGATCAAGTATCAGGACGGCGAGCTCGCCTACATCCTGGCGCCGCAGCGCCTGGCGGTCGGTGATCAGGTCGTCGCCGGCGAGAAGGTCGACGTGAAGCCCGGCAACGCCATGCCGCTGGCTTCCATGCCGATCGGCACCATCGTCCACAACGTCGAGCTAAAGGCTGGCCGCGGTGGTCAGATGGCTCGCTCCGCCGGTTCCTTCGTCCAGCTCGTCGGCCGCGACTCCGGCTGGGCCGTACTGAAGCTCAATTCGGGTGAGACGCGCCGCGTGCGCGCCGAGTGCATGGCGACCATCGGCGCCGTGTCTAACCCCGATCACTCCAACGAGGTGACGGGAAAGGCCGGCCGCACGCGCTGGAAGGGCCGTCGCCCGACCGTGCGCTCGATCGCCATGAACCCGATCGACCATCCCAACGGTGGTCGTACCAAGGGCGGTAAGCACTGGGCGACCCCGTGGGGCAAGCCCACCAAGGGCGCCAAGACGCGCAAGAACAAGTCGACCGACAAGTACATCATCCGTGGCCGTCAGGCGAAAAAGAAGT
>CAZOOS010000072.1:2257-11952 GCA_964581475.1 uncultured Hyphomicrobium sp.
AAGAACAAGTCGACCGACAAGTACATCATCCGTGGCCGTCAGGCGAAAAAGAAGTAACCGGCGACTGCGAGGAGACAGGCAATGACACGTGCAGTTTGGAAGGGTCCGTTCGTCGACGGCTACCTGCTCAAGAAGGCGGAGAAGGTACGCTCGTCCGGCCGTAGCGAGATCATCAAGATGTGGAGCCGTCGTTCGACGGTCCTGCCGCAGTTCGTCGGTCTGACGTTCGGCGTGCACAACGGCCACAAGCACATCCCCGTCAACGTGAACGAGGACATGATCGGCCATAAGTTCGGCGAGTTCGCGCCGACCCGCATGTTTCATGGACACGGTGGCGACAAGAAAGCCACCAAGGGCAGATAAGACGAAGGCGAAGGCGAAGTAATATGGGCAAGCCCAAACGCGAGCGCAGCCTCTCTGATAGTGAGGCGCAGGCCGTGGCGAGAAACCTCCGGGTTTCGCCGCGCAAGCTGAATCTTGTCGCCGGCCTCATCCGCGGCAAGGCGGTCGACACCGCGCTGGCCGATCTCGAGTTTTCGCGCAAGCGCATTGCTCAGGACGTCCGCAAGTGCGTGATGTCGGCGGTTGCCAACGCCGAGAACAATCACGGCCTCGACGTCAACGAGCTCGTCGTCTCCGAGGCGTTCGTTGGCAAGAACCTGATCATGCGCCGGTTCCAGGCACGTGGCCGCGGCCGCGCCAGCTCGATCACCAAGCCGTTCTCGCAGATCACCGTCATCGTTCGCCAGAAGGCGGAAGAGGAAGGTGAGGAGAAGACCAAGAAGAAGTCCAAGTCCAAGGCTGCGGCCAAGCCGGCCAAGGAAGCCAAGGGCGCCGCGAAGAAACCGGCGACCTCCGCCAAGAAGGGCAGCAAGGCCAAGTCGGCTGCCAAGGAGACTGCATAATGGGTCAAAAGGTCAATCCGGTCGGCCTGCGCCTCGGCGTCAACCGCACCTGGGACAGCCGTTGGTTCGCTGGCCGCGGCGAGTACGGGCGGCTGCTGCACGAAGACATGCGCATGCGCGATCACATCCTGCAGCAGCGCCGTCAGGCCGGCATTGCCAAGGTGGTGATCGAGCGTCCGCACAAGAAGTGCCGCGTGACGGTCCACACCGCACGCCCGGGCGTGCTTATCGGCAAGAAGGGCGCCGATATCGAGAAGCTGCGCAGCCAGCTGGCGCGCTTCACGACCTCGGAGGTGCATCTCAACATCGTCGAGATCCGCAAGCCCGAGATCGACGCCACGCTCGTTGCCGAGGCCATCGCCCAGCAGCTCGAGCGGCGCGTCGCCTTCCGTCGCGCCATGAAGCGTTCGGTGCAGTCGGCACTGCGCCTCGGCGCCCTCGGCATCCGCATCAACGTCGCCGGCCGTCTCGGCGGCGCCGAAATCGCGCGGACGGAGTGGTACCGCGAAGGTCGCGTGCCGCTGCACACGCTGCGCGCCGACATCGATTTCGGCTACGGGGTTGCGCGCACAGCCTACGGCGTGATCGGCATCAAGGTTTGGATCTTCAAGGGCGAGATCATGGAGCACGATCCCATGGCGTCCGAGAAGCGCAACACGGATCTGCAGGAGAGCGGTGGCGGGCGTCCGCGCCGTGACGGCGACCGTGGTGATCGTGGTGACCGCGGCGGGGACCGTCGCGAGCGCCGTGAGGCTTCGGCGCCGGCTCCAACCGCATCAGCCCCAGCGGCTCCGGCCGCTGACGGCGAAGGCGCAGACAAGGCGTGAGGCAGCGCTGAGCGCTGACAAGGACGACAAGACATGCTGCAACCGAAACGCACGAAATTCCGCAAGGCCTTCAAGGGCCGCATCCATGGTGCCGCCAAGGGCGGCACGGCGCTCAACTTCGGCTCGCACGGCCTCAAGGCGGTAGAGCCCGAGCGCGTCACGGCACGCCAGATTGAGGCGGCTCGCCGCGCCATCACGCGCCACATGAAGCGCGCCGGCCGCGTGTGGATCCGCATCTTTCCGGACCTGCCGGTGACCAAGAAGCCGGCGGAAGTCCGCATGGGATCGGGCAAGGGCTCGATCGAGCTGTGGTGCGCGCGCGTCAAGCCGGGCCGCATCATGTTTGAACTCGACGGCGTGCCGGACCAGGTGGCACGCGAAGCATTGGTGCTCGGGGCAGCCAAGCTGCCGATCAAGACGCGCATCGTGACGCGCGTTGGCTAGAGAACTAGACGAAGGACTAAGGCGATGAGCGCGGAAGCGTTTCGAGACATGACCCTCGACCAGCTGGACGACCAGCTGCAGAAGCTCAAGAAGGAGCAGTTCAACCTGCGCTTTCAGCGGGCTTCCGGCCAGCTCGAGAACACATCGCGCGTGCGCACCGTGCGCCGCGACATCGCCCGCTTGCTGACCGTCGCACGTGCGCGGCGTGCCGGCGGCGCCAAAAGCACTGCGAAGGAGTAACTAGAATGCCGAAACGCGTGCTGCAGGGTGTTGTCGTCTCCGACAAGAACGACAAGACGGTGGTGGTCGAGGTCGAGCGCCGCTACACGCACCCGCTGTTCAAGAAGACGGTGCGGCGCACGAAGAAATACCACGCCCACGACGAGAAGAACGCGTTCAAGATCGGCGACCGCGTGGAAATCGTCGAGAGCGCGCCGATTTCGAAGAACAAGCGCTGGGTGGTTATGACCGAGGCCGGTTGACGGCGCTCGGTTCGAACTAGGGCTCCGGCCCGCTGAAGAATGAAGGGCCGCCCGCGGGCGGCAGTTGGAAAGGGAAACGCGATGATCCAGATGGAGACCAATCTCGACGTCGCTGACAATTCGGGCGCGCGCCGCGTTCAGTGCATCAAGGTGCTGGGCGGCTCGAAGCGCAAGTACGCGACCGTCGGCGACATCATCGTCGTCTCGGTCAAGGAAGCCATTCCGAAGGGTCGCGTGAAGAAGGGCCAGGTGATGAAGGCCGTCGTGGTGCGCACCGCCCAGGGCGTGCGCCGTCCCGACGGGTCGCTCATCCGCTTCGACCGTAACGCCGCCGTGCTGATCAACGCGCAGGGCGAGCCGGTCGGCACGCGCATCTTCGGGCCCGTGACGCGCGAGCTCAGAGGCAAGAACCACATGAAGATCGTTTCGCTCGCGCCGGAGGTGCTGTGATGGCATCGCTTAAGATCAAGAAGGGCGACCACGTCATCGTGATCGCCGGCCGTGACAAGGGTAAGCACGGCGAAGTCGTCGAGATGCTGCCGAAGGAGAGCCGCGCTCTCGTGCGGGGCGTCAACGTCGTGCGCCGCCACCAGAAGCAGACCGCGGCCCAAGAGGGCGGCATCATTTCGAAGGAAGCGCCGATCCACATTTCGAACCTGGCGCTCGAAGATCCCAAGGACGGCAAGCCGACCCGTATCGGCTTCAAGTTCCTCGACGACGGCAAGAAGGTTCGCTTCGCCAAGCGCTCCGGCGAAGTCATTCCAGAGAGATAAGAATCATGGCTGACAAAGAGAAACCGGCGAAGGCCGCTGGCGCCCCGAAGGACGGCGCGCCGCAGAAGGCCAAGAGCCCCAGGGGCGAGAAGAAGGCGGCGGCTTCCAAGGAGCCGAGGCAGCCTGCTGCGCCGCGCCCGAAGGACTACAAGCCGCGTCTGAAGTCGCACTACGAGAAGGTGGTGCGCGAAGCCCTGCTGAAGAAGTTCGAATACAAGAACACGATGCAGGTGCCGAGGATCGAAAAGATCGTGCTCAACATGGGCATCGGCGAAGGCGTCAACGATCGCAAGAAGGTCGACAGCGCCGCCGGCGATCTGGCCCTCATTGCCGGTCAACGTCCGGTGCAGACGCGTTCGCGGAAGGCCATCGCCACCTACAAGCTGCGCGAGGGCATGCCCATCGGCGCCAAGGTGACGCTGCGCGGCGATCGCATGTACGAGTTCCTCGACCGCTTCGTCACCATCGCGCTGCCGCGCGTGAAGGACTTCCGCGGCCTGAACCCGAAGAGCTTCGACGGTCGCGGCAACTATGCTTGCGGCTTGAAGGAGCACATCGTGTTCCCCGAGATCGACTACGACAAGGTCGATCAGATCTGGGGCATGGACATCATCGTGTGTACGTCGGCGAGATCCGACGATGAAGCGCGTGAACTTCTGCGCGGCTTCAACTTCCCGTTTCGCAGCTAGAGGACCTCGGGATCAGCCCGAAAGGCCTTTGGAGGACTTAAATGGCTAAGACAAGTTCGATCGAGAAGAACAACCGGCGCCGGCGCCTGGTCGCGCAGGCGGCCGAGAAGCGCAAGCGCCTGAAGGCGATCGCCAACGATCTGAAGCGCCCGGCGGAAGAGCGCTTCGCGGCGCGCATCAAGCTGGCAGAGATGCCGCGCAACTCTTCGGCGGTTCGCATTCGCAACCGTTGCGAGCTGACGGGCCGCGCGCGCGGCTACTACCGCAAGGTCAGAATGTGCCGCAACCAGCTCCGCGATCTGGCGAGCCAGGGCCTCATCCCCGGCATGACCAAGTCGAGCTGGTAAGGGAGCAAGAAGAATGTCCATCAACGATCCCTTGGGCGATATGCTGACCCGCATCCGCAACGCTCAGATGCGGCGGCGCCCAAAAGTCGTCACCCCGGCCTCCAACATCCGCGGGCGCGTTCTCGACGTGCTCGAGGAAGAGGGCTACATTCGCGGTTACGCTCGCGTCGAGCAGAAGGGCGCGCTGCCGACCTTCGAGATCGAGCTGAAGTATTACAACGGCCAGCCCGCCATCCGCGAAATCAAGCGGGTGTCGACGCCGGGCCGGCGCGTCTATTCTCCGGTTCGGGATCTGCCCACCGTCGCCAACGGCCTCGGCGTGGCGATCCTGTCGACGCCCAAGGGCGTGATGTCGGACTCGAAGGCGCGCGAGCAGAACGTCGGCGGAGAGATCCTCTGCAGCATCTTCTAATCTGCGGTCCCCGATAAGCGGGGAAGCAACAAGGCTTTGGAACGACCATGTCACGTATCGGCAAAAGAGCAGTCCCGGTCCCGTCCAACGTGACGGCGACGGTCAACGGGCGCGAGGTCAAGGTCAAGGGACCGAAGGGTGAGCTTGCCTTCACGGTTCCCGATCAGATCAAGGTCGAGAAGACCGCGGCCGGCATCGAGGTTTCGCCGCTCGACGAGACCAAGATGGCGCGCTCCATGTGGGGTATGTCGCGTACCATGATCGCCAACCTGATCGATGGTGTGACAACCGGCTACTCGCGCACCCTCGAGATCCAGGGCATCGGCTTCCGCGCCGCCATGAAGGGCAAGGACCAGCTGCAGCTCAACATCGGCTTCAGCCACGACGTCGTTCACACGATCCCGAGCGGGGTCGACGTGAAGGTGAGCGGCGCCAAGCAGGAAATCATCACCGTCTCCGGGATCGACAGACAACTCGTCGGCCAGGTGGCTGCCAACATCCGCGCCTCGCGGCCGCCGGAGCCCTACCAGGGCAAGGGCATCCGCTATAAGGGCGAGTACATCTTCCGCAAGGAAGGCAAGAAGAAGTAAGGACGCACGGCTATGAACGCGCTCACCAATCTGTTCAATCGGCGCAAGTCTCGCGTCCGTCGCACCTTGAAGGCGAATTCGACCGGCCGTGCGCGCCTCTCGGTGCACCGGTCGTCCAAGCACATCTATGTGCAGGTGATCGATGACGCCGCAGGCACGACGGTTGCCGCGGCCTCGACGCTCGAGAAGGATCTCAAGTCGTCGCTGAAGACCGGCGCCGACAAGGCCGCGGCTGCTGCCGTCGGTAAGCTCATCGCCGAGCGGGCGATCAAGGCCGGCGTCAAGGACGTCGTCTTCGACCGCGGCGGCTACATCTACCACGGCCGCGTGAAAGCGCTAGCCGATGCCGCACGCGAAGGCGGCCTGAACTTCTAAGCGAAGAGGATTGCAATCGTGGCACGTTCACCAGGAAGAGATCGCGGCCGGGATCGCGAAGAGCGCGATAGCGAGTTCACCGAGAAGCTGGTGCACATCAATCGCGTCGCCAAGGTCGTCAAGGGCGGCAAGCGCTTCGGCTTTGCCGCGCTGGTCGTCGTCGGCGACTTGAAGGGCCGCGTCGGCTTCGGCCACGGCAAGGCCCGCGAGGTGCCGGAAGCGATCCGCAAGGCGACGGAAGCCGCCAAGCGCGCGCTCGTCCGCGTGCCGCTGCGCGACGCGCGCACCCTGCACCACGACAGCGAAGGCCGCCACGGCGCCGGCAAGGTCGTGCTGCGCTCGGCTCCGGCCGGTACCGGCATCATCGCCGGCGGCGCTATGCGCGCCGTGTTCGAGATGCTCGGCGTGCACGACGTCGTCGCCAAGTCGCTCGGCTCGACCAACCCCTACAACGTGGTGCGCGCGACCTTCGACGCGCTCAAGCACCAGGAAAACCCCCGCGGCGTCGCCGCGCGCCGCAACAAGAAGGTGAGCGAGATCGTTTCGCGCCGCCGTGACGGTTCGGTCGCTGGCGAGACTGTTGCCGAGGCGTGAGCTTAGCGCGCGTCCCGGAAACGCAAGGAACGATGTGATATGGCGACCAAGAAGAAGACGATTACCGTCGAGCAGATCGCCAGCGCCAATCGGCGGCCGGCGGTCCAGACCAAGACGCTGCGCGGATTGGGTCTCGACAAGCTGAGCCGCAAGCGTGTGTTGGAAGACACTCCGGCGGTTCGCGGCATGATCAACAGCATTCCCCACCTGGTGCGCATCGTCGACGCACCCGTGGCCAAGAAATCCTAAGGAGCGACGGTCCGATGCGGCTCAACGAAATCAAGGACAAGCACGGCTCCAAGAAGCTGCGCGTGCGTATCGGCCGCGGTATCGGCTCGGGTGTCGGCAAGCAGGGCGGCCGCGGCGGCAAGGGCCAGACGGCCCGTTCCGGCGTCGCCATCGGTGGCTTCGAGGGCGGCCAGATGCCGCTCCACCGCCGCTTGCCCAAGCGCGGCTTCAACAAGTGGCGGCGCAAGGACTTCAACGAGGTCAACGTCGGTGCGCTGCAGCAGGCGATTGACGACAAGCGCCTCGACGCCGGCAAGCCGGTCGACCTCGCGGCACTGGTCGCCGCCGGGATCGTGCGTCGTGCCAAGGACGGCCTGCGCCTCCTCGGCTCCGGCGAAATCAAGGCCAAGCTGTCGCTCACCGTCGATCATGCCTCCGGCACCGCCAAGGCGGCCGTCGAGAAGGCGGGTGGCTCAATCAAGCTCATCGAGAAGAAGGTGCTTGCCGCCGACGAGGCTAAGCGCAAGAAGACCGCTGCCAAGAAAGCCGCAGCCGCCAACAAGAGCGGCGGTACGGCCAAGAAGCCCGCAGGGGACATCACCGAGGAATAGCCTTGGCGCAGAAAGGCCGCCGATCGGCGCGATCGGTGGTCAATACTAGAGCGGCGTTGTCACACCTGGGGCCGGCTCCCATCTAAGCGAGGGGACAATCCAAGGGCGGCCCGCCGCTACGGGCGCGAAGGTCGGGAGAGACGAACATGGTATCCGCTGCCGAGCAGCTAGCCGCCAATCTGAACTTTGGCGCTTTTGCCAAAGCCGATGACCTGAAGCGCCGCATCTACTTCACGTTGGGTGCGCTGATCGTCTATCGCTTCGGGACGTTCATTCCGCTTCCCGGCATCAATCCCGTCGCCTTCGCGCAGACCTTCAACGCGAATGCCTCCGGCATCCTCGGCATGTTCAACATGTTCGCGGGCGGTGCCGTCGAGCGCATGGCGATCTTCGCGCTCAACATCATGCCCTACATCTCGGCCTCGATCATCATGCAGCTGATGACCAGCGTGGTGCCGACGCTGGAGGCGCTGAAGAAGGAAGGCGAGCAGGGCCGCAAGCAGATCAACCAGTACACCCGCTATCTGACCGTGGTGCTCGCCGCCTTCCAAGCTTACGGCATCGCCATCGGCCTCGAGGGTTCGCAGGGCGCCGCCGGTCCCGTGGTCATGGATCCCGGCTGGTTCTTCCGCATCACCACCGTCATCACGCTTGTCGGCGGCACGCTGTTCCTGATGTGGCTCGGCGAGCAAATCACCCAGCGCGGCGTCGGTAACGGTATCTCGCTCATCATCTTCGCCGGCATCGTCGCCGGACTGCCGTCGGCGCTCGTCGGCCTGTTCGAGCTGGCGCGCACCGGCTCGCTGTCGGTCGGTCTGCTGCTCGCCCTCCTGGCGCTGATGCTCTTCGTCGTCGCCGCCATCGTCTTCATGGAGCGCGCGCAGCGCCGCCTGCTCATCCAGTATCCGAAGCGGCAAGTCGGCAACCGGATGTTCCAGGGCGATTCCTCGCACCTGCCACTGAAGCTCAATTCCGCCGGCGTCATTCCGCCGATCTTCGCCTCCTCGCTGCTGCTGTTGCCGATCACGGCGGCGCAGTTTACGGCCGGCCAAGGCCCGCAGTGGCTCAACGAGGTCACCGCCGCGCTCGGCAGCGGCCAGCCGCTGCACATCGCCCTCTACGTGGTGCTGATCATCTTCTTCGCCTTCTTCTACACGGCCGTCGTCTTCAATCCGAAGGAGACCGCCGACAACCTGCGCAAGTACGGCGGGTTCCTGCCCGGCATCCGTCCGGGCGAGAAGACCGCCGAGTACATCGATTACGTCCTGACGCGCATCACGGTTGTCGGCGCTATTTACCTCGCCGCCGTTTGCGTCCTGCCGGAAATCCTGATTTCCTATGCCGCTGTGCCCTTCTACTTCGGTGGCACCTCGCTGCTCATCGCGGTGAGCGTGACAATGGACACCGTGGCTCAGGTGCAGAGCCATCTGCTGGCGCACCAGTACGAAGGCCTGATCAAGAAGGCCAAGCTCAGAGGCGCCAGCACGGGCGGGCGAGGACGGCGATGAACCTGATCCTGCTGGGTCCACCGGGAGCCGGCAAAGGGACGCAAGCCGAAGGGATTGCCAAGAAACGAGGGCTCATTCAGCTTTCGACCGGCGATATGCTACGGGCGGCGGTCAAGGCCGGTACGCCCATCGGCCGCGAGGCCAGCACCATCATGGAAGCGGGTGGCTTGGTCCCCGACGACGTGGTGATCAAGATCATCGCCGAGCGTATCGCCCAGCCCGATTGCCTCAAGGGCTTCATCCTCGACGGGTTCCCGCGCACCCTCAAGCAAGCCGCGGCGCTGGACGAGTTGCTCTCGTCTCAGGGCAAAAAGATCGACGCCGTCATCGAGCTCAAGGTAAACGACGCGGCGCTGATCGACCGCATCACCGGCCGCTACGTCTGCGCCAACTGCGGGGCGAGCTATCATGACACGACATGCAAACCGAAGGTCGATGGGGTTTGCGACCGCTGCGGCGGCACGAGCTTCGTGCGCCGGGCGGACGACAACCCGGAGACGGTGAAGAACCGCCTCATGGCCTATTACCGCGAGACGGCCCCGCTGATCGGCTACTACTTCGCCAAGGGCAAGCTGCACTCCGTCGATGGAATGGCGCCCATTGGCGAGGTCGGCGCCCAGGTGGACACTGTTTTGAGCGGTCTCGCCGCACCCTAAAAAACCGTTATCCGGCCAATTGACGGAGGCCTATTGCTCCGCTACAACACCCCGTTCTTAACGCACCTTCACAAAAATCCGGTCTGATACCAGACGGGCTGGATAGGTGCGTTTTTTGGCGCAAGAACATTCGAGCAGCGGTATGCCGCACCGGGGGCGGAGTGCTTCTGCCGGCGGCATTCGAGACCTCAGGAGAGATGTGTGGCCCGTATCGCAGGCGTCAACATTCCGACGCAGAAGCGCGTTGTCATCGC